>CBDUEZ010000303.1:0-5197 GCA_965366355.1 uncultured bacterium
AGATCGCGAACTGCATGCTGTTGTTCGGACCATCGATGTTGTCGTACTCGACCCACCGGATCATCGACCCGGCCGAGCTTTTCACCTGTTGCGCCGCGGAGACGGCTGCGGCCCGGTTGCCCGCGCCGTACTCGGCCCGCGCGATCGCCAGCAGCGCGGCCGCGTCGAGATCGGCATCGGAGCTCAACGATCGTGCCTGCTCGAAGTCGGCCACGGCCAGGGAGAAGTGTTCGGCCGGAGTCAGGGCGGCCCCGTTGGGCTCACCCGGAAGTGCCACGAACAACTCGGCCGACAGAAGGTGCCCGAAACCCCGATGGAAGTGGAGTTGGGCCCGCGTCGCGTCGGTTGCCGTTGCATCAGCGGGTACGATGACCGTCAGCCCCTGATTGGCCATGGCCCGGAGCTGATGCACCTCGCGTTGAATGTTCAGCACATCGAAGTCCGAATTGTCGATCTGCGGAATGTCGAAGACCTTGCTGAACAACGTGCGGTTGTTGAAGAGGTTGTCGGACACCACCTCGGTGCCCGTCACGATCACATTGATCGCGGTGGCGAGCTGGCGCTCGACGCCCCGGGTCCATGAGGCGGCCGCGTTGGGCGTGCCGACGAAGGTCTCTTCGGTGACCGTCGGGTTGTCGACCCCGGTCGGGTCGAGGAAGTCACAGCCGGTGAGGCCGAGACCGGCCGTGATGGCCAGGATAAAAGCCGGCTTCATGCTGCGCATGGCTACGGATCGGTTGTTGGAATCAAAGAATCGCATCGTCGTCTCCTAGAACCGCACGCGGACGGTGGCGAGGAACGAGCGGGGCGAGGGATCGCTGGCGTAGTTGAAGCCACCGACCGACGCGGCCCCCTGAGATGCCGCACCGGAGTGATCCGATTCGGGATCGAAGCTCGAGGTCCACCAGCCGAAGGGATTCTGCATGGCGAGTCCGAGTTCGACACCCTTCGTGAATCCGAAGGTGCCCTGGGGAAGCGTGTAGTTCAGCGAGATGTTCCGCACACGCAGGTAGTCGGTGTCTTCGACGAAGAAGTTCGTCAGTTGGAGCCAGTTCGTGCGGAACGGTCCCGGGTTCTGCTCGAGCAGCGCCGCGGGCAGATCGGGATCGTCGATTCCGTAGAGGTACCGGAACTGACGATTGAACGAGTGGAGCTGCGCACCGGTCTGCCAGTCGGCGTCGGCGTTCAGCTGAATGTTGTCGCCCACACGCACCTCGAAGCCCATCGACCCGAACTTGTCGGGAAGCGGCTTGCCCAGGTACTGGAGCAGCTCGGTCGAGGCGATGGTGCCGTCGGCGTTGAGCGTCGACGCCGTGCCGCGCAGCGTCCCCACGGGCCAGCCTTCCTGAATCACCGTCTCCACCGTCGACGAGCTGAAGCCACTGATGCCGAAGACCGGCGAACCACCGGCGTCGATCACCTCGTTGTTCAAGGTGTTGAGCGAGCCGGTGAGCCGCACCGAGTAGCCCTCGTTGCGGATCACGTCGGCGATGAAACGAAACTCGGTTCCCTTGTTCTGGATCTCTCCGACGTTGCGCAGCTGTACCCCTTCTCCCGTCGACGGGCTGAGAGGCACGGAGAACAACGCGTCTTTCGTCTTCGCGTCGTACCAGTTGAACTGGAGCGTGACCCGCCCCGACAGCGCCTGGAGCTCACCACCCAACTCGAGCGTGTGGGTCTTTTCGGGCTTGAGGTCGGGGTTGCCCGGCTGTCCGAAGCCGGCCGACTGCTGCCCGAGATACGAGGCGAAGCCCACCGTGCGGTCGTTGACGAACGGGGGCGGGAAGTTTCCGGCCACACCGTAGTTCCCGCGCAGGCGCAGGTTCGAGATGATGTTGGCGGGCACGTTGTTCTGGAAGAACTCCTCGGATCCCATGTCGTACGAAAATCCGATCTTCGGATAGTACTGGAGCCCGACCTCTTCTCCGAACGCCGAGTTGCCGTCGGCGCGAATCCCGAGGTCCAGGAAGTACTTGTCGAAGAGTCCCCAGTTCTGCTGCACGTAGACGCCGTAGTTCACCAGTTCGATGAAGAAGTCGTCGGCCTGCGTCGAGCCGGCGCCACGCACCGTCTCACTTCCGTCGCGAACATTCAGGGCGACCCGAGACGCCTGGGCGTCGTCGTCGCGAAAGAGCTGCGCGCCACCCGAGGTGACCAGAGAGAGGGCGCCCCGCTCGAAGCGGTGCTGCCCGCCGGCCTCCATGGTGAGGCCCAGGAACCGACGGTCGTAGCTGCTGATGCTGCCGCGGTCATCGGTGCCTTCGGGCTGCACGCCCGTGAAGATCAAAAACTCGTTGGTCTGAATCCCGCGCTCGTTGCTCGACCGGTGGTCGAGGCCGAGCGTGGCGTTGAACGACAGGTCGGGGCGTGCTTCCCAGCTGAACTGGTGCGACATCTGGAAGCGCGCGACCTGCACGCGGTAGTTCTGCAGCGACTCGGCCTTGTTCAGGTAGGCCTGGAGATCGGCGAGTTCCGCCGCGGTCGACTCGTTCAGCTTGTTGTTGAAGCCGACGGCGAAGATCCGGCCCCCCTCGAGGAGCCAGAGGGGGGTGTAGCCACCGGCGTTCCCGTCACGCGAGCGATCGTAGTGGTTCCAACCGAACCCGAACGAGCCCGTGTATTTGAACCCGTCGGTCAGAAGGGCCGTGAGGCCCGTGCGTGCCTGATAGCCGCGGGAGGCGTTGTTGTCGATGCGGTATCCCTCGCGATCCAACACGCTTCCGCCGAACGACCAGGTGACCCGATCGTTGCCGCCGCTGCCGGTGAACCGGTACTGCTGGGTCAGGCCGTTCTTGTAGAGCAGGTCGGCCGTCTGCGGAAAGAAGAAGGCCTTCTCGACGGGCCCTTCGAAGCCGATCTCACTCTCGAACGAAAGCTGGCTCGTGCCCGGCGTACCCTTCTTGGTGAAGATCTGGATCACGCCGTTCGCGGCGTCGGAGCCGTAGAGCGTCGTGGCCGCACCACCCGGCACGTACTCGATGCGCTCGATGTTCTCGAGCGGAATGTCGGCGATCGACGACGTCTGCGTGCCCTGGCGCCGGTTGCCCGACGTGTTGAGCGACAGTTCGGCCTGACCATTCAGGTTGTCGACCCGCACACCGTCGACGTAGATGACGGGAGTCGTGGCCCGACTGACCGACACCGGTCCGCGGCCACGCGTCACCGACGTGGCGCCGGGCTGCCCGGACGACAGGCGAACCTGAACCGAGGGCAGCTGGGTCTGGAGCAGCTGGTCGAGGCGCGTGGCCGACGAGGCGGCGATGGCCTCACTCGAGATCACGTCGATGTTGGTCGACAGGCGCCGGCGGGAGATCTCGGAACCCTGCCCGGTCACGACCAGGGGATCGAGTTCCATGGCCTGCTCGGTGAGCAGGATGTCGAGCTGGAGCACCTGTCCAGCCGCGACCGTCACGGTGCGCGTCGTGCGAGCATACCCGATGCGCAGAGTCTCGACGACATGCTCCCCGGCGGGAACGCCCGCGAGTCGGTACGAACCGTCGGCGGAGCTGAGCACCGTCAGACTCAGGGCGGGAATCCCGATCTGAGCGTCGGCGATCGGGCCGCCATTGAACTGGGAGGTGATCCGTCCCTGAATGATCCCTGGTTGCTGGGCGGTGACGGCAGTTCCCCAGAACAGTGCGCCCAACACACCGATCCAGGTAGAGATTCGACGAAGGTGTACGGGCATAACAGGACTCCTGAAAGGGCGGCTTTCACCCGGAATTGGGTGGTGAAGCGGGCCAGTGGAGAGCGGCAAAGGCCGCAGCAGGCGAGACGGATGGTGTCTCGCGGGGTATCGGGACGCGAATCCGGGCGCCGCGGGGGCGTGTGAGCGCGGCCGTGGCCACGAATCCGGGAAACTGCGTACCGTATGCATTTCGGATGCACCGTATTCAGTATAATATGTGGCGTCAAGCGTTTTCGCGGAATTGAGCCGGCTTGTGACACGGTCGCAACCGACACGAACCCAGCCTGAATGGAGGTATGAGGGATGCACGGACGACGTGAACGTCGGATGGTACGGGGCGGACGAACCGCCGGGATCACTCTCGCGGTTGGGCTGACCCTCGGATGCGCCGGCGCTCAAGCCCAGCGCCCGGGCCCCACCAACACCCTCACCGACGTGGCTGGAATCGAGGTCGGACACGACTCCAGGACGGGCGACGGCTACCTCACGGGCACGACCGTGATCCTTACGCGTGCGGGCGCCACTGCGAGCGTCGACGTGCAGGGTGGAGCCCCCGGCACCCGGGAGACCGACCTGCTCGAGCCGGGCGGGCTGGTCACCCAGGTGCACGCCATCGTCTTGAGCGGAGGCAGCGCCTACGGGCTGGAGGCCGCCACAGGCACGATGCGGTGGCTCGAGGAACAGGGCATCGGGTATCCGATCGCGGGAGGCGTTGTGCCGTCGGCGATTCTGTTCGACCTCGGCCGCGGCGGTGATTTCTCGGCCCGTCCCGATGCCGAATACGGATACCGGGCGGCGGCGGCCGCCAGTACCGATGCGGTGCCCCTCGGCCGCGAGGGCGCGGGCACCGGCGCTCGGTACGGTTTGGGTTCGGCCAGCGTCGTGCTGCCCAACGGGTATACCGTGGCGGCGATCGTGGGACTCAATCCGGCGGGGTCGCCCGTGAACCCGGCGACCTGCCTTCCGTACGGCATCTTTCTCGAGCTCGACGGAGAGTTCGGGCTCGTGGCGCCCGACGCCGACGAGTGCGCGCCCTCACCCGACGGGGGCGCGAGCCCGACCTCGGGGCAGACCTTCAACACCACGATCGCGCTCGTCGCGACCGATGCGCCGCTCGACCAGACCCAGGCCCAGCGCATGGCGATGGTGTCGAACAGCGGGCTCGCGCGATCGATCCGTCCGATCCACAACCTGGGCGACGGCGACGCCGTGTTCGCGATGTCGACCACCGAGCAGGACGCCTCGCTCTCGAACGGCGACCTGCAGGCCCTCTACAACGCGGCAGCCGACGCCCTGGGGCGCGCGGTGGTGCACGCGCTCCTCGCCGAGGGCGGCTACTGCGAGAACTACCCCAGCGCCTGCGCGGGTCGCTGAAGCACGGTTCCAGGCCCAGCCTTCACGGCTCGGGCGCTCGCGTTCTAGAAGGCTGTTGAAGAAGTAGGGCGGACATGATTGGGAGCGCCATGGGTCGAGCGTCGAGGCGAGAGGACGAAGGCGTAGCCGTAGCTA
>CBDUEZ010000304.1:0-5194 GCA_965366355.1 uncultured bacterium
GGGCGACTGCGGGTCTCGAATTCACCCGATACGAAGAAGTGCCCCTGATTGAGCCGGATCGGACCCCCGGCCGAGACCGCGATGAGCGATCGATCGACCCCCGACGCCTCGACGGGCCCGGTGGGCAGCACGAGATCACCCATCAGCGCCTCGGTACGCTTCACCGCCGCCGCCCGAAAACGCCAGTCGTTGGTTCCCGAGCGGGTCACGGCATTCATCACCCCGCCGGTGAACCCCGACAGCCGCACGTCGAAGGGGGCGACCAAGACCTCGTACTGGGTGACGGCGTCGAGGGGCAGGAGTTTTGCGCCCGCTTGCCCCCCGGGGACACCACCCGAGGTGAGGCCGAACATGTCTTTGTTCAGCACCCCGTCGATGAGAAGCGAATTGTAGCGGTCGTTCTGGCCCGCGACCGAGAAGCCGCCCGACTCGGTGGTCTTCACGAGGGGAGACAGGAGGGCCAGCTCCGTGATATCTCTCGAGAGCACCGGCATCGATTCGACGATGCGCTCATTCAGGAGAGTCGCAGGGCCGACCTGAGACGGATTGAAGATCTCGTCGCGCCGAACCTCGACCTGCACGCCCGCGAGTTCGACCGCCTGGAGTCGAAGGGTAAAGTCCAGCGTCGTGACCTCGCCGACCTGAAGCATCAACCCGTCTCTGACCTCTTCTGCGAAACCCAGCGCCTGGATCGTGACCGCATAGGGTCCGCCGGGCTGCAGCAGCAGAATGAGAAAGGCTCCACGGTCGTTCGTGATCGAGGTTCGGGCCGCACCGGTTTCCTGGTGCACCACCTGGATCGACGCGGCCACCTGCGGTTCGCCGTCGGGCCCGACGATCGTGCCTCGAATCGCCGAGGTCGTGCGCGATTGCGCAGACAGGGCGGGCGCCCACGCCAACAGGAGCGCGAACAGGGGTAACACGAACGAAACTCGGCGCACGGCGATCATCCAGGAGAGGGGGTAGGAAGCTGCCTAACCTGGCGCCTCTGTGCGGAGGGCGCCATGCCGGGGCGGGCCCTTGCGGCTAAGGTACCGCAGGGGCGCTTGCCGCGGGGCCGGCGAGGATCATCAATCCAGCGGCGGTCGCTCGGGCAGCGCACCCTCCTGGACGCTCCGTACGAGACGTCGCTTGAGCCGGGTGGCCTGCCGATGTTGATCCTCGGCCCGGCGAATCTGGAGAGCCTGCGAGTCGGGTTCGTTGGGCTTCGCGGGCGCCCGCTGGATGTAGCTCCCATCGCACTGCATGTCCCAGGCACCACGGTTGTCGTTCAACTGCACGTCGAGCACGAAGCGCAGTTCCTCGCGAAGCTCCGGTCGTACCACCGGCGCGAGGATCTCGACGCGACTTTCGAGATTGCGACGCATGGAGTCTGCCGACCCGATGTAGTACTCCTCGGCGCCCCCGTTCCGGAAGTAGTAGATCCGCCCGTGTTCGAGGAATCGCCCGACGATCGAAACCACCCGCAACGATTCGGTGAGGCCGGGAAGCCCGGGGCGCACGCGGCACGTGTCCCGAATGAGCAGGTCGACCTGCACTCCGGCTTCCGCGGCGCGGTAGAGGGCGCGCGCGACGTCGACGTCTTCCAGGGCGTTCATCTTGAACTGGATCAGTCCCCCGGCGCCACTTCGTTCGTGTTCGATTTCCCGTGCGATCTTGGCGAGGATCGCATCTTTCAGCCCCTTTGGAGCGGTCAGCACGCTGCCATAACGCCGGCGTGGCTTATAACCCGTCGTGAGATAGTTGAACAGTTCGGTCAGGTCGGCGCCGATCGACGGATCACAGGTCAGGAGCCCCACATCGCAGTAGTGGCGCGCAGTGCCCGCGTGATAGTTGCCGGTTGCGACGTGTGCGTATCGACGCAAGCCATCGTAGTCCTGGCGCACCACGAGAATCGCCTTGCAGTGCGTCTTGAGCCCGACCACGCCGTAGGTCACGTGAATGCCGGCGCTCCCGAGATCGTTGGCCCATCGCAGATTCGCCTCTTCGTCGAATCGCGCCTTGATCTCCATGACCACCGCCACCTGCTTCCCGTTGCGGGCGGCGGCCTTCAGGTAACGCACTGCTTTGGAGTCGTCGGAGGTGCGGTAGAACGTCATCTTGATCGCCCGCACCTTGGGATCGGCCGACGCCTCGTCGAGGAACCGCTCCACCGAGCTCGTGAACGACTGATAGGGGTGGCGGAGAAGCAGCGATCCCTTTTCACGAATGGTGTGGAAGATCGAACGGTCGGTCGTCAGGTCTTCGTGATCGACGGGATGGTGCGGGTGGTCCCGCAGGTCGGGTCGATCGACCCGGAGCAGTTCGGAGACGTCGCGCATGCCGAGCAGCCCCCCGACCTCGAAGACGTCGGAGACTTCATCGAGGCCCAACTCGGCCGCGAGCATACCCTTGCGCACCGGATCCATCGCCGCGCTGATCGCCACCCGCACGATCGGCGCGAGGCGCCGTTCCCGAAGCTCGGATTCGATCATTTCAACGAGGTCGTCGGCCGATTCCTCGTCCTGCTCGGTATTGGCGTTTCGGGTCGCACGAAACACTTCACAGGCGACGATCTCCATGCCTGGGAAAAGAATATCGAGGTTGGCCGCCATGACGCTTTCGAGCGGGACGAAGGTCGTGCCGTCGCCGGTCTTCAGAAAGCGGTCCACGCCGGGGCTCGTGGGCACCTTCACGCGGGCCAGATGCTCCTGAGTCTCGCCGGGGTGCCGGAGGGTCACGAGCAGGTTGAGCGAGAGGTTGGAAACGAAGGGGAACGGATGGGCCGAATCGGTCGCCTGGGGAGTGACCAGCGGGTAGATGTTGGTGACGTACTGCTCGCGAACCGAGGACTGGTGTTCGGGCGACAGATCCTCGAAGCGGCGCACCGAAAGCCCCGCGGCTTCGAGGTCGGGAAGGAGGTCTTCGAAGGTCTGCCGAAGCTGGCCCTCGAGCGACGCGACCAACGCCAAGGCATCTGCCATCTGTTCGTCCGGCGTGCGGCCGTCGACCGTCGCGTCGGTAATGCGCGCCGAGACCAGCTGCTTCAGTCCACCGATCCGCTTCATGAAGAACTCGTCGAGATTCCCGCCGACGATCGACACGAACTTGACTCGTTCCAGGAGCGGGGTCCGCTCATCGCGGGCTTCGTTCAGGACGCGGAAGTTGAAGTTGAGCCAGGTGAGCTCCCGGTTCAGGAACAGGGCCGGGTCGGACAGGTCGTAGGAGCCGTCGTCCGTGGGCCCGGGGACCGGGACGGCGTCGGCCGGGGTCTGGGGGCGGGAACCGGGGGCTGCCAAAACTCTGGTCATGATGGGTCTTCCGAATTCAGATCTTCTTCGAGCGCCTGCACCACTCGATCGAGCACGGCGAGGCGGGCGGTGCGTTTGTCGCCGGCGTCGATGACGGTCCAGGGGGCCAGCGGTGTGCTCGTCTTCAACAACATCTCGTCGACCGCGACACGATACTGCGGCCACTTTTCCCGATTTCTCCAGTCTTCGTCGGTCAGCTTCCAGCTCTTGTGGGGCGTGGCCCGACGGGCCTCGAACCGGCGCAGCTGCTCGTCCGGGTCGATTCGCATCCAGAACTTGACGATGCGGACCCCACTTTCCACAAGCGTTCTCTCGAACGAGTTGATTTCCCGGAAGGCGCGCTGCCACTCGTCTTCTCTGGCGAACCCCTCGACTCGTTCGACCAACACCCGCCCGTACCACGACCGATCGAAAAGAATGATCTGCTTTTCTTCGGGGGGCCGGAGGCGTCGCCAGAACCGCCAGAGGTAGTGCGTGTTGGCGTCGTCGCCGGAGGGGGCCGCGATGCCGTAGACGTGGTACCCGCGTGGATCCAGTCGGGCCGTCAACCTGCGGATCGCGCCTCCTTTTCCCGCCGCGTCGGAGCCCTCGAAGACCACCACGAGGGAGCGCTTGCGCTCATACAATTGCCGCGCGCAGTCGCGCATTCGGAGTTGCGCCCGGAGGAGCGCCGCTCGATAGCCGTCTCCCGAGAGTGGGGTCGCACTCATCGATCGAACCCCTCGTCGTCGGCTCCGTCGGCTTCCTGGTCGTCTTCGATGTGCCCGACGTCCAGGTCGTCGGAATCGGGAAGGGTGATCCCGCGGGAGACCAAACCCTGTTCGAGTCGCTCCACGACGGTATCGAGCACCTTCATGCGGGTCCATCGGCGGTCGGTGGCGGCCACGATCGTCCAGGGGGCCCACTCCGTTTCGGTGTAGGCGAGCATCTCTTCGGTCGCTGCGAGGTATTCGGAGTACTTCTTGTGCCGGGCCCAGTCTTCGGCCTCCACCTGCCACGCGGTCAGCGGGTCGGCCTCCAGGGCGCGGAACCGGCGCTTCTGTTCGCGCTTCTGGATGTGCAGGAAGAACTTCACGATCACGTAGCGGTCGTCGGCCAAGGCCCGCTCGAAGTCGTTGATCTGGCGGTACGTCTTCTGCCAGTCTTCGTCGACGAGGCCCTCGACGCGTTCCACGAGCACCCGGCCGTACCAGCTTCGATCGAAGACGGCCCAGGACCCGTAGGTCGGCACCTTTTGCCAGAACCTCCAGAGCCACGGCATCTGCCGCTCCAGCGTGCGGGGCTCCCGGATCGGGTGCAGCTCGTACCCTCGGGGTTCCAGGCGCCGGGTCAGTGCGCGGATCGAACTCCCTTTGCCGGCGGCGTCCCATCCCTCGAAGACGATGAGGGCGGAGACTCGTTCCTTCCAGTAGGTGCGCTGCAGCCTGAGCAGCCACGACCGCGCTCGACCGAGGCGCCGATCCGACTCCGCCCGGCTGAGCTTGACCTTGAGGTCGAGGTTTTCCAACACGGTGGTTGCCTTGTCGTGGTGCAGGGGCGGGCGATCCGCCACCGGACCCGTATTCTAACGATACCCATAGTCTCGACCGGAGACTCGCCGGAGGGGAGGGCGATCAAGATCCTCGCGCGCCGACGGCGGCGGGCTCATTGTTGAATATGCGCCTACCCTTGCCTCTCCCCTTCGGAATCGGCCGGGATCCCTCTGCGATCCCGCGGCGTCGGTCGCGGCCCGCGCGCCTGGTGACCGGGGCGACGGCACTCGTGCTGGGCCTCTCGATGCCGGGCGCCGCCACACCGGTGGCGGCCCAGTCGGAGGTGTTCGAAGGGGGGGAGCTCTGGCTGGGGCTGGGTGCGTGGGCCGGTCGACACAGTGATCTTTTCCGACCGGGGTTTCGCGGCCAACT
>CBDUEZ010000305.1:0-5193 GCA_965366355.1 uncultured bacterium
GTCGGCCCCTCCTGCGCGGTCGTAGCCGAAGCCGTGCCGGCCGCGAGGCCCGCCCAGAGTCCGGTCCAGGCCAGGAGGCGAAACGCACACGCGGCACCGCCGGCCTCGCCCGCTCCCGCCCAACGCCCCCTACACATCGAACAACAACCAGTTGCCGGTGAGCACCCGGAACGGACTGGCCGGCTGACTCGCCACATCCAGAAGCACGTCGGTCAACCGCACGCCCTCCAGCGCGGGAATTACACGTGCTGCGAAGTCCACGACCCCGTCCCCGATGAACACCGCTCCCAGCCCGACCGACAGCACGATCAGCGCCGTGCGCATCGTGCCTGCGGCCAGGGAGAACATCACGCCGTACGCGGCGAGCGTCGCGAGATAGAACCGAAAGGCCAGGGCCCCCGGATAGGCCTGAACCAGCTCGGGCAGTTCGACCATCGAAGCCGCGATCAGACCACCCGTGCCCAGCGCCACCGCGGGAATCGCCGCCAGTGTGAGCCCCGCCAGGAACTTGGTCCAGGAGTAGCGCCAGCGGGGCACGGGAAGAGCCAGGGCGTAGACGTGACCCTGCCTGTGGTCCCAGCTCCATGCCGTGAGCGCGATGGTCGACCCCGCGGCGACAGCGAGGAGGGGAAACACCGGACTCAACGGAATCATCTGCTGCCAGAGGTCGGCCGACTGCAGCGAACCGTCGACGCTCAGACGCCCCACGATGAGCAGCGGCACACCGAACGCGGCCACGACCCACGGGAGCAGTCCCCAGCGCGCCGCCTTCCAATGCAGAAACAGGAGTTGCTTGGTCATCGGTCAGTCCTCCCCGGATGTATCGAAGGCCGTATGGGCACGTTGTGAACGAAGGAGCTCCACGAATCCCTCCTCGAGATCGAGATCGACCACGTCGCGAAGTCGGGTGCTGCCCGGGTCGAACCATTGGGCGTGGTCCGGCGTCCAGCCGCGCACGACCCACGTCTCGTAGGGCGAGACACCGTTGGGCGGCTTGCGGTCGAGGACGACGAAGGGCGGCTCGGTCGCGGGCGCGATCGACTCGGGCAACGACTCCACGCGCAGGTGTTTGATGCCGTTCTTGAAGTCGTTCATCGGGAGCTCGGCGACGAGTGATCCCCGGTCCATCACTCCGACCCAGTCACAGATGCGCTCGAGCTCGTGCACCAGGTGCGACGAGATGAAGACGGTCGCGCCGGTTTCCGACACGTAGTCGAGCACGGTGGTCATCACATCGCGCCGCACCACCGGATCCAGGCCGTCGGTCGGCTCGTCGAGAACCAGCAGGTCGGGGCGCTGCGCGAGGGCGAGCGACACGAGCAGCTTGCCCACCTCACCCTTCGACATGCGAGCGATCTTTCGATCGGGATCGAGGCCGAGCCGGGCCACGAGTTCGTCGGCCCAATGGGGGTCCCAGAGCCGGTGGAAGGCGGCGTGGAATCGCATCGCCTCGCCCACCGTCAGCTGCGGATACACATGGGGTCGCTCGGGCACGTAGCCCACACGGGCCAGGATGTGCGCCATATCGCGAGGCACGCGGCCGTCGAGGACCCGAATCTCTCCCGCATGCGGTCGGGCCATGCCCATGAAGAGGCGAACGGTCGAGGTCTTGCCCGAGCCGTTCGGGCCGAGAAAGCCGTAGATCGACCCTCGCGGCACGCGCAGCGAGAGTTCGTCGATTCGAAACGCGTCGCCGGGACTCCAGACGACTCGATCGAGTTCGATGGCGTAGTTCATGAGGGCTCCGAAGCAGTCGGGGCGGAGACACCTTCATCCACGAGGGACTGCAAGGCGTCGATGAGTTCCTGGGCGGGAAGGCCGAGGCGAGCGGCGGAGACAAGGGCCTGGCGCGCGATCTCGACGGCGCGGCGCGCACGTTCCTCGTCGCGCACGGTCTGTGGGACGGACCGCACGAAGGTGCCGGCGCCGTGACGCATCTCGACGAAGCCGTCGATCTCGAGCTCCCGGTACGCCTGAACGACGGTGGCCGGGTTCACCCTGAGGGTGCGGGCCAGCTGCCGCATCGAAGGCAGGGCGTCACCCTCCTGCAGCTCACCCGCCGCGACGGCCACACGAACTCGCGCGGCAATCTGGGCGTAGAGAGGAGTCGGACTCCGTGGATCGACGTCGTGAAACATCGGCACACCGCGTTTTCGATGGATGAGAGTGTATCGGTCACCTGATACACCACTACACCTATTGATCGACGGCTGCAAGAAAAAGTTTAGCTCGGGCCGGAAACCAAAAAAGCCGCCCGAGCGCTCTGAGACGCTCGGACGGCCGTTTCCGGGCCGACTTCTGGGACCCCTGGCCGACTGCTCGACCGGTCGTGCCCTCAGCGGGTAGCGGCCGCCGCGACCTTCTCGAGCTTCAGGAGTTCGGCCGCGCGAATGTGTTCCTCGTACATCTCGGTGAGCACTTTGTGGCGCGTCGTCAGCCGTTGGTAGCCTGCCAGGGACCCGGCCTCACCCCCCTCGAGGGCTCGCATGTATGCGTTCAGCTCCGTCTCCTGCTTGACGATCTCGGCGGCGAGGTAATCGAGCTGGGCCTCCATGCCCGCGTCGCGGAGCCCGATGTCGTCGCGGACCGCCGCCGACTCGACAGCCTCGTATACGGCCGCCGCCACCGCGACGTCGTCGCCATCGCGCGGCTCGCTTCGTTCCATGCTGAAGCACGCTCCGAGAACCGTCGTGGAAACCAACAGGGCCACCGCGGCAAACGTGCTACGCGCCCGCACGTGCGGCGAAGCCGGGGACTTCAAGAGATCCGTCATGGTCTCGATCCTCTCTTTGAGATGGGATGTCGATGGCGCGAGTCCTGCGGCCACGCCGAAGCGAGGTCGCGCGCGCTCACCGAGTGAAAACAGCAGCTGTGCATAGTCATGTGGGTTGGCCTCGTGGGTCTCGACGACTGCGAGGTCACACGACGCCTCTCGGTCTCGGTCGATCCGACGACCGAGCACCGAGACCAGGGGGTGGAGGGCGAAGACCGCGCCGATCACGCGCTCGCCGACAGCCCACGCGAAGTCGGCGCGCGCGATGTGGACGACCTCGTGCACGAGGGTCATGCGAAGGTCGTCGGGCCGCTGCACGATCCCGGCCGGCACAACGACGACGGGCCGCCGCCACCCGAAGGTGATCGGTACCGAGTCCCGAGGGCCCTCGAGCAATTGGATTGGGCGCCGCACTCCGAGGAGCGCGCTGATCCGCCCGAGTTCGCGCAATGCTGCCCGCTGTGAGACGCGCGACAAGGTACGTGTCAGGCGGCGTAGTCCTAGCAACCGTGCGACGATCAGGCCGAGATGCCCGACCGCCAGGAGGAGGCCGAAAAGAGTGGCGAGGCCCACAGCAACGTGCAGTATCGAAGACGGTGCACCGACCGGCCCGGCCGGGACCTCGGCGACCGGGATGGACCTGACCTCGGCGACCGGTCCGGACCTGACTTCGGAGACCGAGGCGGGCGCTGGCACGGGCGATTCCGTCACCCACCGCGCATCAGACACACCCCCTCGCCCCGGGAGTTGTCCGATCGGCGCGAGCGCCGCCAGCAGGAGGACCGCCGGAAGGGCGAATAGCAGCGCCTGCGAAAGACGAACTCGGGTCAGGGGGTGAAATCCTCCTCGCCGTCGGAGGACCAGCAGCGCGACCCCCGACATCACCGTCCAGGCGAGCATGGGGAGCCAGAGCGGGCCGAGCGTAGCTCGCCCAATGGAGGCCAAAACGCTCGTCATTACGGCACCCTCATCGGTCGGCCAGCCCATCGACGAGGCGCTTGATTTCGTCGCGCTCTTCGTCGGTGAGACTCTCCTGACGCACCAGGGCGTGCACGAGGGCGGCCGGTGAGCCTCGGAACACCTTCTCCACAAGGTCGTCGACCAGCGATCCCCGAACCTCGTCGGGACGGCGCGCCGCCGAGTACAGATAACTCTGGCTCGATTCGTCGACGCTGAGGAACCCCTTCCTGGCCAGTTTTTTCATCACGGTCATGACCGTGGTGTACGCCACCTTCCGCTCATGCGAGATCCGGTCGTGCACCTCGGCCACGGTGGCCTGCTGCAGGTCCCATACATGGTGCAGCACCTCCATCTCCGTCTCCCCGAGCCGGGGCGGGGACCGCTTCCGTTTAGGCTTCTGCCTTCGTTTGTCCACCGTTTCCTCCTTGCTACCTCGGTCGTACTACCACGACCATACTATGATGATAGTAGTGGCGACCGCAAGGGTTTTCTTCCGAGGCATCTCCTAGCTCCCTGGCCCAGTGGGAGACGACGCCTCTGCCCCGTTCATCGTGAACTCCGACCGGTGAAGCCTGCCATCGAGCTCCAGCGCGACGACCTCGAGCGTCTCGACGATGCCGTCTTCGGGAGCCAGGCGCAGCACGTGTTCATACAGGTGGGAGATGCGCACTCGGGCATTCGAGTAGAACTCTCGACACCGCGTGCGCCGCACCTCGTAGATGAGGACGATCGCGTGCGACTCCTGTCGAATGACCTCGACGTCGGGATACTCCACTGGGCAGCCCCCGTCTGTGACGACATGGATCGTCACTCCCCCGAACTGATCGGCGGAGACGTCGGGATTCGAATCGTGCGCCAAGACGATCCCGCCTTCGAGATCGACCAGGCGTCCAAGTACTCGCGCCGTGGGTTCGGTGGGAGACGTACAGGCGGTCGCTATCAGGACAAGCACACCGACCACGCTGGCCCAGGGTGGAATCGAGAGTCGCATACGTATCATACCCGCACCGCGCGAAAAATACCCACGGGCACCCCGGCCCGCTCCTCTCAGCGAGCCGGAACACCTCCCACCCTCTCCAGCCAGAACGGGGAATACACCGCGGGCTCCCACGCGCCGTCCCGCTCGAACTCCTGGGTCCAACGGATTCGATCGGGACTCACGAGGTCGAGGCGGTCGCGGCCGCGCATCGTACTGCCATCGCGCGAGGTCATCGTCCAGTCTCGCTGGATCGCCGTCGAGTCGACGCGAATCACTCCAGACAAGCTGAAGCCACCGCGCCCGTTCAAGGTCGAGAACCGGATCTGTTCCTGCGCGGCATCCCAGCCGATCAGTTCGAGCATGTTCGCCTCGAGCGGGCCGCCATCGAACGCCTCCTCCACGCTCCCCAGCACCGCGCCCCCGGCGGCCCCCGCCGACCACGTCCAGATCGAGTGCAACTCACGGCCCGCAGCCGCCGCGT
>CBDUEZ010000306.1:0-5121 GCA_965366355.1 uncultured bacterium
GGTCGATCGCCAGATCGAAGAGGATCGACGCTCGAGCGGCGAGGAGAATCTGCTGGGCGGCGACTGAGGGGGGGTCGGCCTTCGGACCATCTTGGGTCCGCCCCCGAAAAATTGTATACTAAAAAGCTGGAAAACACCGTGAACCATGGATGCCGGTTTCTCTCAGGAGCCCGGCCTTCGACGAGGAAGCCAAGGCATGCCCGACGAGAACGGCGGTACGAAGAACTCCCTTACGATTCGCGACAATCGCACCGGCAAGAACTACGAGGTCGACATCCTCGAGGGCGATGTCGTTCGTGCGATCGATCTGCGCCAGATCAAGGTCAATGACGACGACTTCGGGATGATGTCGTACGACCCGGCGTTTTCGAACACCGCGTTCACCCGGTCCTCGGTCACGTACATCGACGGGGGCAAGGGCATCCTGGAGTATCGGGGTTATCCGATCGAGCAGCTCGCGGAACGGTCGAGCTTTCTCGAGGTCGCGTACCTTCTCCTCAAGGGCGAGCTCCCGGACCAGTCGGAACTCGACGCCTTCGTGCACGACGTCACGTACCACACCTACGTGCACGAAAACGTGACGAACCTGCTCGACGCGTTTCGCTACGACGCCCACGCGATGGGCATGATGATCAGCGCCGTGGCGGGTATGTCGACGTTCTACCCGGAGGCGAAAGACGTCCGGAACCCCGAGAACCGGTGGGTGCAGATCAACCGGCTCGTGGCGAAGATGCCGACGCTCGCCGCGTTCGCGTATCGCTACCACCGCGGCCTCCCGATCGTCTACCCCGAGAACGAGCTCTCCTACACGGCCAACTTCCTCAACATGCTGTTCCGGATCGGCGTGCGGGAGTACAAGCCGAATCCGATCCTGGAGCGCGCGCTCGACGTTCTGTTCATTCTCCATGCCGACCACGAGCAGAACTGTTCGGCGACGACGATGCGGGTCATCGGCAGCGCCGAGGCCGATCCGTATTCGGCCCTGGCCGGGTCGATGGCGGCCCTGTACGGCCCGCTCCATGGCGGCGCCAACGAAGCGGTTCTGCGCATGCTCCATCGCATCGGTGACGTGAGCAACGTTCCGAAGTTCATCGAAGGGGTGAAGAACCGCGAAGAGCGCCTGATGGGCTTCGGGCACCGGGTATACAAGTCGTACGATCCGCGTGCTGCGATCATCAAGCGCACGGCCGAAGAGGTCTTCGAGGTCACCGGGCGCAACCCGCTCCTCGACATCGCCCTGGAGTTGGAGCGGATCGCGCTCGAAGAAGAGTTCTTCGTCTCGCGCAATCTCTACCCCAACGTCGACTTCTACTCGGGACTGATCTATCAGGCCCTCGGGTTCCCGGTCGAGATGTTCCCGGTCTTGTTCGCGATTCCGAGGACGGTCGGTTGGTTGGCGCAGTGGCAGGAGATGCTCGAAGACGACGAGCAGAGGATCGCTCGCCCGCGTCAGGTCTTCACCGGGCGGCGTGAGCGCACCTTCGTGCCGGTCGAGGAGCGCTGAGCGAGCGCCTCTGCGTCGTCGACGTCGGGCTCGACGGCCTCGACGGGGCGATCGGCGCCACCTTCCTGGTCGACGATGAGCTCGTTCTCGTCGATCCAGGACCCTCGACGAGCCTGGCTCGGCTGGAGGAGCGTGCCGCGGCGGCCGGGCTCGCCCTCGGCGACGTTCGACATCTCTGCCTGACGCACGTCCATCTCGATCACGCCGGTGCGGCCGGCCATCTTGCGGCCGCGATCCCGCAGCTGCGGGTGCATGTGCACATCGATGGGGCCGGCCACCTGGCCGACCCCGAGCGACTGGTCTCGAGCACCCGGCGCACGTTCGGCGAGGACCACGATCGCCTCTGGGGCGAGGTGCGGCCGGTGCCGCGCGATCAACTGCACCCCTGGAATCCCGGCGACCGGGGACCCCTGCGGTGGCTCCGCGCCATTCCAACGCCCGGGCATGCCGGCCACCACGTCTCCTATCTCGACGAATCGTCGGGGACGCTGGTCGCCGGCGACGCCCTGGGCATCCTGCTCCACGATGGTGCGCCGGTTCATCCGGCCACGCCGCCCCCCGGGGTCGATGTGGGCGACTGGTTGCAGACGTTGGAGCGGATTCAAAGCGTGGGCCCGGATCGGGCCGTCTGGTCGCACTTCGGCCTGCATGACGACCCGGTCGGGCGGGCCTCGGCCTTCGCCGCCGACTTGCGGGCCTTCCACGCGCGGGTGACGGAGGCCGTGGCTCGAGGGGACACCGAGGCCGACGACGATGCGGAGGCGTTCGACATCGAGGCGCGTGATCGTTTCCGACCCTTCATCGGTGACGCCGTCGATCTCTACTTCGACGCCTTCTCTGCCGCGACCGACTATGCCGGCATGCGGCGTTTCGTGACCAAGAACCCCGAGTGGCGCCCGTGAAACTCGTGCGACGCGGAACTCGAGCCTTTGTGCTCGGCTCCCTCTTGTTCGGAGCCTGTGGTGGAGACCCGCCCGCCGACGCGCCGGTGGATGCCCAGCCCGGCCGGTTGGTCGTGATCGGGGGCGCCCTGGCGGCCGACAACGAGGCGATCTATCAGGCGGTCCTCGACGGCCGGCTCGGCGACGGGCCGGTGTGCGTGGTTCCGACCGCGAGCGCCGAACCCACCGAATCGATGGCCTCGGCCGTCGAGCGGATCGATCGATGGGGCGGGGCGGGTTCGGCCCAGGGGGTCCTCATTTCGGAAGACGCGCCGGAGCGGGCCGACGATCCCGAGGTCGCGGCTCAGCTCCGCGACTGCTCGGGCTTCTTCTTCACGGGCGGCTCGCAGTCGCGCATCGTGGCGACCTTTCGCCCCGACGGGCGGGCGACGCTCGCGTACGAGGCGGTCATGGGGCGATGGAGGGAGGGCGCCGTCGTGGCCGGCACGAGCGCCGGGGCGGCGATGATGGGTGGGCGCATGATCGCCGGGGGCACGAGCATGGACGCCTTCGAGGTCGGCGTGGGCGATGACCCGGAGGGCGTCGGCGTGACGCAGGGCATGGGCTTCTTCGAGTGGGGGTGGTTGGACCAGCACTTCCTGGCCCGGGGGCGGTGGGGACGCCTCTTGATGGCCTCCCTGCGGGCGCCACCCTACGCGGTCGGCTACGGGATCGACGAGAACACGGCGCTGGTGGTCGATGGAGGCCGCGCGACGGTCGCGGGGGCGTCGGGTGTCGTGGTCATCGACGCGAGGAACGCCCGCGGAACCGAGGTGGTCGAGGGCATCACGCTGGAACTGCTCGGCACCGGTGACCGCATCGACCTCGAGTCGCTGGTGGTCACGCCGGCGATGGCGAATATCGAGGCCGAGGCGAGCGGGGATCGTCGAGAGGGCGAGGCCGGCGACGCCGGCGATGGGATCGAGGCTGGCGAGCCGTCCGACGCTCCCGATCCGTTCGCCCGCTGGGCGCTGTTGACCGACCTCGCCCGACTGACCGAATCCGACGAGGCCGCGGGTCTCGATTACACCTTCGGCGCGGGATGGAGGATCGAGCTGATCCCGGCGCCCGGATTTCGCGGGGGCGCGCAGGCCAGTCCAGGCGTCGGACCGCTCCTGGTGAGGATCACGGTGGGCCAGCCGGGAACGCCGGGCTGATATCACGCCCGCGGTCGGCACTTCAGTCGTCGGTCTGCACCTCAGTCGTCGGTCGGCACTCGGGCCGCGAATCCCACGACCGTCCCGCAGGGCGCGAGCACGAAAATCTCGTCCATGCCGTAGAAGGTCTTCCGTCGTTCGACCACCACCTCGGCGTCTCCCAGCATGTCCACGATCGGGTCGATCGCATCGACCTTGATGAAGAGCGGTGTCTTGCCGGTACCAAAGTGTTCGAGCAGGGCGGGGATGTCGTCGGCGACGCTCGCTCGGCTTTGGTACATGATTTCGACGTTGCCCTTCTGCATCATCGCGAAGCCGATCGCGTCTCCATGGGGGACGGTGGCCGTCAGTTCGAAACCCAGTGCGGTCCAAAAGGGCAGGCAGGGCTCGATCGCGTCGACGGTGATCAGGGGGGTGAGTTGGTTCATGGCGGAGGTCGATCCGGTGGTGGGAAAGGGAGAGGCGGAGTCGGTCGTCATCCCCAGCTCTTCGCCCCGGGAGAATTCTGGCGGAGCGCGGTAAGATACTTGAAACCCGAATCGACGTTTTGGTTGGTGACTGCCGATTCCGGAACGTCGGAGAGTGAGGGGACGAGCGTCGAGTTTTCCACATTCGAACGTGACGCGGCCCGAACGGCCTCCACATGTGTGGCCACCACGTTCATGGTCGCGCCGTCCTTCTGAAGTCGACCGCGAACCACCAGAAAGGGCTCGAGTCGAACGTCTGAACTGTGTTTCTCGTAGATATTGGGCTTGAGAATCACGTTTATGGCGCCGTGCTCATCTTCCATCAAGATAAAGACATAACCCTTGGCGGTCGAAGGTCTTTGCCGGGTGGTGACGAGTCCGGCCACGCAGACCATGCTCCGGTCGGGAATTTCGGGAAAACGGTCGGACCCCACGGTGTCTGAGGGCAGCTGATTCCGGAGCAGCGAGAGGGGGTGAAGGCGTGTGGAAAACCTCAGCATGCGATACTCGGCGATGAGTCGATCGGCGTCGTCGAGGTCTCCGAACGAGAGGTCGGCGTAGGGGTCGTCGAGAGGAAGTTCCTGCTGCGGATGATCGTCGCGACCGCCGCTGCGACGCGCATCAGACTCGGGGCCCAGCCAGAGTCCGACCTGCCAGAGCAACTCCCGGCGGGTGAGCCCGGAGTGATCGAAGGCGCCGACCCAGATCAGATTTTCGACGGCGGGTCGTTTGAGGGTCGCGGGGGTTCGTCGCAGGAAGTCGACCAGTGAACGAAAGGGTCCACGCGAGTCCCGCTCCGCCACGACACGCTCGACCATGTCGCTCCCGAGGCCGCGCACGAATCCGAGACCGACCCGCAGGTTCGGCCCCTCCGCCGTGCATTCGAGTCGGCTCTCGTTGATATGGGGAAGAAGAATCTCGATCCCGTTGCGTCGCGCGTCGCGACCGAGCGCGTCGAGCGAATAGAAGCCCATGGGCTGGTTGTTGAAGAGGGCCACGTAGTACTCGATCGGGTGGTAGTGCCGAAGCCACGCAGACTGATAGGCGAGCAG
>CBDUEZ010000307.1:0-5089 GCA_965366355.1 uncultured bacterium
GACCGTTTCCGGTCGACGCCCCTCTTTTGTCGTGCCCTTCTGTGGGGCTCAGTCGTTCGTGCTGAGCCGGCGCGGTTCGCCACGATCGTCCGTCGCCCCGACTTCTTCAGCCGAGCGCTCGCTCCGAGCGCCGGGCCCCGTCACCGGGGGGGCGTGGATCCCCTTTCGTTCTTCGGGCATCTTGATCTCCTTCTCGATCTCCCGAATCGAACTTTTGAATTCCCTGATGCCCTTACCGAGTGACGATCCGATTTCCGGCAGCCGCTTGGCGCCGAACAGCAAAAGGACCATCAGGAAGATCAATAGGATCTCCCACATACCGAGTCCG
Organism: uncultured bacterium; assembly: GCA_965366355.1. Classification (GTDB taxonomy): domain Bacteria; phylum Gemmatimonadota; class Gemmatimonadetes; order Longimicrobiales; family Gaopeijiaceae; genus Gaopeijia. The sequence goes on from CBDUEZ010000307.1 coordinate 329, forward strand.
CCGATACCCATGTTGTTCCCTCTCCCTGCGAGTCAGATCCACGATCGGGCGACCAACGCCACGATGAAGACTCCGACGAGTGTGAGCATGTTGAGATACACCGCAACCGGCCCGAGGGTAAATGCCACCGCCACGAGGTCGATCGAAAAAGGCCCAACCGAAGCGGCAACCGCGGTCGTCAGAAACGTCCGCGCCGCACTTTCGGGAAGGAACATCTCCGCGAGCTGTGTGAACAGCCCGCCGAGGAAAAACCCGAGAATGAGGGTCCAGATCAACCGACCCTTGCTCCGGCGTCGTGTGTCGGGCAGCACCGGTCAACGACTCCGCTGCGTTGCGTAGCTCACGCACGCCTGAAGGCTCTGGCGAGCCTCACCGTCGGTTACCCCCAGGAGCGATTCCTCGGCGGCCTCGGCAAACGCCGAGGCCCGGCTCCGTGCGTAGTCCAGCCCGTCGCGTTCCTCTACAATGGTCATGACCCGCGCGATCTGTTCGTCGGTCGGCTCGGAATCGCCCGTAAAGAGGCTCCGAATTTCGTCCATCTCGGCGGGGCTGGCGCTTCTCATCGCCCAGACGAGCGGCAGGGTCACCTTCCGCTCGCGCAGATCGTGTCCGGTGGGCTTTCCGGTTTCGGCCGCGGTCCCCGTGTAGTCGAGAAGATCGTCAGCCACCTGAAAGGCCATTCCCAGGTTGTGCCCGAATCTGCGAAGGGGAACACGAAACTCCGGAACGCCGACTACCGCACCCAGTTCGCAGGCTGCGGCCATCAGCGAGGCCGTCTTCGAGGCGATCAGGCGGTCGTAGTCGGCTTCGGAGAAGTCGAGGGCGTCGTAGGAGGTGAGCTGACGCATTTCGCCGACGCTCATCTCGTTCGCGGCGATCCCCATGATCCGGACGGCGTCCATGATCCCCAGACGCGCCAGCTCCATCACCGCGCGCGAATAGAGGTAGTCCCCCATGATGATGGCGACTTGGTGCGTCCAGAGGGCGTTCACGGTCGGCTGACCGCGTCTCAGCACCGAATGGTCGACGGCATCATCGTGGACCAACGTCGCCAGATGAACCAGTTCGACGACCGCGGCCAGCGGAATGGCACGATCGTCGGGTTGCCCCCCTACCTGGTTCGACAGGAGCGTGAGGGTGGGCCGAAACAGCTTTCCTCGCACCATCAGGAGGTACTGGTTGACCTCCTCGACCATGCCGAAGTCCGAGATCACGATACGGCGGATCTCGTCCATCACCCGATCCAGGCCATCACTGATCGGGCCCTGAAGCGCATCGAGCGTCGTCGGGCCGACCAGCGGTCCGGCAGTGGTCTCGGAGATTGTGGTCACGGTCGAGGGCAACTCAGGGGTACGCGCAACGAGATCATCACCGCAACGCACGGAGGCGTTCGGTCACGTCGGCGAAATTGATATCGAGGGAGAAGACGCGTTCGTAGAACTCCCGGGCCTGCTCCTTGTTCCCGGACTCCTCATGGGCCCGTCCCAAATAGTAGTAGATCCCGAGGAGCTCGTCTTCGACTTCGTACGGAGAGTCCAGGGCCCGGGTCAGAACCCGCACGGCCGTTTCGGGCGTGCCTTTGTCCAGGAACGTCTGCCCGAGCATCTCGTAGGTCGGGAGGTGATCGGACGACGCTCGTAGCGCGGCCTGGAACTCCTCCACCGCTTCATCGAGGAGACCCATCTCCTTGTAGGCGGTGCCGAGGTCGTGATGCGCCTTCACGTCGGAGGCATCGACGTTCTCGGCGACCTTCGCCTTGAACTGCGACAACATCTTCGCAAAGTCGGCCTGTTCGTCGCCAGACGGTTCTTCATAGGCGACAACGAAGCGGGTCGTCTTCTCGTCGGTCTCCCCGAGGATCAAGGCCCCCAGGTCGACGTAGTCCTCGTTCGACGCGACCTCGGCCACCGTGCGCTCGGCGGTCGGGGCCGCGTCGACCCCGGCTCGCGCCCCTGCATGGTCCGGCACGGCCTGAAGGGCCTCGCGAAACACGGCCAGGGCCCGCGTCTCTTCGCCGGAGCGACGCAGGGCCCTCCCCAGGGCGACGTAGGCGTCGGCGAGCACCTCATCGTCGCCCGACCGGTGAGCGGTCTCGACGCGCCGCTGAAGGGCGTCGAGGTCATCGACCGCGTCGAGGTCATCAACGGCGTCGAGATCATCGACGGCGTCGAGGTCATCAACGGCGTCGAGATCATCAACCTGCTCGCCTTCAGCCGATACGTCGGGTGCGTCGGGCGCGGGTAGGTCTGCCGGGGCCGGCGCCGACGAAAGCGGTGACACCGGTGACACCGGGACGGGGAACGGCGAAAACGGCGGGGAGATCGGCTCGGCCTCCGACTCGACATCCGTCTCGACCGAAAGGTGGGCCTCGTCGAGCGCCGACTCGAGAAACGGCGCCTCGGTCTCGTCGTCCGGCTCGTGGAACGTCTGGAGGGGGAGCGGTGCGTCGTCGTCTTCGTCGTCGTCGAAATCGTCGAGCACGTCGAATTCGAGCACGCCTTCGTCGGTGACTTCGAATCCCTCGAGCGGGTTGTGTACGTCCTCCGCGCGCCCGAGGTGACTGACGTCGGGGCCGATCGACGAAATGGCGTCGTCGAGCCCGCGCTCCGGGTCGAGCGTGACCGGGTCGTCGTCCGCCGGTTCCTCGAAACCGATTCTCGACTCTTCGATCGCCCCGGCGATGTCGGCGGCGATGTCGCCGCCGATCTCGTCGGCGGGCGATTCATCGAGATCGGGCAGCATCGTGAAGACGTCGTCGTCGTCTTCGGCGCCGAACACGTCGAATGTCACGGCGTCCAGTTCGAGCGCTCCCGGGGGCTCCAGACCGGGTTCGTCATCGACGAGGGCCAGTTCGGGCGCGTCGGCCTCGCCAGCGCCGGCCTCGTCCGTATCGCCCAGTGCCGTCGCCTCGACGACGAACGCCGGTTCGTCCGACACGGGTTCGATCTCCAGCAAACTCATGGGATCCACACCCGGGCGGAGTTCCTCCAGTCGGGTGCGGAACACCTCGCCCACATCGTCGAGGTTCTGGCGGAGGGCAGACCGATAACCCTCGACCAACTGCTCGACCGCTTCGTCGGTTCGCTCGTGCTGCTGGAAATGTGCCGCGATGGCTAGCCGGATCTCGGTGTCGTCGGGCGCCGCATCAGCGAACTCCACCAGCGCCCGGAGCGCCTCATCGAGGTGCCCCGCAACCTGCATGCGCTCGGCATAGGTGAGGAAGTGGGTGCGGGCATCGACCAGAAACCCCTGGTGGGCTCGAATCTGGCCCATGCGCAAGAACGTCTCGTGCCGATCCGGAACGTTGCGAAGCACCTTCTTGCAGACGGCGATCGCGTTGTTGGGGAGTTCCGACTCGACGTAGAGCTCGATCGCCTGTTCGAGGGCCAACACCGCCTCGTCGACCTCACCCACGCGAATGAAGAGGTCGCCGACTCGATTGTGCAATCCGATGTCGGGGGCGTCTTCTTCGGCGAGGCGTGCGATCGCCTTCTGATACAGCTCAAGGGCCTTCCGCCACTCCTCTTTCTGCTCGTGGCGGCGCGCCTGCTCTTTCAGTACTTCGATGTGACTCATGCGGGGTCGCCCAGGATCGGCGTTGTGGTCGATTGGAGGGCCAGGCGCTCAGCGGCCGCTCGTACGTCGGATGGGACTCCGGATCCGGCGGCCCGGATCCAGGAAACCAGCGTCTCGAATTCGCTCGACCCCCGTCGGGCCACGTGACGTGCGACCCGGGCCGAAAGGAGGCGCCCGGGATCCGATCCCAAGAGACCTAATCTGCGGGCGGAGGTTCGGAGCACAAGGGTGTCGGGGATCATCCCGATCACCTCGGTCGCCGTCACCCGCCCTCCGGCGCCCTCTACGGCGCTCTCGGCCGCTTCGAATACCGCGTATGGATCGCGCCGTTCGACGTCTTCGAGATTCATCGAAAGTTGGAGTTCCCGTGGTGCAGGAAGATAGAGAGCCAGGGCGCGCAGCCCAGCGAATCCGCCCCCGGTCTCGCGAAGGTCGGAAGCGATGGCCTTCAATTGGTCGTAGGCGAGGTTCTCGACCATGAGGTTCCATGCCAGAAGCAGTGGACGAGCCCCCACGCACGATACGCCTGCCGATGGGTGGGCGGCAGTTCGCCCGGCGGTTCGGTCCGGCGGCCGTTCGTCGGGGAATCCGTCGACCAGTTTCTCGAAGCCACCGCGGCGAAGGTCGGCGAGGGTTCGTCCCTCCGGGCCGGAGTGACCATAGAGATAGACGGGAATGCCGAGGCCGGCGATCCGATCGGCCACACGCGTGGCGCTGGAAGCCGCCCTCGACAGGTCGGCCCCAAGCAGGGGCACCAGCGGAGCGACGTCGAGGGCCCCGACTCGAGGGTGAATCCCGCGGTGTGTCCTGAGGTCGATCCGCTCCCGCGCCACGAGTGCCGCCGCGACGAGAGCGTTCTCCACCGCCTCGGGGGAGCCCACTGCGGTCACCACAGATCGATGGTGATCCGGGTCGGCCGACGCATCGAGAATTTCGACGCCGGCCCGCCCCATCTCGGCGCTGACTTCTCGAAGAAAACCGGGGTCCCTTCCCTCGCTGAAGTTCGGCACGGTCTCGAGAATGGGAATCATCTTTCGAAGATACCACCGATGCCCCGGCCTCGTGCAAACGATTTGGCCCCGGAGGGGTGCATTCCCCCCCCGGGGCCAGAGATCGCCACGGACCACCCTGGGACTACCGCCGAATGAATCCCCCGGTGGCTCGCGGGGCGAGGTTCGGATTTCC
>CBDUEZ010000308.1:0-5082 GCA_965366355.1 uncultured bacterium
GGACCGATCGCGAGTCCGAGAATGACGCCGAGCACACGACGCGTCCGGTCGGGCCCGGAATCTGCACGCACCACCTGTTGATCATTCACCCTGATTGACCCCTTGCATAACGAAATGCGTCTCCGCACACGACGCTCTTGACGCACGGGAGTTGGGCAAGCGCCGTGCCATGGTGGCGCTGCGGCAGGGTGGTTGGCCGGTCGTGGCCGGTGTAACATACGGCTCCAATCTTCCCCCAGAGTCGGGACGCAGCATGGACGAAGACCAAACGGCGTTCGGGGTGTTCCTGAGCGAGAGGATCGCGGCTCGCCGTCAGAGCATCACGGCGGAGTGGGTGGGCGTTCTCGAAGCACGGTTGGACGCGGATCGCGGTGCCGTCTTCCCGGCAGACACGCTGATGCGCCGTATGCCCGGCATCCTCGAATGGGTGGCGGCATACGTGAGGGATTCGGAGCGCGATTTGATGGAGTCGCCGGTCGTAGACGACCTGACACGACTGGCTGAACTGCGACGACGACAGGGATTCGGAATCCAGGTCGTGCTTCGGGAATACCGCATTCTCGAGGGCCTCATTCAGGACGAGAGCGAGTCTGCGGCCATCGAGTTCGAGGGGCCCTCCGATCCAATTCACGTCGTGCGAGCGCTGGGCCGCTTGAAAGATGCGACCCAATTCCTCAGTGCCGTCACCGCTCAGTCCTATCGCGTTTGGGAGGGTCGGTACACGAGAGAGGGCCGCGACCAGATCGAGGCCTACGGTCGGGTGCTTGCCCACGAGCTGGGCAATCGCCTCGGTGCTGCCGAAACAGCGGTGCTCCTCCTTCTGTCGGGAATGGAGATTCCACCGGCCAAGCAGACCCACCTGCTCACGCTCACATTGGAGAGCATTCGGCGCGGGCTCCAAACGGTGGCTGACGTCGAAACCCTCGCGCAGCCGCTCTCTTCGGTGTCGAGCTCGGCGTCCATCGGGCTACCGTTGCTCGTGAAGGAGGCGTTGCAGTTGGCCCAGGCGACGGCCGTCGCAAGCGGGATCCGCGTGGCGCGCCTCGGCGACGTCCCCGATGTTCGTGTGTCGGGCCCGCCCCTGCGTGTGGCGCTCTCCAATCTTCTGGCCAATGCGCTCAAGTACCACAACTCCGAGGGGAATCGTTGGGTGCACCTGACGACCACGGCCGATGACGACGTCGTTCAGATCGTCGTCGAAGACAACGGGCCGGGGATCCCCGAAGAAGACCGCGAGAGAGTCTTCCACCAATGGTTCCAGGGTGACGACGCCGAAGACGGTTCCGGTCTCGGGCTGGCCATCACGCGCGATGCGATCGAGCGCATCGACGGGACGGTCGAGCTGTCCGAAGGCGTCGAAGGCGGCGCCCGGTTCACCGTGCGGGTGCCGGCCACGCGACCGGTCGTTCAGCCCCCGCCGATCGACGGTGGAGTCGGCGCTCCCTGACCATTGGGTCGCCCCACCTGCCCTCGCAGCGGCGACATGCGGATCGGCTTGAGTTCGAGCGTGGTCCACCGCGCACGAATGCGATCGACCTGGGGCACGCGGCGGCATGTGGTCAGTCCACCCAGCAGGGCCTCGCTCGACACCCAGACCGGTCGGATGGTCTCGGCCGCGTAGGCGTGGCATCCCTTTTCATACAGGTTGCCGCGACCGTCGGTCAAAAGGGCGAACATTCCCTCGGGAGCGACCCATCCGTTCGGCTCGTCGGGGTCGGGATCGAGCGCGGGGGTGTCTCCGGCGAAGGCCGCCCACAGCGGGGCCGCGAGCGACGAACCCGATCCGCCCGCCGTGACGGGTGCCGGTTGGTCGTGGCCGATCCATGTCCCGAGTGCGAGCCCCGGCATGAGTCCCACGAACCATGCGTCACGACCCTCGTTCGACGTGCCGGTTTTTCCGGCCGCAAGGCGCCCGTACCCGAGGGAGCTCCTCACCGCCCAACCGGTGCCGCGGTCCACGACACCCCGCAGGGCCTCCATCACCTGAAACGCGGTCGTTTCGGTCACGACCCGTGTCGTGCGGGGCTCCGCCCTCTGCCAGAGCACGGTTCCGCGAGCGTCCTGGATGCTTCGAATGAAGTGAGGGGTCACCCGGTAGCCCCCATTTTCAAACGCGGCATAGGCGGCCGTCATGTCGGCGAGGGACGCCTCGAACGATCCGAGGAACGACGATGGATAGGGTTTGGCGTGTTCCCCGACCCCGAAGGCGTCGAGCGCCGCCACGAAGTTCGCCGGCCCGAGGGCCTGACCCAGTCGTACGGCCCCCCGATTCGACGAGCGGATTACGACCTCGTCGGGAAGCAGGAATTGCGCTTCGACGTGATCGGCCGGACTCCACATGCCGGCGTCGGTCGCGAGTTCGAACGGTGCCGTCGATATCGGGCGCGACATCGAAAGACCCGACTCGAGGGCGGCCGCGAGAAGCAGGGGTTTGGCGAGTGATCCCACCTGGCGGGTGGTTTGGATCGCCCGGTTCAGGGGCGATTCCGTGAAGTCTCTTCCGCCCGACACCGCCCGAATCTCGCCCGTCTTCGAGTCCATGGCGATCAGCGCTCCCTGAACCGGTTGATCGAGCGACTGACGCCGTCCCAGTTCACCGGCCTCCACCGCGCGAAGGTGTCGGGTCAACGTGGAGTCGGCGAGGAGCTGTGCCTCCGGGTCGATGGTCGTGTGCACACGAAGCCCCGGAATCCCGACGAGCTCGGGCGCGACACTACGGAGTTCCCTGCGCACCGCCTCGGAGACATAGGTGCGGCGATACCCGACGGGAGATGCGTCGAGGGTTTCGATGCTCTCCGACCGTGCGGTCTCGAACTCGTCCTGGCTGATGAGACCGGCGCGGGCGAGTTCCCGCAACACGATGTCGCGCCGTTCGCGTGCTCGCTCCGGATGCAGCCGGGGGTTGTAGCGTCCGGGTGTCTTCCCGACGCCCACGAGCGTCGCGATCTCCCCGACCGTGAGCTCGTCGACCTGTTTGCCGTAGTAGTGCCGGGCCGCGGCCCCGACCCCGTACACACCCTCGCCGAGGTAGAGTCCGTTGAGATACAGTTCGAGGACGCCCTCGTGGGATCGCTTCTCGATCAAACGGGGCGCCATGCGGGCCTCGAAGAGTTTTCGTTCCCACCGCCCCATCTCGGCCACGTCGTCGGCCCAGACGAGCCGCACGACCTGCATGGCGATCGAACTCGCTCCCTCCCTCACCCCGCCCGCGGTGAGGTTCACCCATCCGGCCCGCGCGACTCCCCGCAGGTCGACGCCATGATGTTGCGTAAACCGGCGATCTTCGATGAGCACCCACGCGTCTTTGAGCAGCGAGGGCATCTCGTCGAGGGGCACGGTCAAGCGCGTTTCACCTCCGACCGCTGCGAAATGGTTCCCGTGTCGGTCCAGCAATGTCACGGCCTCTCCGAGCCGAATCTCATCGATATCGAATTCATCGGGATCCGGGAGGCCGAGACCCAGGCCCAGTACCGCCGCCAGCGTGATCCCGGCGGCGGCCGAAGATACGGCAATGACCAGTGCCGAAGCGCGTCGGATGATGGTGGGGCTCAGCGCGTTCATGGTTCTCGCGGGTATCGGGGAAGATGCGGACCTGCCCCACTACCTATGAGAGAAACGTGCCAGCCCAAGGGGCCGGATTTCGCCCCTTCGTCGACGATTTACGAAGCAGATCGTGCGATTTCTCCGATCCGGCTCGAGTTCGTCATGCACATTGAAGGAACTCTCTTGCGAAGTCGCCTACGGGCAACGGGCCCGGATCAGGGGGGCGCGACCGTCTTCACGCTCCGTCGACAGCAGCAGGACGCCGGGTTCGAGAAAGTCCATGCCCTCGCCCTGGGGCTGCTCGGGCCCGAGGGAACACACCACGGGCGACGAAAGGGGATTGCGCGTCGACACGAGATAGACCGACTCGAAAGAGCGGAGGGCCAGCATCGCCCCGTCGGGTGAGAAGGCCGCGGCCGTAATGCGTTGCTCGCGCTCGTCGACGTTGATCGGGAGCCGCCCGATCAATTCGAGCACACCGGAGCCCGGGGCCCCGAGCACGTACCGGTAAAGGCGCGCCGAGCCGTCTTCGCCCTTCGACACCAGATAGAGAAGGTCGCCGAGGACCGCGATGGCTTCCGCATCGGTCGGCCCATCCGGGTAGGTCAGTCGGTAGGTGATCTCGACCCGCGCAGACGAGGCCGACAGGGCCGGCTCGGGCACGACGTAGATCTGGATTTCGTCTCGCTCCGCGTCGTTGTCGCCGATGTCGGCAATGAACAGGCAGGCAAGTTGCGGCCCCCCCGCCACCGGGCACCGGCCCAGGGCGATGTCTTCCCAGTCCTCGGCTTCCGCCCCATTGATCTGCACTCGCGTTTCGATGGTACCGTCGAGCCGAACCCCATAGATGAAGGGCTGGCCCTTCTGGTCGTTGTGGGTCCAGAACACCCCATCGTCCCGACGCGACACCGCGACGCCCGAGCTCTCGTCGATTTCGTCGGACAGATCACCCAGATAGGCCATGCGCACCGTGTCGGCGCCCTCTCCGAAACCCTCGGAGAATGCCTGGAGCTCGTTCACATCGGGCGAATCGGACGGTCGAATGCGAATGCCCAGCGCGAACGCGATTCCCGCCAGGAGGGTCATCGCGATGGCGGCACCGATGCCGAGCCAGAGAATACGGTTTCCGTGAGAAAAGCGATTGCTGCTCATCGAAGAATCGTCCCGAGGTCGAGGTAGGTGCGGATGCCGGTGCCATCTCCGGCGAGGGTGATGCTCAGGCCCTTCGAGATCGCCGGAATCAGGAGCCAGACTCCTCCACCGACGGTGGTCTCCCACCGATCCGACTGCTCACCGTCGAGCCAGACGCGACCCGTCGATCCCAGGCCGTGCAGCCCGAAGTTCAGATCGGTCAGGGCGGTGAAGCTGAGGAGGTTGAGGCGGAGCAGGAGGCTCGCCGCGGCCGCCGCATCGCCCCGGAAGCGGTCGCGTTCCAGCCCGGGAAGAAGGTCGGATCCACCGAGGGCCGGCCGGCGATCGAACGGCATCTCGCCTTCACCCAGCGTTCCCCGCAGACCCGCGCGGAGCACCGGAGAAAAG
>CBDUEZ010000309.1:0-5070 GCA_965366355.1 uncultured bacterium
ATGCCGAGGTGGTGGTCGTCGGGAGCGGGATGGCGGGACTGACCCTCGCGCTCGAGCTGGCCCAGGGCGCCTCGGTGCTCCTGCTCACCAAGAAGGCCCGCGCCGAGTCGAACACCAACTGGGCGCGCGGCGGTATCGCGGCCGTTGTGGGCACCGACGACGAGGTGCGCCTGCACGTCGAAGACACCCTCGTGGCCGGGGCGGGGCTCTGCCACCCCGCGGTCGTGCGCGCCGTGGTGACCGACGGCCCCGCGCGAATCGCCGACCTCGAGGCGTGGGGCGCGGCGTTCCACCGCGAGGGGGGGCACCTGTCGCTCGGCCGGGAAGGGGGGCACTCCCGGCGACGCATCGTTCACGCGGGCGACCGCACGGGCCGGGCGATCGAGTCGGCTCTTCTCGGGCGGGCGAGCAGCGAAGGGTTGGTCATTCTCGAGGACCACCGGGTCGAAGACCTGGTGGTGGTCGACGTCGACGGAGGCGCCGCCGTCCGGGGGGTGATCGTCGTCGACGACGTATCCGGCGCGCGACGGACCGTGCGGGCGCGGGCGGTCTTCCTCGCCACGGGCGGCTGTGGGCACGTCTATCGCCACACCACCAACCCGTCGATCGCGACCGGAGATGGGGTGGCGATGGCGTACCGGGCGGGCGCCCGGATCGCCAACATGGAGTTCGTGCAGTTCCACCCTACGGCGCTCCACCCGACCGGCGACCCCGCCGTCTTGATCTCCGAGGCGCTCCGGGGAGAAGGGGCCGTGCTGGAGCGACTCGACGGCCGCCGTTTCATGGATGGGCACCACCCGCTGGGTTCGTTGGCCCCGCGCGACATCGTGGCACGGGCGATCGCGCGGGAGCTTCAGGACACCTCCGACGAACATGTTCGCCTCGATGTGAGCGGAATCGACCCCGCCCTCATGGCGACTCGCTTCGCCGGCACCGTCGAGGACTGCCAGGCGCGCGGGGTGGATCCGAGCCAGGGGGGCATCCCCGTCGTGCCGGCTGCGCACTACGCCTGCGGCGGGGTCTGGACCGACCTCCAGGGCCGCACCACCCTCGATGGACTCTTCGCCTCGGGCGAGGTGGCGTGCACGGGGCTTCACGGTGCCAATCGGCTCGCGTCGAACTCGCTCCTCGAGGCGGTGGTCATGGCGGAACGGGCGGCGCTCGCTCTGCGGCAGATGCTGATCGACGAGGGGCGCTGGACCGACCGACCGCAGCCGCCGAATGTGGGCCCGATGGGGCCCGACGCGCCGTTCGGTTCGGCTCCGGCCGGCGGCGGGGCCAATTCGGCCGCCCCCGCGAACGCCGCAGGGCTCGGCGGCTCGGCGGTGGCGAACGACCCCGACGACACCGAGATCGACGGCGTGCGCGATCTCATGTGGGAGAAGGCCGGGATCGTGCGCACCATCGCCGGGCTTCAGGAGGCCCGCGAGGCCCTGCTCCCCCTCCAGTCGGGTGGCGCGACCGCCTCCACCCGGCTGTCGAATCTCGCCACGACGGCCCTGCTGATCGTCTCGTGCGCGCTCTCTCGGCGGGAAAGTCGGGGACTGCACTGGCTCGAGGACCACCCGTGGCGCGACAACGAACGGGGCCTGGCCGACACGATCCTGGAGCTTCGGCCGTGAAGGTCGTGGTCCTGGCGGTCGGGCGGGTGCGGGGCGATCTCGCTTCGGCGGTGGCCGGGTACGAGACGCGGGCATCGCACTACTGGAAGCTCGAGATCATCGAGGTCGACGGCGGGGCAGGGGGGCGGGAGGATCGCGCCGCCGTCCTTGCGGCCGAGGCCGATCGCCTTCTGGCGCGGATCCCGGATGGCGCCGAAGTGATCGCGTTGACGAGGGACGGTTCGGGGTGGTCGTCGAAACGTCTGTCGAAGTACCTGGGTGACCGGGCGCTCCATGGTCTGGGCGATGTCGTCTTCGTCATCGGCGGCGCCTTCGGCCTCGATCCGCAACTGCTGAAACGCGCGTCGCGCCGCCTGTCTCTTTCGGCCATGACCCTGCCGCACGAAATGGCCCGACTCTTCCTGGCCGAGCAGCTGTACCGGGCCGGGTCGATCCTGCGCGGGGAACCGTATCACAAAGGTCGGGATTGACTCGACGCGCCGACCGAGGACCTTTCACGAGTCCCCACACCCCAAGCTGGAGCAGGTCCCCTGAACCTCGACCTCCGTACCCGCCATCCTGATGGAAGCGCCCTCGTTCGTGATCGCATGCGTGGCGAGGGGGACGCCGCGCGGTTCTTCCCGGCCGATTTCCGAGCCCTGTCGTCGTTCGAGGCGAAGGCCGCCGAGATCGACGGCCGGATTACGGGCGACCGGCGACGGGCCTGGACTGACGCGGTAACGGCGCCGAGCGAAAAGGCGCGTGCTCGGCTGGCCGCCGTGCGAGACGGCTCCGGCTACGTGGTCACGACGGGACAACAGCCGGGGCTGTTCGGGGGACCCCTGTATTCGTTCTACAAGCCGATCACGGCCGCCGTGCTCGCCGACCGCCTGGAAGCGGAGCTGGGCAAGCCGGTCGCGCCGCTCTTCTGGACCGCGTCGGAGGATCACGACTGGGCCGAGGCCAACCACACCTTCGTGGTCGGGGTCGACAACGAGCTCCACAAGATTCAGCTGCCCCCGGTCGAGGGCGCCGGTGATCGGCCCTTGTACCGAATCCCGATGGGGAAGGGTGTGGAGGCCTGTCTGGCGCAGTTCGAGGAGCTCATTCCCGAGACCGACTTTTCCGCGCCCTACCTCACCGTGCTCCGCGAGTCGTTCACGCCCGAGGCGACCCTGCCCGAAGCCTTCGAGGCCGTGCTGGCCAAACTTCTCGAGCCGATGGGAATGCTCTTCGTGCAGGCGCACGCGCCGGTCTTGAAGCGCCTTTCGATGGACGTGATGCACGCGGAACTGGTCGGGTCGGAGGCGTCGGAGCGCGCCCTGGCGGCGCGGGCGGGTGAGATCGAGGCGGCGGGATACGGCGTGCAGGCACCCATTCTCGAGGGGGGCGTGAACCTCTTTCTCGACTGCGGCGGGGAGCGAGAACGCCTCTACCGCGAGGGAGACGGGTTCGTGCAGCACCACTCCGGCACCCGGTGGTCGACCGACGACATCGTGAAGCGCGTGGCCGACGACCCGTGTGTGCTGAGTCCGAACGTCCTGCTGAGGCCGGTGGTGGAGAGCGCGGTGTTCCCGACACTGGCCTACGTGGCCGGGCCCGGAGAGCAGGCCTATTTCGCCCAGCTCGAGCCGCTCTTCGAGGCTCACGGCGTGGGAATGCCGGTCGTCTTTCCGCGCCTCGGCGCGACCGTCGTCGAAACGAAAGTCGGGAAGGTGCTCGACAAGTTCGGCCTTTCCGAAGGCGATCTCGCGCGCCCGCTGCACGAGTTGGCCGGCGAACGAGCGCGCGAAGAAGTGCCCGCCGAGGTGAAGAAGGCGTTGGGCGAGTTCAAGGGAATGGTCGCGCGGGGCGTTCAGTCCCTCACCGAGGCGACGCGCACCGTCGACCCGACGCTGAAGGGACCGGTCCAGCACGTGCGCAGCGTGGCGCTCGATGCGCTCGGCGACGTCGAGAAGAAGATCCTGCAGGCGGTGAAGCGCGAAAACGAAGTGGCGATGCAGCAGATCGAGAAGGCGCACCTGCACTTGTATCCCGACACGAGTCCCCAGGAGCGGGTCTTCAATCCGTTCTACTATCTCTCGCGCTACGGCGACGCCTTCGTCGACGAGGTCGCGCGTTCGTTTGCGTCGGCGTTGCCGCCCCTCGACCGAGAGGGATAGGTTTCGTCATGATTCTCATGATCGTCCTTCTCGTCTTGATGATCCCGATCCTTGCGATCGTTCTCGATTCGCAGCTCGGGCGGGCGCTCGCGTCGCGGCTCGAGCGACGCACCCTCGTCGAGGGAGACGGGATCGTGGGCGAGCGCATGGCCTATCTCGAGGGAGAGGTCGAACGTCTGGGCACGGAGTTGGCCCGGCTGGATGAAGAAAGCCGCTTCATGACCCGGCTTCTCAGCGAGCGGGCGGGCACCGACGGCCCCTCGACCGCGCTCCCTCCGGGCGAGTCCCCCGCCGCTGATTCGGGTGGCGACGACGCCTGAAGCCGACGCCTCCGGCACCCCCTCTTCGACCCCTCCCGGTCCGGAGCGGTCCGGCGCCTGGTGGGTCGGCGTCGGCATCTTCCTGAGTCGTATCTCCGGGCTCGTGCGTGAGGTCGTTCTCGCGCGGTTCTTTGGGACTTCGGCGGTCGCCGACGTGTGGCGGGCTGCGCTGAGAACCCCGAACGTCATTCAGAACCTGCTCGGCGAAGGCACCCTCAGTGCCTCGTTCATTCCGGTCTATGCCGAGTTCCTGGAGCAGGGCCGCGAGAAAGAGGCGGGGCGCTTCGCGGGTGCGGTGCTCGGGCTGCTCACCGTCACCGCTTTCGGCGCGGCCCTGATCGGGATCGCTCTGGCCCCGCTGGTCATGCCGCTGATGTTCCCCCGCTGGGAGGTCGCGCAGGTCGATCTGTTGGTGCGGGTCGTGCGGATCTTGTTCGTCATGACCGCGATGTTGGTGGTGTCGGCGTGGGCGCTGGGGGTGCTCAACAGCCACCGACGTTTCCTGGTATCGTACGCCGCTCCCGTCGCCTGGAATGGGGCGCTCATCGCGGCCATGGTTCTGTTCGGCGGCGTATGGGGGTGGGAGCCCGAACGTCTGGTCTTCGCGCTCGCCTGGGCCGGGGTGGCCGGTGGTGGGCTCCAACTCCTGGTTCAGCTCCCCTGGGTCGTGCCGGTCCTTCGCGGCTTCCGTCTCTCGCTCGATCTGCGGGTCGAGGGTGTACGCGAGGCCATTCGCAATTTCGGGCCCGTCGTTGCGGCTCGGGGCGTGCTCAACATCAGCAGCCTCGTCGACATCGTGCTCGCGGGGCTCCTCGCCACCGGTGCGGTTGCCGTTCTCGGCTACGCCCAGACTCTCTACCTCTTCCCGATCGCGCTCTTCGGCATGTCGGTCGCCGCCGCCGAGCTGCCCGAGATGTCGCGGCGACGGGGCGACGACCGCGAGGTGCTCGCGAGCCGCGTGAGAGCCGCGCTCGACGGCCTGGCCTT
>CBDUEZ010000310.1:0-5059 GCA_965366355.1 uncultured bacterium
GTGCTCGGCCCTTCGACGTTGGCGATCGGGTGCAGTCGGGCCAGGTCGTGGCCGTGCTCGACGGCGACGACGTATCGGCGCGAATTCGAACGGCCGAAGCGCAGTTTACGTTGGCCGAGCAGACGCACGGACGGGTGGATCGCCTCGCCCGTCAGGGCGCCGCCTCGCAACAGGAGCTCGACGCGGCGACCGCCGCTCTCGAGACCGCCCGGGGTGGCCTGGCGGAGGCCCGTGCTCAGGCGGGCTATGTGGAAGTGACGGCGCCGTTCTCGGGAGTGGTCTCGGAACGAATGGCCGACGTGGGAGATCTCGCCGTTCCGGGTCGCCCGATCCTGCGGATGCAGTCGGACGGGGCCTTGAGGGTCGTGGCCGATCTTCCCGCCGATGCGCGCTCGATCGTCCGCCTCGGCGATTCCCTGCGCATCGAGGCGGGGGATGGCCGCTATCCGGCCACCGTCACGCGGGTCGTGCCGGTGCTCGATCCCGGCTCGCGTCGCTTTCGGATCGAGGCCGCGCTCGGCGAGCGGGGGGGGCTTCAGGCCGGCACGGTCGTCTCGGTGGTCGCATTCGGCGCCGGAGGCACCAGCCGATGGGTTCCGGACGATGCGGTGATCCGGCGTGGGCAACTCGCCGGGGTCTTCTCGGTCGAGTCCGATACGGTTCGCCTCCGGTGGCTTCGCCTGGGCCGATCGATCGACGGGGCGAGTGAGGTGCTTGCCGGGCCGATCGGAGAGCTCCTGGTGGTTCGGCGGCCCGCAGCCGACGTGGTGGATGGAGCACCCGTGGCGCGCCTCACCCGGGAGCCGGCGAGATGAGGGGCAACCTGGCGGGCCGGTTGGCCGATGCCTTCATGGACTCGAAACTGACGCCGCTCCTCATGGGCGCGGCCCTCGCCGTGGGGGCCTGGACCCTGGCGACCATGGCCTCCGAAGAGGAGCCGCAGATCATCGTGCCTCTGGCCGACATCTATTTGCCGATGGCGGGGGCGCGGCCGGCAGAAATCCAGAATCGCGTCCTCATTCCCCTCGAGAATGTCCTGTCGGGGATCGAGGGGGTGGAATACGTCTACGGGCACGCGGAGCCGGGATTCGGGCTGGTCACGGTTCGGTTCGAGGTGGGGCGCGACATGGAGGAGAGCCTGGTGCAGCTCTACTCCACGCTCATGAAGAACATGGACCGAATGCCGCCCGGCATGCAGATGCCGCTGGTCAAGACGGTCACGATCGACGATGTGCCCTTTTTCACGGCCTCGCTGAGGTCGCCCGAGTCCGACCCCGCCGACCTGAGGGTTCTTGCAGACGAAATCCGGGTCGACCTTCTCGCGCTGCCCGACGTGCGCGACGTGGAGGTCGTGGGCGGACAGGCGCGGGAGATCAGGGTCGAGTTGCAGCCCGATCGGCTCGCCGCCTTCGGGCTCGATCCGTCGCAGGTGGCGGAGCGGTTGTCGACCGCTCGCCCGCGGGTCGATGCCGGGACCTTCACGCGCGCCGGCGAGGTTGTGAAGGTCGTTGCGGGTCCCTTCCTGACCGACGCCGATGCCGTCGAGCGCGTCGTCCTGGCGGTGCGGGGCGATCAGATGGTGCAGGTCGGCGATGTCGCGCGGGTGATCGATGGGCCCAGCGAGGTCGAGGGGTACACCTTCCATACCGACGCCTCGGGCGAGTGGAGTCCCTTCGTCGCGCTCGCCGTCGCGAAACGGCCGGGCGCTGACGCGACGGCGGTCGGTCGAGCCCTCGAATCCCGGCTCGATGAGCTGCATGGCACGGTGATTCCCGATGCCATCACGGTGCAGGTCACCCGCAACTACGGTGAGACGGCTCGCGAGAAGGTCCTGACGCTCCAGGAGCACCTCCTGATGGCGGTGCTCGCGGTGGGACTGGTCGTGGCGTTGACCATGGGATGGCGCAGCGCGGTGGTCGTGATGATGGCGGTTCCCGTCACATTCGCGCTCACCCTCTTCGTGTACCAGCTCTTCGGCTACACCCTGAACCGCGTCACCCTTTTCGCTCTGATCTTCGTCACCGGCATCGTCATCGACGACTCCATCATCGTCGCGGAGAATATGGAGCGGCACTTCGCGATGCGAAATCGTCCGCTCCGCGAGGCCGCCCGGGCCGCCGTCGACGAGGTGGGGAATCCGACGATTCTCGCCACGCTTACCGTGATCGCGGCGGTCCTCCCGATGCTGTTCGTGTCGGGTTTGATGGGCCCCTACATGAGTCCCATGCCGATCGGCGCGACCATGGCCATGCTCTTTTCGTTGGGGGTCGCCTTGATCGTCACCCCGTGGCTGGCGTTTCGAATGCTGCGCGGGGCGCATGGCCACGACCCGGCGAACAGCGACAGCTACGTTCTCGAAGAGACCGCCATCTACAAGGCCTACCGGAGGGTCATGGAGCCTCTCCTACAGCGCCCTGCGCGCCTCTGGGGGGTGCTCGGCGTCGTGGGCGTGCTCCTCATCGGTGCGGCGTCGATGTTCCTCACTCGAACGGTGCGCATGAAAATGTTGCCCTTCGACGACAAGAACGAGATCCAGGTCATCGTCGACCTTCCGGAAGGCACGCCCCTCGAGGTCACGACCGCCGTCGCACAGGACCTCGCGCGAGCCGCGACCGCCATTCCCGAGGTGGCCGACGTTCAGCTCTACGCGGGAGTGGCGGCCCCCTTCAACTTCAACGGAATGATCCGGCACTACTATCTGCGTCGGGGACCGACGATCGCCGATCTCCAGGTCAACCTCGTGCACAAGGGCGACCGGGAGCGTCGCAGCCACGATGTGGCTCTGGCGCTTCGTCCGTTGCTGGTCGAGGCCGCTGCCCGGCACGATGTCGACGTGCGTCTCGAGGTGGCCGAAGTGCCGCCGGGTCCGCCGGTGCTCGCGACCCTCGTCGCGGAGATCTACGGCCCCTCGCCCGAGGCGCGATCGGCCCTGGCGGCTCGGGTGGCGGAAACCCTCGCGACACATCCGTCGGTGGTCGACATCGATGTGTCGTCGACCTCGCCCCAGCGCGAGTTGCGCTATCGGGTCGATCCGGAGCGGGCCGCGCTCGCCGGCGTCCAGCAGGAACAGGTGGTGCAGTCGCTCGCCATAGCCGTCGGCGGCCAGGTGGTGACCTTTCTCGAGGCGCCGGAGTCGAGGGCCCCCGTGCCGGTGCGACTACGCTTCGACGAGGACTCCCGGGCGGGCCGCGCGCGCCTGGCCGGGCTCCATCTCACCTCCGTTACGGGGGCGATGGTTCCGGTCTCGGAGGTGGTGGAGGTCGTCGAAGGGCAGGTGCCCCAGGTGATCGATCGCAAGAACGGGCTCGAGGTCGTGTACGTCACGGCCGAGGTCGCCGGGGGGGAAGAGGGCCCGGTCTATGCGATTCTCGACCTGAAGGACCAGTTGACGGCCCTGGGCGAAAACGGCGACCTGCCCCAGCTCTTCACCACCCAGCCGTCGTCGGGCACCGAGCCGGTGCTCAAGTGGGATGGTGAGTGGCAGATCACCTACGAGGTGTTCCGCGACCTGGGAATCGCCTTCGGCGGCGCCCTGGTGCTGATCTACGTCTTGATCGTGGCGTGGTTCGGATCGTTCTCGACCCCATTGGTCATGATGGCCGCGATCCCGCTCACCCTCATCGGAATCGCCCCGGGCCACCTCGTGTTCGGGGCCTTCTTCACCGCCACCTCGATGATCGGAATGATCGCGCTTGCCGGAATCATGGTGCGCAACGGCATTCTGCTCATCGACTACCTCGAAGCGCGCATCGCCGAGGGCGTCCCCCTCGAACGCGCCGTTCTCGAGGCCGGTGCCGTCCGCACCCGACCGATCGCCTTGACGGCCGGGACCGTCGTGATCGGCGCCGTCGTCATTCTTTTCGATCCCATCTTTCAGGGGCTTGCCGTGGCACTCATCACAGGGGCCCTGGCCTCGACGGTGCTCACTCTTATCGTGGTCCCCGGGATCTATTACCTGATGCGTCGTACCGCCTGACCCTATTCCTCAACCGGAGTCGAACCATGTCACTCGATCACAAGATTCGCCTGATCGCAGGCACCTTGATTCTCGTCTCGCTCGCCCTGGGTTGGTGGGTTACTCCCTGGGCCTTCCTCTTCACCGCCTTCGTGGGTGTCAACCTCATCCAGAGTGCCTTTACCCGCTGGTGTCTCATGGAGGACATTCTCAAGACGACAGGACTACATCGCTGAGATGCCTTGCGCGGGTGCCACGTCGGCGGTAGACCAAGCCTGGGCCGGGTGCATCCGGTCGTTCATTTCTTGGAGAATCCCATGGTACGCAGCGTGGTGGCAGGTTGGCGCAGTTGTCTAGGTGTTCTGGCAGTGGTGGCGGTCGCGGGCGGTGTCGTGCCGACGGCGGCCTCGGCGCAACAGGCGATCGACGAGGAGTATACGCGCCTGATCCGTGAGCATCTTCAAGACGATCGCATCACCACCGAACTCGTCGACCATCTTCCGGCGTCGGAAACCGTCCCCACTCCGCTCGACTTCCACGGGCGGATCATCGGCACGCCGGGCGAGCTGACGTACGCGGCCGACATTCACCGGTATATGCGGGCCATCGCCGACGCATCGCCGCGCGCGACCGTCATGTCGATGGGCATGAGCGAAGAGGGCCGGGAAATGATCATGATGGCGATCGCCGACGAGGAGACGATCGCCGACCTCGAGACCTACAAGGCGCTTCTCCACGAGCTGACCGACCCCCGGGTCACCTCGGAATCGCGCGCCCGCGAGATCATCGAAGGTATGGGCAAGCCGATCTACTGGCTCACGTCCGGGATGCACTCGACCGAGACCGGTGGGCCGGAAATGCTCCAGGAACTCGCGTATCGGCTCACGGTTCAGGACACCGAGTTCATTCGGGAGATCCGGAGCAACGTGATCACCTTCATCACGCCGGTGATCGAGGTCGACGGTCGCGAGCGCCAGGTCGACACGTACTACTTCAACAAGGGGCGGCCCGACGGCGAGCCGAATCTGCCCCTCATGTACTGGGGAAAGTACGTCGCGCACGACAACAATCGCGACGGCATGGGCATGTTCCTGAACCTCACGA
>CBDUEZ010000311.1:0-4993 GCA_965366355.1 uncultured bacterium
TCATCATGGGTGACTGGACCTCGCTTCACGAAGGGGATCAGGTTCGCCGAACCGGCCGGGTGCTCGAAGTGCCCGTGGGCCCAGGGTATCTTGGACGCGTGGTCGACGCCCTCGGAGCACCCATCGACGGGCGTGGCCCGATCGAAGGCATCGAGGGTTCCCGGCAGATCGACATCGTGGCTCCGGGAATCGTGAAGCGGCAGCCGGTAAACGAGCCGCTGCAGACCGGTTTGAAGGCGATCGACGCGATGATTCCGATCGGGCGTGGTCAGCGGGAGTTGATCATCGGCGACCGCGGCACCGGGAAGACCGCCATCGCGATCGACACGATCATCAACCAGAAAGACACGGGCGTCATCTGTGTCTACTGCGCGATCGGTCAGCGGGCGGGCAAGGTGGCGGGTGTGGTGGAGACCCTCCGCGAACACGGAGCGCTCGATTACACCATCGTGGTGGCGTCGAATGCCTCCGACCCGGCGCCGATGCAGTACATCGCCCCGTATGCCGCGACCGCTCTGGCCGAGCACTTCATGTGGCAGGGCAAGGCGGCCCTCTGTGTGTACGACGACCTCTCGAAGCAGGCCCAGGCGTACCGCCAGCTGTCGCTCATTCTTCGTCGGCCTCCCGGACGCGAAGCCTATCCCGGAGACGTGTTCTACCTCCACTCCAGGCTTCTTGAGCGTGCGGCCCGGCTCAGCGACGAGCACGGCGGTGGCTCCCTGACCGCTCTCCCGATCATCGAAACACAGGGCGGTGACGTGTCGGCCTACATCCCGACCAACGTCATCTCCATCACCGACGGGCAGATCTTTCTCGAGCCCGATCTCTTCTATTCCGGCGTACGGCCCGCGGTGAATGTGGGGATTTCGGTCTCCCGCGTGGGTGGGGCCGCGCAGATCAAGGCCATGAAGAAGGTGGCAGGCAATCTGCGGCTCGACCTCGCGCAGTTCCGCGAACTCGAGGCCTTCGCCCAGTTCGGATCCGACCTCGACGCCACGACCCAGCGCCAGCTCGCGCGCGGGCAGCGCACCGTCGAGATTCTGAAGCAGCCCCAGTATCAGCCGATGCCGGTCGAGAACCAGGTAGCGGTGATCTACGCCGTGACCCGTGGTCATCTCGACGAAATCCCGGCCGACAAGGTTCGGGTCTGGGAGCACGGCTTCCACGAGTACGTTGGCGTGCATCACGCGGCGGTGTTGGAGTTGATCCGCACCGGCAAGCAGCTCAGCGAAGAGGTGACGTCGGGTCTGGATGCCGCTTTGAAGGAATGGAAAGAGGCCTTCGAGGCCCAGTACCTGACCGCCGGCGCTTCGGCCTGATTCGAACCGACGAGAGGAGCTGACCCGTGGCCGGTGCCCGAGACGTAAAGCGCAGGATCAAGTCGGTTGAGAATACCCGGCAGATCACACGCACGATGGAGTTGGTCGCAACGAGCAAGTTGAAACGTGCGACCGACCGCGTGCATGCGGCCAAGCCGTATGGCAATGCGCTCCGCGACGTGGTTCGGTCGCTGTATTCCCCCGCCTTCGCAGACCAGTATCCTGTGCTGCGGCGTCCCGAGAAGACCCGCCGCGCGGCGGTCCTGCTCATGACCGCCAACCGCGGTCTCGCCGGCGGGTTCAATGCCAACCTGATCAAAGAAGCCCGGACGGTTCTGGACGACCTTCGGGCGAGGGGCGTCGAGACGGAGCTTCACATCGCGGGCAAGAAGGGCATCGCCTTCTTCCGCTTTCGCGGGGAGCCCATCGCCTCGAAGAGGGTCGACGTCGGCGATGCGCCGACGGTCGACGACGCGGAGAGGTTGATCGGACCACTCCGGGCCCGGTTCGAAGCCGGTGAACTCGATGCCGTGTACGTCATCGCATCGGAGTTCCGTTCTGCCCTGTCGACGCCTCCGGCCACTCGGCAGGTGCTCCCGATCGAACCCGGCGAGGGTGGGCAGGACGCCGAGGGGTTCATCTTGTCGCCCGGAGCCGGGCCGATTCTGGAGCGGATGTTGCCGGCCTATGTGCGAAACGCCGTGTTCACGGCGCTCGTGGAGAATGCCGCTGCGGAGCAGGGGTCCCGACGGACCGCGATGAAAAATGCAACCGACAACGCCGGGGACGTGCTCGAGCACCTGACCCGGAGCTACAACCGGGCCCGGCAGGCCCAGATCACGCAGGAAATTGCCGAAATCGTCGGAGGCGCGGCCGGCCTCGAGTAGGTCGCCTTCCCTTCGGTTCGCTTCAGAGAGACAACGACATGGCTGAAAACACTGGAAAGGTCGTACAGGTCATCGGGCCGGTTCTCGACGTCGAGTTCGACCACGAGCACCTTCCCGACATCTACAATGCCCTCGTGATCCGGGGCTCGTCCGGGGGAGGGGCGGAGATCAACCTGACGGCCGAGGTGCAGCAGCACATCGGCCGGGGTCAGGTGCGTGCCGTCTCGATGTCGTCCACCGACGGGATCAGCCGCGGTATGGACGTGATCGACACTGGTAGTGCGATTACTGTCCCCGTCGGCGAGGCGGCTCTCGGCCGCATCCTCAACGTACTGGGCGACCCGGTCGATGAGGCCGGCGATATTCCCGATTCGGTCGAGCGCTGGCCGATTCACCGTCAGCCGCCGCTCTTCTCCGACCTGGAGCCGAAGACCGAGATCTTCGAGACCGGGATCAAGGTGGTCGACCTTCTCGCCCCCTACGTGAAGGGTGGCAAGACCGGGCTCTTCGGGGGCGCGGGCGTCGGCAAGACGGTCATCATCCAGGAGCTGATCAACAACATCGCCATGGAGCACGGCGGTCGGTCGGTCTTCTGCGGTGTGGGCGAGCGGACTCGCGAGGGCAACGACCTTTGGCTGGAGTTCAAGGAAGCTGGGGTGTTGGCCTCGACCGCACTCGTCTACGGTCAGATGAACGAGCCTCCGGGGGCCCGCCTGCGTGTGGGTCTGTCGGGACTGACGATCGCCGAATACTTCCGCGACGTCGAGAAGCAGGACGTGCTGCTCTTCATCGACAACATCTTCCGGTTCACCCAGGCGGGGTCGGAGGTGTCGGCGCTTCTCGGTCGCATGCCTTCGGCGGTTGGATACCAGCCCACGCTTGGGACCGAGATGGGTGAGCTTCAGGAGCGGATCACCTCGACCCGCGAGGGGTCGATCACCTCGGTCCAGGCCATCTACGTTCCGGCCGACGACCTCACCGACCCGGCTCCGGCGGCGGCCTTCACCCACCTCGACGCGACCACCGTGTTGTCGCGCGCGATTTCAGAGAAGGGTATCTACCCGGCCGTCGACCCGCTCGACTCGACCTCCCGCATTCTCGATCCGCAGTTCCTCGGGGAGCGGCACTATGCCGTCGCCGTCGAGGTGCAGCGCATCCTTCAGCGCTACAAGGATCTGCAGGACATCATCGCGATTCTGGGAATGGACGAGCTCACCGAAGAAGACAAGGTCATCGTCGGACGTGCGCGTCGCTTGGAGCGATTCCTGTCGCAGCCGTTTCACGTGGCCGAGATCTTCACCGGGATCTCTGGCAAGTACGTCAAACTCGACGATACGATCGAGTCGTTCGAGCGTGTGGCGAAGGGCGAATTCGACCACCTGCCCGAGCAGGCCTTCTACATGAAGGGCTCCATCGAAGAGGTGGTCGCCGAGGCCGAGAAGCTCGGCAAGGCGGGGTGACGTGGCCGTCCTCGACGTGCGGGTCGTTTCACCCGAGAAGGTCGTGTTCGAAGGGGCTTCGGCCGGAGTGGTCGTGCCCGCATGGGACGGCCAGGTTGGGCTTCTTCCCGGTCACGCGCCGCTGATCGCGCTTCTCGGGGCGGGGGTGCTCGACATCGACCTGCCCGGCGGTGGGAGCCATCGCTTCCACGTCGCGGGTGGCGTCGTGAAGGTCGAGGAGAATCGTGTGACGGTGCTCACCGAGCACGCGGCCGATCAGCCGATGACCCACCTGTACGACGAGATCGCTCGCCAGAACAGCGACCTTCTCGAGGGCGCGACGGCGGGCAACCCGCTGGCCTGACTTCGGCCGAGACGTAGCTTGCAGTTCGAGGAGGCGGGGAGGGTCACCTTCCCCGCCTCTTCTCTTTTTCTGTCGACCGGCTTTCCGCTCATGCGCACCGATCTACATATTCACACGACGGCCTCGGACGGGGAATTCGATCCGGTCGAGATCGTCGAGGCGGCCCTTTCCGGCGGCCTCGACCTCATCGCGATTACCGACCACGACACCACCGCTGCGCTCGCCCCGGCGCGTGCGGCGGCCGAAGGGACTCCGCTTCGCATCATCTCCGGGTCGGAGCTCTCGTCGACGTGGAACGGTCGCGAGATCCATGTGCTCGGGTACGGCCTCGACACCGAAGCACCGGCGATCGAGGCCCATCGCATCCGGGCTCGTCGCATTCGGCTCGATCGCATGGCCGCGATGTTGGTCGCCTTGCAGCGGGAAGAGGGCATCGAGGTCGAGATCGACGCGGTGCTGTCGATGGCCGGACCCAACCGCGAGATGGTGGGCCGCCCGCATCTCGCGCGGGTGCTCGTGGAGCGGGAGCACGCGAGCGATGTGAGGGACGCCTTCGATCGGTATATCGCCGACCACTGCCCGGCCTTCGTGCCCACCGCGCTCCAGTCGCCCTTCGAGGCCGTCGAGACGATCCTCACGTCGGGTGGCCTGCCGGTGTGGGCCCACCCTCCCATGGATCTGCTCGCCGACCTCCTACCCCCCCTGGTCGAGGCCGGACTCCGGGGGCTCGAGGTGCATCGCCCCGACGCGAGGCCCGCTCGTGTGCGCCGATTGTCGAAGGCAGCCCGCCAGGCGGGGCTCGTCACGAGTGGCGGATCGGACTGGCACAATCTGCGGCGCAATACTGCGCTGGGGCACTTCTGGGTCGGGAGCGGAAAGATCGAGCCGCTGTTGGAGGCCCTGGGGATCGAAGCGGGCGGCGGCGCGACACCCTCCGAATCGGACCGGTCCGCCGACTGACGGGAAGGTGGTGGGTGCGTGACG
>CBDUEZ010000312.1:0-4963 GCA_965366355.1 uncultured bacterium
CTACGTCGGCGGTCTTCCGCCTTGCCTGAGGCCCGAAGACCCCGTCGTCATGTCCACCCTACTTCTTCAACAGCCTTCTAGGGCTCCCGTCCCTCGCCGCTCGGTGAGGGACGGGGCCTCAGGGTGGTGTTCCAGCTGCCGCCCACGGCGCGCAGCATCTTGATGAAGACCTCGGTGTTGTCGAAGGTGCCGGTGAACTGAATCGCCCCCGGACCGCTGGCCGAGATCGGCACGTCGCTCGCGGTGTGCCCGCTCTGCGCCTGCGGCATGGCGGCCGTGTCGTCGGGGCATCCGTCTGAATCGGGACACCCGAGTGCTCCATTCTCGATCACGCCCGGCACGAGAAATCCGGGAATCGCCACCCCCTCGACGGTGCGGTTGTCGGCATTCGTCCCCGGCCCGTCGCGGAGCGGATTGGCGACGGCGATCGGACGGTCGTCGGTGCCGGCATAGCCCGCCGGGGGCGTGACCGTACGATTCGAGATCCAGTTCTCGAAGCGGTCGGGACCCGCCGCCCAACCGACCAGAAGTTTGCGCGACGGGTCGGGGTCGAGCGGGAATCCCTCGTCGTCCACGGGATAGTTCGTGAAGAAGTTGAGGGTCTGCGCGGCGTCGAAACGGTAGACGGCGGCGTAATCTCTCGAGGCGGTCCCGACCACGGCCGGGTCGTAGCGTTCGTTGCCCACCGCGACGAGCGAGAGTCCGCCCGTTTCGTGGTCGGAGGCCACGATGACCAGCGTCTCGTTGTCGGGATCGTCGTCGGTGTTCGTGCGCTCGGCGAACTCGAGGGCCACGCCGACCGCCCGATCGAACTCGATGGTGTCCCAGATCGCTCGGTCAGCGTCGGCCGCGTGCGCCTGCTTGTCGATCGACGCCCCCTCGATCATCAGGTAGAAGCCGTCGGGCGAGTGGGCGGATAACGAAGCGAGAGCGAGCCGAGCGAGGTCGTCGAGCATGGGCTGGTCGCGGCGATCCGCGTTCGCACTGTCGGCCAGCTCGTCGCTGTATCGACCCTGGCCGAGCTTGTCGAAGGCGACGTTCATGTGCGTGGGGTGGAAGAGGCCGAGGAGCCGGGCGGGTGGCGCCGTGCCGCTCGACATGAGGGCCGCCACCTCGGAGGCGGTCGTGAGGTGCTCGTACCCGGCCGCGACGAACGACTCGAGGAGCGTCGCGTGCGGACTCCCCTCGGGCGCTGCGCGCGTGAAGTGCCTCGAACCGCCGCCGAGCAGCACCGACACGCCATTGGTCTCACGCTCGGCGAGGTACTGGCGGGCGATCTGAGGTAGCGCGCTGCGATTGGCCGAGTGCACGGCGTTTCCGGCCGGGGTGGCGTCGGCCACGTCGGCGGTGGTGACGAGGCCCACATTGAACCCGTCGCCACGCATGCGCCGCAGAAACTCCCCGATGTATTCGATTCTCGGATTGTCGAAGGCGTCTTCGATGGTGTTGTCGGGATAGACCCCCACCTGGTTGTTGTTGCCCTTGCTCCCCGTGGAGAGAGCCGACATGCCCGGCGCGGAGTCGGTGATCACCGAATTGAGCGACGAGGTCATGACGAGTCCGGTGGCCTCCATGCGGTCCATCGAAAGGAGCCCGTTGGCCTTGCCGTCGGTCAGGCCGCGAGAGACGACGCGCGCGGCCGTGCGAGCCGCGATGCCCATTCCGTCGCCCAGAAGAAGGATCACGTTGCGCACGCGGGGAAGCCGCGCACCGTTGGGGGGTGTGGCGCCCCCCGGGGTCTGGGACTCCTGCCAGGCCTCGACCATCACCGTCGCCGTCGCCTCGGCCCCGTCGGCGGTGCGGGCCGTGATCGTGTGGGGACCGGGTACATCGAAGCTTCGCTCCCGCACCAGGAAGTTGGTCGTGTGCGACGGAGCCGCCGAGGCGCGATGGCGCTCGGGCACCTCGGGGCGGGAACTGCCGGTTCCTCCGGCGCCCGCCTCTCCACCCACGCCGGGGTCGAGAATGTTCAACGACGTGACGTCGCGACCGTCGATCTCGACCCGGAGTCCGCGGGGCGGCGCGCCGGCGGGGTCACTTCCGGTCGCTTCGACGCGAATGTCGAAGCGCTGACCGACCGCCACCACGGTGGCCTCACCGGGCAGGATCCGCAGGGTGGTCTGGGCGGCCAGGGGGCTCGAGCCGGCGGCGCCGAAGGCCAGGAAGAGGGCCGCCGTGAAGCTGGCGTGACGTGGGGCGGGGTGTGCGGAAATCGTCATTATGCCGATACTCGATGGTTGTGATCGGTGAGCGAAACCTCGCCGACCGGTATATTGTGCAGTAAGAACCACCATTCTTCGCCTACCCCGTCGACTCCATGCCCCAGAATCCCTGGCCGAAGGTTTCGCAGACGACCCTCGCCGACCAAGCCTACAAGGTGATCCGCTCTCGGATATTGAACGGCGATATGGCGCTGGGCGAATTCGTGCGCGAACAAGACGTGAGCGCGGCGCTCGGCGTCAGTCGCACGCCGGTGCGGGAAGCCCTGGGACGGCTGTCGAGCGAGGGGTTCCTGGAGCGCATTCCCCATCGGGGCTTTCGGGTGCCGGAAGAGCCGCTCGACACGCTTCTCGAGCTCTACCCGATCGTCTCGGCGCTGGAACTGCTGGCGGGGCGCCTGGCGTTGCCCCGGCTGACGGCGGCCGACATCGAGTCGTTGAAAGCGATCAACCGCGAACTCGCCACGAGCACCAAGAACGGTGACGTGCGCCGCCGGATCGAGCTCAACAACCGGTTTCATCATTTCATCTGCGAGCGCAGTGGAAGCTCTCGCCTGTGCGATCTGCTCGACGACCTGAGAAGTCAGGTGAGTCGTCTCGAACACTGGTACTACTCACAGCAGGACCGCACCGAAGCGTCGATCGCGCACCACGACGAGCTGATCCGGGCCATCGAAGACGGCCAGCATGACCGGGCGCTGGAACTCATCGAAAGCAACATGTCGATGACGTTCCAGAGCTTCGCCGAGGAGCGCGTCGACGTCGACTAGCCGTCGTCGACCGCTCGGCACGCCCGCTCCAGCCGCCGCAGCGCCTCGGCGGTCTCTTCTTCGGTGATCAACATCGACGGGCCCATGCGAATCACATGACCCGACAGGCCGCCCGCGCCGATGAGGAGTCCCTCGTCGCGTGCCGCCATCATCAGGGCCCGCGTGCGCGCCGGATCGGGCTCTCGACCGACCGGGTCACGCACGATCTCGAGGGCCTGCATCAGTCCCATACCACGAACGTCACCGATCCAGGAGTGGGCCGACTGGAGGCGCTCCAGGGCGTCTCGCACCTGACGCCCACGCACTTCCGCGCGCATGGGCACGTCGTTTTCGATCATCACGTCGAGCGTCGCGGCCGTCGCGGCCATCGAGACCGGGTTGCCGCCGTACGTCGAGACCGACAACGACGTCCAGGTGGCCGCGATGTCTTCGCGGGCGAGGGTGAGCGCAACCGGGAATCCGTTCGCGATGCCCTTGGCCATCACCATGAGATCGGGCTCGACGCCCTCGTGCTGGCATCCGAACCACTGCGATCCCGTGCGCCCGAAACCCGACTGGACCTCGTCGGCGATGAACACACCGCCGTAACTGCGGATCACTTCGGCCGCCCGAGCGAGATATCCCGCAGTGGGCACGATGAACCCGCCCACGCCCTGAATCGACTCGACCAGCAGCGCCGCCGGACGGCCCGAGGTCGTCGTCTCGATCGTTTCGATCAGATCGGCGATGAAGAAGTCGGTCTGCTGCTGCTCCGACGCATCGGGCCCGAGCGGCGACCGGTACCGATAGGGCGAGCGCGCATGACTGATGCCGCTCACCGTGCTCGCCGGCGGACGCCACGGGGAGTGTGCCGTGAGGCTCGACGCGAGCGTGCTGCGGCCCGAGTAGCCGTGCCGGAGCGCGACGATCTCGCTGCGACCGGTGTAGACGCGCGCGGCCATGATCGCGGTCTCGATGGCCTCGGTGCCGCTGTTCGTGAAGGCGGCGCGCGTGAGACCGGCCGGGGCGAGCGACGCGACCCGATCGGCCACGTCGATCTGGCCCTCGGTCACGTAGAGGGTCGAGGTGTGCCCGAGCCGCTTCATCTGCTCATACACCCGCTGGGTCACTGCGGGATGGCAGTGTCCGATCGAGGTCGTGAGGATGCCGGCGAAAAAATCGAGGTACTCCCGCCCGGTGACGTCCTTGACCCAGACGCCGCTGGCCTCGTCGATCACCAGGGGGTCGGGGTAGTAGGGCTTCACCCAGGGAAAAAACCTCGCCCGGTGTCGATCGACGATCTCTTCTTCGGTCCGGGAGGTCACTCCGGCCTCGGACGTGACAGTCACTCTGCCTCCATGGTAGGTACGGCTGGGTGCAGCCCGCTAAGGGCGGGCGAGACTACCAACGCGACATCACGACGCGCTGGTCGGTGTAGAAAGCAATGGCGTCCTTGCCCTGCGCTCGGAGGTCGCCAAAGAACGATCCGCGCGATCCGCCGAACGGGAAGAAGGCCATGGGTGCGGCCACCCCGATGTTGACGCCGATCATGCTGATTCCGGCCTGGTAGCGGAACTCCCGGGCCGAGCGGCCGCTCGTGGTGAAGATCGAGGTCGCGTTGCCGTATTCGACGCGGTGCATGAGCGCGATCGCCTCGTCGAGCGAATCGACGGCGCTGAGCCCCGCGACGGGTCCGAAGATCTCTTCCTTGCCGACCGACATCTCGGGAACGACCCGGTCGAGCAGGGTCGGGCCGACCCAGTGGCCGTTCGGATACCCCTCGACCGTGAAGCCGCGGCCGTCGAGCAGGATTTCGGCTCCCTCGCGCGCGCCCTCGGTGATGAATCCCTCGACGCGCTCGCGGTGCCGGGCCGAGATGACGGGGCCCATGAAGGTGTCTTCGTGAAGACCGTAGCCCACGTTGAGCGATGTGGCCGCTTCGAGAATGCGGTCGCGCATCGTCTCGTACGCGCCGCCCACACCGACCACCTGGGT
>CBDUEZ010000313.1:0-4957 GCA_965366355.1 uncultured bacterium
GGAAGACGCTGTCGCCGTCGTTCTGATAGTTCTTGGCGGCGTTGATCCCACCCTGCGCGGCGATCGAGTGTGCACGTCGCGGAGAGTCGTGATAGGTGAAGGCCTTCACCCGGTAGCCGAGCTCACCCATCGTCGCGGCGGCGGCGGCGCCCGCGAGCCCCGTCCCGACGATGATGACTTCGTATTTACGCTTGTTGGCGGGATTCACCAGCTTCATGTCGAAGCGATGATTGTCCCACTTCTCGTCGATGGGCCCCGAGGGGACCCTGGCATTCAGTTCCACGATGGGACAACCTCGGTCGGAGTGCGGGTCACGGCATCGGCAACGGTGGTCACAGTGTGATGACCCCCGTCAGAACCAGGACCGGCGGGATCATGAAGCCGACGAACACCACCAGTGCGTAGCCTATCGCGAAGGGCCTCCGCAGGTGGTTGTATTTCGGATGATTCGCTCCCAGGGTCTGGAAGACGCTCCACACACCGTGGAAGAGGTGAAAGCAGAGCGCGATCTGGGCCACGAGATAGAAGGCGAAGACCAGGGGGTTCTGGAACGCCAGAACGTAGTTGCGATAGGCCGCACCCGCTTCGAACTGGGGGTGGGCCTGACCGGTCGTGAAATGCAGGATGTGGTAGACCAGGAACAACGCGATGATGATCCCGCCCCACCGCATCGTTCTCGACGCATACGAGAACGAAAGGCTCGCCTGCTTCTTGTAGCCGACGGCGCCCCGGGCCGCGCGACTCCGGCTGGAAAGCTGGATCGCCATGACGATGTGGATTCCGACCGCCGCGAGAAGCACGATGCGCGCCATCCAGAGCACCCCCTCGTGCGGCACGAGCGGGTACCCGACCTCGCGCAGGAACTCGGCGTAGGCGTCCATGGCGTAGACCCCCTCGGAATTCGTTCCGAGGAGCATCTTGAGGTTGCCGATCATGTGGCTCAGCACGAAGCCGAACAACACGATTCCCGACACGGCCATCATGGTCTTCTTGCCTACCGTGGACTGGTAGAGCGTCACGACGCGTTGCATTCAGACTCCCGACGAGGGAAGCGGTTCATCGAGCGTGGCAGAGCCACGAAAAAAGTAGGGGGACGGCGCAGTTGGCCGTCCCCCCATCGAGTTTCAAGATTGGAGCGCCGCCATGGTTTCACGGACGGCCGCCGCACTCGTTCGAAGCGCGGCCTGCTCACTGTCGGTGAGCTCGACCTGGAGAATTTCCTTCAGCCCCCCCTCGCCAAGCTTGCAGGGCACGCCCAGGAAGATCCCTTCCTCGCCGTACTCGCCCTGCAGATGCGCTGCGCACGGGAGAATGCGGCGTTTGTCGCGAACGATGGCCTCGACCATCTGGACGGCGGCCGCGGACGGTGCGTAGTAGGCACTCCCGGTCTTCAGGAAGCCGACGATCTCCGCCCCACCCTTCCGCGTGCGCTCGATGAGCGCCTCGATCCGGTCCATCGGCAGCAGCTGCGTGAGCGGGATGCCCGAGATCGTGGTGTAGCCGACCAGGGGCACCATCGTGTCGCCGTGGCCGCCCAGCACCAGGGCCTGGACATCTTCGACGCTCACGTCGAGCTCGAGGGCGATGAACGACCGATAGCGGGCCGTGTCCAACACGCCGGCCATGCCGATGACACGCTCCCGAGGGAAACCGGTGGTATCGAGTGCGACCTGGGCCATCACGTCGAGCGGGTTCGACACCATGATGATGATGGAGTCGGGCGCGACCCGGGCGATCTCGGCCGAGACACTGCGCACGATCCCCGCGTTGGTCTTGAGCAGGTCGTCACGGCTCATACCGGGCTTGCGCGCGATTCCCGCAGTCACGACGAAGATGTCGGAGCCTGCGGCCGCGTCGTAGGACTGCGAACCGGTGACGCGGGCGTCGAAGCCTTCGACGGGGGCGCTTTCCCATTGGTCCAGCGCCTTGCCCTGGGGGATGCCCTCGGCGATGTCGATCATGACGACCTCGCGGGCGAGTTCCTTCTCGGCGAGACGCTGGGCGCAAGTCGCCCCCACGTGCCCTGCCCCGACAACAGTGATTTTCTTGGCGCTCATGGGCCTGGATGTTGGCGCTGGAGTCGTCACGATGCCGCCGTCGAAACGAGGCTCGTGCGGAGGCCCGGAACCTATTCCGGACGGGTATCCGTGTCAACGCGACTCGACGCCCCTCGAGGAGCGATCCGGGCCGGTCTCGTTGCGGGGTTCACCCGCCGGTTTGCGACAGCGCCACCAGGCCGCCGGAGCCGCTGTCCTGTCCCTGAACCAGATGGTGCCGTTCGGGCTTCACACGCAGCGTTTCGCGAATGTGGGGAAGCAGCGATTCGCCGGCCCGCAGCGGCGTGCGGAGGTCGGTCTGCAGGTCACCGAACAGGCAGGGGCGAAGCTGCCCGTCGGCGGTCAGCCGCATTCGATTGCAGCGGTCGCAGAAATTGTGGCTCATCGGAGTGATCACACCGATGGTGCCCGGGGCGCCGGGGAACCGATAGTAGGTGGCCGGACCGTTTCCCGTCGGACCCTGGGCGGGCTCGAGATCGCCAAGCGCCCGGATGCGTCGGAGAGCCTCGGCGCACGAGACATAGTTCTCTCGCGAGAGGTCGAGGTTCGACGTCGTGGGCATCACCTCGATGAACCGCACGTGCCAGGGACGCTCGCGAGTGAGCTCCGCGAAGTCGGGGATCTCGTCGTCGTTGGTTCCCCCCATCAGCACCACATTGATCTTGAGCGGCGCGAAGCCCACGTCTTCGGCGGCTTTCAGCCCGCGCATGATCTTGTCGTGTGAACCCGCGCGGCGCGAGATCGCGTCGACCCGATCCGGTCGCAACGAGTCGAGCGACACGTTGACCCGGTTCAGCCCCGCGGCCTTCAGCGCCTCGGCCTCGTCGGCCAACAGCACGGCGTTCGTCGACAACGAGAGATCTTCGATCCCCGGCACTTGCGCCACCATGGCGACCAATCGGGACAGATCCCGGCGCACGAGCGGCTCGCCCCCGGTGAAGCGCACCCGCCGCAGTCCCAGGGGGGCCATGACGCGCACGATCTCGACGATCTCCTCGTAGCTCAGCAGGTCGTCACGCTTGAGCCAATCGAGCCCTTCCAGGGGCATGCAGTAGACGCACCGCAGGTTGCACTTGTCGGTGACCGAGATTCGCAGGTACTCGATGCGACGCCCGAAGCCGTCGACCATGGCCGGCGCGGTCACGTCTCGACCCCGGACGCCGTGGGAGGCGTCTGACCCGGGACCCACCGCGACTCGCCGTCCACGAAATGTTCGTGCTTCCACACCGGGAGTCGCACCTTGATCTGCTCGATGACGTAGCGCGAGGCCTCGTAGGCGTCGGCGCGGTGAGGAGTCGACACGGCGATCGCCACACTGGCCTCACCCAGGTCGAGTTCCCCGATCCTGTGCGCCGCCGCAACCTGATCCGTGTTCCATCGGGTGGCCGCTTCGGCGACGATCTCCGCCAGCACCGCCTCGGCCATCGAGGCGTAGGCCTCGTAGCCCATTCCCCCGACGCGGCGTCCCTCGGCATGGTCGCGAACGGTCCCGACGAACAGCATCACCGCGCCATGCGAGACATCGCCGACGCGCGCCAGGACGGCGGGGGGATCGATGGGCTCGGGACCGACGTGGCTCCACTGTGTCATTTCAGCCGCCCGCGACGGGAGGGATCAGGGCAACAACATCGTCGTGGGCCAACGGAGTGTCGAGGGGCGAGTACCGTTCGTTCACCGCCACCGCGGGTGCCGGGGGCAGACCGTCGAAGGGGGCGCCCCGGGCTCGCAGCGACCCGATCAGATCGGCGGCACTCGCCCCGTCCGGAAGCGTCAGCGACAGCCGGGAGCACCCCACGGTCTCCCGATAGGCGGCAAAAAAGAGGGTGTGCACCTGCACGGTCAGGCCCCGCCGCCGCTGCGCGGCGGTCCTCCCGGGCCTCCGGGCCCACCCCTGAGGTTGCGCACCCGTTCGCTCAACTGCTCTCGCAGCATGTAGAAGCGCACCAGTTGCGGGGCCGAGAGAATCTCCGAAAACGCCGCCTGCTCACGGGTCAGAAGATCGACCTCGCCCTGTTGAACGGCGACGAGTTCGTCGAGCACCGCCTGAGCCTCGACCGCATCGAGGAGCGTCCCGGAACTCCGGAGTCGTCGCCGGAGCAGCTGCTGACGTTGAGACAGCGCTCTGCGGTCACCCGAAAACCGATCTGCGGCCTCTCGGAGGGCGGCCGACGTCTCTTCGTCGATGCCGAGTTCGGAGCGAATCAGGGCCTGGAAGCGCTCTCCGATCTGACGTTCGAGCCGCTGGCGCTGCTCGGAGGGGGGGCCGTCGGGACGCGTCTGCGCAGAAAGCAGTCCACTCGACAGGGCGAGCGGGGCGGCCAGGGCTACCCAGAGGAGCGTCAAAAAAAGCCGTCGGATCATTCTCCCATCTCCTCCAGGAGTTGTTCGAGCGCCTCGTCGGAGAGTCCGTCGAGAACCGGCGCTCCCGCCACGATTCCCTCCACGTCGTCGAGCCAGGGTGAGGGGAGTCGTTCACCCAATGCAGCGGTGACCGCCGCGTCGTCCACCGTGCCGAGCTGCCGGTCGGACATCTGATTCACGAGAACGGGCGTCGCGATCGCGAGAACGATCCCCGCCGCCGCCGCGAGCCGCCACACCGGAAACGGACTCCGCCGCCGCGCCGCCGCGCGAACGGCGTCGGCCCGAACGGCCGCCTTCAGACGGGCTTCGAGGGTCGGGGGAACCGGAACGGGGCCGGACTCGGCCAGAAGCACGACCACTTCCCACTCCTCTCGGCACGTCGAACAGGCCTCGAGGTGCTCGTGCACACGGCGGGTGTCTGCCCCGTCGACCCCGCGGGCCACCTCGGGCAACCGGGCGAGTACATTCTCGCAGTTCCATTCATTCATTCCGACATCCTCTCCCTGAGTCGGCGAATCCCGTGGTGGTAGTTCACCCGG
>CBDUEZ010000314.1:0-4956 GCA_965366355.1 uncultured bacterium
GCTCTTCAGCGCGCCCGCGCCCCGGAAAATCGCTGACCACCGCTCACAAGCTCGACACATGGCGCGCGTTTGGTCGATTCGCCGCTCCATGAGCTGCGAATCGACCAATCATTCTCTGCTCTCGGCCCCTACTGCGCCCTCCTCAGCGAATAGAGCGGCGAAGCGACCAATTCAACGGCGGTGGAGCACTCCGTGCGCTGTTTGCAGCGTTTTTCGCCCACCTCGGCCGCCCGCCGACCCGCCGCCCCCTACCGCGCCGGCCGCCAGAACACGCCTTCGGGCACGGCCCGCTCGGGAAGCGTCTGCAGGAACCCGTACAGCTCCTCGACCTCCTGTTCCGTGAACGAGGCGAACCGGTCGCGGGCGACCACGCCCATCAGCCCGAGGTCCCGGCCGTCTCGGGGCACACCGGTGCTCATCAGGGTCTGGAAGTCGTCCCAGGGGTAACCCGCGACGATCGCCAGATCGGGGGGAGCGATGTCGCCGTCCATCCAGGAACCGCGCAGGTCGAGACCGTGGCATTCGTTGCAGGAGGTCATCGCGAGGCGCTCACCCCGCACGAGAGCGGGATCGTCGTCGGGGCCGAGAATCAGGTCCGGTACCTCATCCCCCCACTGGGCCATATGCGACTCCCGACCGGACGCCAGCGCCCACCGCGCCCGCCATCCGAGGCTCGGACGGGGGAGCGGGTCTCCATCGACGACCTCGGCCGAGCGGAGGAACCCGACGATGGCGGCGACCTCGTCGTCGGTCAGGTGCTTGAAGTTGTACGACGGCATCGACCACAGGGCCCGGCCGTCGTGTCCGACTCCGCCGCGAATGGCCCGGGCAAGCGTCTCGGGCGGGTGTTCGCGGGCGTGTCGGGCGAGGTTCGGCGCCACGGCCCTCCGCACCCACGGCCATTCGTCGTCGAAGACCCGGCCCTCGAGCTGCTGCCCATGGCATCCGAAGCAGCCGCGGGTGCGGGTGATGTGTCGTCCGAGAGCCAGGCTCGCGGAGTCGTCGGGGATCGCCACCGACAGAAGCGGCGGATCACTGAAGGAGCGAAGCTTCCATTCGCTCACGCCGAACACCGCGGCGAAGCCGAGAAAGACCAGCGCCGTGACGACGCCCAGGGCCCAGACCACACGTCGAATCAAGCTCGGCTCCTGTAGAAAAGGGGGACGCGGGACGGGGCCAAGATCCGATTCGGGAGGGCGGGCCACAAGATTGCCGCACCCACCCCCCAGCTACGTCCGCATCACCTCCGACGGCGAGATGCGGAGGGCGTCGCGCAGGGGTCCCAGCGCACCGAGGGCGAGCACGAGTCCCAGAACCCCGATACCCGCCGCCAGTCCCACCACGAGCATGGTGAGGCCTTCCGACGGATCCTCGACGATCATGCGGTAGAGGAGCGTGGCGACGGGAACGCCGAGGGCCACGCCCCACAGAAGGTTGCGGCGCACCGCGACGACGACGCTCTCCACCAGGTTGGCCGGACTCGCGCCCAGAGCCTGCCGAATGCCCAGGTCGCGGCGCCCGCTTGCGACCACGAAGCTGAGAATGGCGTAGACGCCCGAGACGGCGAGGGCCAGGAGGACCACCAATACGGTCGTCCACGCGAAGGCCATCGCGATCATGAGGGTCCAGTCGTCGGGGTAGATGGTGCTCAGGGGACGAAGGTCGGTCACGATCGCCTCGGGGGCCTGGCGCGCGGCGAGTTCACGCACGCGAGGACCGAAGGCGGCCGGGTCGGTGCCCAACCGAAGCGCGACGTGCAGGGGATCGATCGCACCCAGCGCGGTGGGCACGTAGTAGCCGGCCGCGTCGCCCGGATCGATCAGGTCGACTCCCGCATCGGGAACGACGCCGACCACCTGGAGCCAGGGCTCCCTTTCATCGGTTCGGGACTGGACCCGGAACCGGCGTCCCATGGCCTGGCGTCCGTCGAATACGCTGTCGATGAAGGTGCGATTCACCACCACCGACTGGACCGGCGCCACCGTGTCGTCGGGGGTGAGGGTGCGGCCGTCGAGCAGCGGAATCTCCAGCGCCTCGAAGAAGCCGGGCGCGACGAGGGTGCGATGAACGCTGGTGTATTCGCGTCCGCCCGACAGCGCGCCGTCGGTCTCGATGCGCACCGTGCGGTGTTGCATGCGGGGCAGGGCGGAGGCGACCGCGACTCCGACGACGGCGGGCTCGGCCCTGAGCGCCGCGATCAGATCGGCACGGACCCCGGTGTCGAGCACCCGCGAAGAGGAGGCCGTCGCACCCGACGGGGTCGTGGGCTCGGCGAAGGCCACACCGAGGACCACACGATCGGGGACGGGGCCCAGGCCCTCTCCCGCGCGCACGTCGTCGATGCGCTCGAAGATGCCGGTTGCGAGTCCCGCGATCGCGACGGCCACCGCCACATCGAGGATCACGAGCGCCGAGGTGGCGCGCCCGAACGACGTGCCTCGGGCCGCCATGCGGCGGGTGGCGGTCCAGGCCGGAAGCACCGATGCCGCGACCGCGCTCCCGATGCCCAGCGCCAGTGCCGTCCCGACGAGGCGCGGGGTGGCGCGGGGCACGACCCAGGTGGGGAGTCCGCCGAGCATGGGGCGGATCGCTTCGGTGAGGAGTCCCCCGCCCGCGGCCAGCAGCGCCAGACCGGCCCCCGTGGCGACCAGCGCCACCACCAGGGCCTCGGCCAGCACCTGGCCCACGATGCGAGCGCGGGTCGCCCCGAGGGCCGATCGAATGCGGGTCTGCTCCTCGCGCGACACGGCCCGCGCGTACATGAGGAAGCCGATGTTCAGACAGGCGACCACCAGCACGGAGAGCATCATGAGGCGGGTCAGTCGCCAGAAGGGATCGCCGGCGAGGCCGCCCTTCTGCACACCCACCAGGAAGTTGGTGAGCTCCACGGCTTCGGGCAGCACCCGGTCGTAGCGTGCGGGGTGCTCGAAGGCCAGGCCGACCACGATGCCGGCGAGCTCGGCGTCGAGGGCGGCGATCGACACGGCGGCCGGGCGGCGGACGAGCAGTTCGACCGGCAGTCCGTCGGCGGGGGTCGCCGCGGGAGGCGCGCGCAGGGGGGTCCAGAACACGGGACCGTCGGGAAACGCGAAGCCCTCGGGCATCACCCCGACGACGCGGGTAGAGCGCCCGCTCAGGGGCACGGCGCGCCCGATGATGCCCGGGTCGGCGCCGAAGGTCTCCACCCAGGTGCGGTGCCCGAGGAGAACGACGTCCTCGCTCCCTAGTGCGGCGTCCGACGCGAGCAGGGTGCGGCCCAGGGCGGGCTGGATGCCCAGCCACTCGAAGATGTCGGGCGAGACCTCGGCGCCCCATTCGGCCGTGGCCTGCGCCGCGGGCCCGACGTTGCGGAGCATGGGGCGCACGGCCGCCACGTCGCTGGCGCTGCCCCCCGACGCGGCCAAGACCTGGAGGTCGAAGGTGGTTGTGGCGGTGCCCCAGTAGCGCAGTCCCACGATGCGGCCGTCCGGATCACCGGGCACCGGGGCGTCGAGCGCATCTTCCAGGAGCACGGGGAGTAGCCCCACCGGGATCCCCACCACGAGCGAGAAGACCACCACCGCCGACACCACGGGGTGCCGCCCGAGCATGCGCGCGCCCAGGCGGAGGTCCAGGGTGGAGAAGGGCAGGGTGCGACGGTGCGTCCCGGTCGCCCACCCCGACCGGGCGGCACCCACCAGGTAGCGCAGGGAGCAGGTGATCCGGCCGCGTCCGCTGGAGCGTTCGCGCGCGTACACCTCGTCGAGATCGTCGACGATGAAGCGGGCGTCGGGTCCGGTGATCCAGCGTGCCGCCCAGCGACGGAGTGGGGCGGGCGGTGCGTCGTGTTCGGGGGCCGGGCTCACGGGCCGCGCTCGGCCAGGGCGGCGAGGCGGGCGGTGACGCCGTCGGCCGCCGAGCGGAGCGCGTCGTACGACGCCTGGAGTCGCCGCGCGCCCTCGGCGGTCAGGCGGTAGAACTTGCGGGCGCGTCCCGGCCCGCCCGGGGCCTCAACCCGCGACTGCACGATGCCCCGACCATCGAGGCGCCCCAGGGTCGTGTAGATCGAGCCGGGAGAGACGCGCCGCCCGGTGTGCTCCTCGATCGCGTCGCGAATCGCGAGGCCATAGGCGTCGTCGCCGAGGCGGAGCACGGTGAACAGAATGATCTGCTCGAATTCCCCGAGATGCTGCTTCATGGCGCGAGGGGCTGGATGGGCCGAGAGATGATCCCCACATTGTGGTGATCGGGTGGGGGGTATGAATACGACATTGTGGTAGTCGGGGGCAAGGGGGGTGGCGGTCGATCCCCTGCCGACCTGCCGTCAACCCAGCTTGGTCCCCGCGAACGCGTGGTGCCGCCCCGTCTCGACCGTCGAGTGCTCGAGGGCGATCATGGTCGCCTGGAGTCCCGCGTTCCTCAGCGCCATCGTCCAGATCGCCTGGGGCAGTCGGTTCGTGAGGTGGCGATCGTGGACGACGCGCACCGCTCCGGCGGAGTCCCGAAGAAGGTAGGCGTAGTCCGTCGCGACGGTGTGCTCCCCGGGGCCCGGGTTGCTCCAGGCCAGATACCGCACGCCGCGGCCGTCGGCTCCGTCGTGCCCGCCGTCGTCGAGGCCGGGCTGGAAGGTCTCGAGGGTGTCGTCGGGGCAGAACAGGGCCACGCCTCCCGGTTCGAGATGGAGCGCCGCGGTCTCGACCGCTGCGGCGACGTCGTCGGGAGTGAGCAGGTAGCTGGCCGCATCGTGCACGAACACCGCGTCGAAACGCCGTCCGAGGCGTAGGCTGCGCATGTCGCCCTGATGCCGCTCGAGCTCCGGGTTGAGCGCCGCACATTCACGCAGCATCGGCTCGGAGAGGTCGACCACGACGATCTCGTCGAACCAGTGTTTCATGAACGAGGCGTTGGCGCCCGATCCGCAGCCGAGCTCCAGCACCCGCCTCACCTCGCGATGGGCGTGGCGCCGGAGGAGCCCGG
>CBDUEZ010000315.1:0-4932 GCA_965366355.1 uncultured bacterium
TCTTCCGTGAGATGGGATACGGAAGAATGGCCGCCGGGGGGTCACCTCGCCAGAGCGGCGAACTCCGGGTCGGTCGCCGTGAGGATCTCGGCGATGGCGCGACGGTCGTCGTCGTCGAGGTGCGCCCAGTCTTCTCCATCGTCGCGTCCAGACAGTACGTCGTCGAGGCGCTGGAAGAAGGTGGTTTTCACGAGGTCGGGCAGCGAGCGGAAGCCCTCGGAGTAGATCAGGAAACTCAGGGGATACCGAAACAAGCGCTGGCCGAGCGAAAACTCCCGGAGCGAGCGCCCCTGATCGTCGAAGGGGCCGCGAGCCTGGAAAGTCTCCACGAAGTCGGAGGTTCCTGTGACCGGTCCGGGGAGCGGCGCTTCGCCGGAGAAGAGCATGGCCCGCAACAGGCGCTCGACGGCGCCCTCGACGGTCTGCAACCCGGAGGGCGAAAGCACCCCGAGCCGCCGCTCGGAGAGAGCCGCCGCCTCGCCCACCACGCGAGCCTCTGAGATGCGGTTGTGCACGTGGGCCTGGTGTGTGAGCACCATCAGAGAGACGAGGTCACTGTGTGGCGTCGCGTAGGGGGACGCGTCGAAACGACCTTCGAGCGAGGTGACCCCACCCCCGGCCTGCATGTCGACCCCTTCGAGGTACGTCCGCTTGTCGGTGACCTCGTGGGTGCGCACGGGGGCGTACACGTTGCCCGCGTGTCCCGGTGCGGCGTGCGACCCCGTCACATAATAACCGCCGAATCGTTCCTCGAAGGGCGTCTGGTCGTCGGTCGACCCGTCGTGGAGCGCCGTGATGGGGTAGCCGAGGCGATCGGTCAACACGCTGCGAACGATGAAGCCCGGAGGCCCCCCGGTCACCGAGCGCGACTCGTGGCACATGAGGCACGTGCTCGACTCGCGCGTGAAGACGGGCGGTTGGGTGGAGTTCTGCGCCATCGTGTAGAACACCGCCGCGCCGGCG
Source organism: uncultured bacterium (assembly GCA_965366355.1). Lineage (GTDB taxonomy): Bacteria > Gemmatimonadota > Gemmatimonadetes > Longimicrobiales > Gaopeijiaceae > Gaopeijia. The sequence continues at coordinate 964 of CBDUEZ010000315.1, forward strand.
GGGTCTGCGACCGCGATCTCCACGATCGGACTGTCGGGCACCCATCCGAGATACACGTCGTCGTTGAAATAGAGGGCGCGGGGCGTCCACGGCGCGATCAGGTCGGTTTGCAGGCTCGTGCGCGAGAAGACCAGCACCTGCGAGGCGACCGGCACCTCCAACGCGGCCATCAGGGAGGGCAGCCACCCACGCGCCGAGTCGAACACCAGGTCGACGTCACCCGACGCGATGCGATCCGCCAGTCGCGCGATCGGATCGGCGAGCGGCCCATCGTTCGCCGCCGCGCCGTCCTGGGCCGCGAGAGGCGTCGTGAGGCAGGCCGCCATCGACCACAGCACCACCGACCACAGTCCCAAGCGTCGTATCACGTAGCTGTCTCCAGGGCGTAGCAGCAGGCGGAATCGCCCGACGGAATGTAGGCCACGCGAACGAGCGCGGCCCCGAGGAGTTCGCGCACGAACCCCAGCTCCGCCCGGCAGGGCGCTCGGGTCACATCGACCAGGCGCCGAAGCGGACAGTGGGTGAGCCGGAGTATCGGGCGCCCCTCTTCATCGCGATCGACTTCGGGCATGAAGCCCTCTTCGGCGAGAATCCGGGAGGCTTCGTTCAATCGAGCATCGCCGGTGAGCCCCTCGACCCGAGACAACGCCGCGCCGCGCCGATCCCGCACGCGCACATCGAAAAACTCGCGAACCAGTTCCGTCTTCCCCCCCAACTTCAGGAAGTCGACGAACTCCGCGAGGAGGGCCCCCTCTCGGTTCGGAAACAACTCGTCGGCCGCGTCGGTCAGGGCGTACACGATCTCCGGGCGGCCACGGCCTCGAATTCGGCTCCCCTCCCGCGCCACGAGCCCTTCTTCGACCATCGCCGCGAGGTGCGTGCGAACCGTCTCCACACTCAATTCGAGCGACTCGGCCATGGCGGGAATCGTGCTCGCGCCGTGTCGCTTGAGGTAGTCCAGGATTCGCCCCTGACTCTCACCCGTTCGTTTTGCCGACATCTCACCCTCCCGGCAGCGTTCCACCCCGCCGACACCAGACTCCCTCAACGCTTCTCGAGGACTTCCGTACCGTCGAGCCACCCCCTCGTTCCTCTCTCGCGCCGCCGCGCCCATACCCGGGTCCCGTTGTGTCATACCGGAGCTTGGGAAGCCACTCCGTATTTGTCAAGCATAACACTGTGTTTATTACCGAATGGGACTCCTCACCTCGAGATCCCCGGCCGTCGTGCGGCTGACCAGCAGCACACGACCGGCCTCCAGAACGACCGTGGTGTCGAGCGCGAGGGACCGGGTGGCCTCGGCACCGTCGCCGCGCGCGCCAAATCGAACCGATAGGCGATACCGACCCGGGGGCACTCTGAGATCTTCATAGACGAACAACGGGCGGTCGCCGCGCGCACCCGAGGGCAACACCTCTCTCGACACCCGGGTCACATCATCGAGGTCGACGCGCAACTCGAATGGCGGCAGGACACCCACGCAGGCGTCGGGATTCCGCATGTGCACCGGGAGGTCGGCCAGTTCTTCTTCCGTGGGCAGACGGCACGCCGCGGCTTCCTCTCCCCGCAGGCGCCAACTGAAGCGGAGCGCGGCCTCGTCGTCGTCGCTCGATCGAAGGGGCAACCTCGACAGACCCGCGACGCCCAGCGCGAGGACGACGGTGACGAGCGCCCTCCCGGCGAGGGTGGTCGAGGGCGTACGGCCACTGCTCATGAATCGACTCCCTCGACGACGCACTCGGCCAACACCTCGAGGTCGGTATCCGCCGCATGTGCATCGAGCGAGCGGATATGCTCGCGAAAGGCCGTCACGGCGCGCTCGGTTCCCGCTCGCTCTCCGAGCCCCAACTGAACCATGCTCACCCGGCGACGGTCGACGCGGTCTTGAAGCTCGGCCTCGCGACCGTCGAACAGCCGCTCCCGTGTCCATCGGGGTCCCTCTCGGTTCCAGCAGTCCCGGCCCGGACAGGCCACCACCATCACCCCGGCGGTGCCGCCTCGCACGAGCAGTTCGACGACCGACGAGTGCAGATTGCCCGCACAGTCGACCCCATAGACCGGCGCCCCCGCGACCTCGCCTCCGGCCACCGCGCCCCCCGCCCCGTGGGAACAGGCCACCACGACCACCTCTCGATCGGGGGCGGCGACCTCGCCGAGAAAGGTGCGCACGCGGGTCAGTTGATCCCGTCCGTCGCGCCCCGCCGGCCCGACACCCATCGGAGCACACGAACCCGCGCAGATGCCGCAGCTCACACACAGCGCGGGATCGACCAGAGCGACCAGGGTGGGGCGATCATCGTCTCGAGTCACCATGCTGATGGCCTCGTACGGACAATCGACGTAGCACTGCTCACAACCCGTGCACAGTCGCGAGTCGACCCGGCTCGGAGCGGGCCGCACCTCCGGCTTCGGACGCGTCCAGATCGGCGCCGTCGCGGCGACGAGTCCTGCGGCGGAGGCAAGGAGCCAGACCAGCCAGGCCGGCATCTGGCGTGTGATGGGCAGCCACCACCCGAAGAAGACATCGAGCGGCACCTGCCGGAGAAGCACCGCCGGGTCGGCGGGTGGGGCCAGGGGCACCGGCCACACCAGCGCCGCGGTCAGGAGGCCCGCCACGAGTCCCCAGGCCAGGGCTCGAGGCGGCAGGAGCCGCGGGCGGGCAACGCGCGACACATGAATGTAGAGCACCAGCCCGAACCCGAGCGGGAGGGCGATGTGCAGGAAATAGTTCAGGAAGAAGAACGCGCCGGGCATCGAGCGTTCCCCGATGAAGGCACGGGCGACGGGCTCCGAGAAGATCGGGAGGGCGTCGAGGAGCCGAGCCCCCTCGTCGGCCAGCAGCTGACCATGGGCGTCCCAGACCATGACGAACCCCGTCCACCCGATGACCATCACGATGGCCGTAAGCACCAGCCCCGACAGCCAGGCGAGCGACCGCGCGCCCCAGCTCCGTCCCCGAAGCAGCATTCGCAGGGCATGCACGGCCACCGCCACGATCATCGCGTCCGACGAAAACCGATGCAGGGAGCGCACCCAGCGGCCCGACCAGACCTGAGCCTCGAGCCGCCCGACCGAGGCATACGGCGCCCCGATGCGATAGAAGAGGAGCAGGTACAGACCCGTGGCCAGGAGCACGAGAAACATCGCTACGGCGGTCGGCCCGCTCTGGTACAACGGGTTGTAACGCGACGAATAGACCCGATCGAACGCGGCATCGAGCCGGCCGAGGGCGCGGTGAACGCCGGCGAAGGCCGGGCTCTCAGGAAGGGTCATGGGTCACGGCTCGGGAGCTCCACTTTATCATGTGGTTGCCAATGACAATCAGGTAACGCATGATGGCCTCCATAGACAAGGGCGGAACCGTTCCGCGGTGCCGTCTCCTCCCCTCGACCTGGAGGCTCTCGATGGCTGATGCCCGCCCCCCCGCCGACACCTCGCGTGATTCGACCCCGGAGGCGATTCCCTGGGGGCAGCGCTTCTTCGACCGACCCTTCCTCCTGCTTTTTCTCGGCCTCGTGATCATGGCCGTCTTCTTCACCGGCTGGGGTCTCTGGGAGATCAACTCCCTGCCGCCAGCCCCCCTGCCCTGACCGGGAGGACCCATGTACCAGAACGGAATCGAGGCCGTGCAGGGCGTCTGGTGGAAGCCGGCGCATCGGGCCGAAAAGGTCTGGATCGCGATCGCCTTCACGTGGTGTATGGTCCTCTTCGCGATGATGCCGCTGTGGCATCTTCGAGGGGGCCAGAACCCGTCCGGAATCCGGCACCGGGTCGAGCCGGCCGATTTTCGCGACCGGACCAACGAGTTCATCGCCAGCTACCAGGTGGGAACCGATGCGGGGATTCCCGTCGTCGAGCCTCCTCCGGGGAGTGACGTCTACCTCATCGGAATGATGTGGCAGTGGCGACCCATCCTGCGACTGCAGGCCGGAGCCGAGTACACGCTTCACCTCTCGAGCGTCGACGTGA
>CBDUEZ010000316.1:0-4929 GCA_965366355.1 uncultured bacterium
GGCGGCAAGGTGAGGAACTCCGCGGCATCCTGGGGTCCGTGCGCCGTCGTTGGCGGGCACGACTTCTCCTCAAGGGTGCGAGTCTCGTGCTCGCGGCGGGCCTGGTCGCATTTCTGGGTTCGGCCTTCGGCGTGGAATGGTTCCGATTCTCGCCCACCGCGGTCACGGCGTTCCGGTGGATCGCCTGGGGCACCGTCATCGGGCTCAGCCTGTGGTTTCTGGTTCGCCCGCTGCTTCGACGTGTGTCGGACGAACAGGTCGCCCTCTATCTCGAAGAACACGAACCGACGCTGGAGGCGGCGATTCTCGGTGCCGTTGCGGCCAACGAGGCCGCCGCGAGTGATCCGGCCCGGGCGGCCACCCCGGCCATGCTCGATCGGCTGGTCGAGCGGGCCATCACCCGTGCCGGAGCGGTCGACGACGGTCGTGGCATCGAGAAACAGGCCCTCTTTCGCCACGGTGGGATCTTCGCCGGTCTGACGGTCACCGCCCTGGCTGTGCTTCTCTTCGGTCCGACCTCACTCCGTACCGGTGTCTCGGCTCTCATGCCGACACGCGCGGCCGACGAGGTGAGTCCCTATTCGATCACCGTCGAGCCGGGAGACCTCACCGTGGCGCGCGGCTCGGATCAGTTCGTGACCGCGCTTCTGCATGGGTTCACGACCGACGAGGTGAGCCTCTTCACCCGCGGGGGCGAGAACGACCCGTTCCAGCGGCTGTCGATGATTCCCGCCTCGTCGAGTGACGAGGGCGCGGTCCCCTTCGAGAGCATGTTGCTGAATCTCCAGTCCGACACCGACTACTTCGTCGAGTCCGACGGCGTTCGTTCGGAGACCTTCCGCATCATCGTCGCCGACCTGCCCTACGTCGATCGCATGCAGCACGAATACCGGTACCCGACGTATACCGGACTCGAGCCCCGGATCGTCGAAGACGCGGGTGACATCGCCGCGCTGCGGGGAACGAGTGTGGCCCTGAGCATTCAGCCGACGATCCCCACCACGTCGGGGCGAGTGCTCGTCGGCGATGCCGTGGTCGAACTCGAAGCGGGTCCGAACGGCACCCTCACCGCAGTCCTCGACCTCACCGAAGAGGGATTCTACCAGGTCGAGCTCGCGATGGGTGACGGAACGCTCGTCGAGGCGTCGCCGCGCTACACGATCGATCTGCTCACCGACGCCGCGCCGATGGTGCGCTTCGAGACGCCGGGCCGGGATAGCCCGGCCAGTCCGATCGAAGAGGTCTATCTCGAGATCCAGGCCGACGACGACTACGGCGTGCGGGAAGTCCTGCTGGCCTACTCCGTCAACGGCGAGCCCGAAGACACCGTGTCGGTCTATCAGGATTCGGGGCCGCCGCTGCCGCAGCTCACTGTCGGTCACACGCTCTACCTCGAAGACTACGAGGTGGAGCCGGGCGATGTGATCAGCTACTACGCCGTCGCCCGCGACCAACAGGGTTCGAGCGTGGAGGCCCGGAGCGACATCTACTTCCTGACGATCCAGCCCTTCCGTCGCGAATTCAGGGAAGCCGAGCAGCAGGGAGGCCCGCCCCAGGGCGGTGGTGAGGGCCAGCAAGCGAACGAGGAGCGGTTGTCGGAACTCCAGCGTCAGGTGATCGCCGCCACCTTCAACCTCGACCGGGATCGCGACCGTTACGAAGACGCCGAGTTCGTGGAGAGCAGCACCTCGGTCGCCCTCGCCCAGGGACGGGTGCGGGAACAGGTGGGCACGCTCGTTGAGCGCATGACCAATCGGGGACTCACCGAGGCCGAAGACGACTTCCGGGCGATCGCCGAGATGCTTCCGGGGGCCCTCGCCGCGATGGATACGGCCGAGGTGCTGCTCCGGGATCAGGACGTGCGAGGGGCCCTCGCACCCGAGCAGCGCGCCCTGCGCGTGCTTCAGAAGGCGGAGGAGTCGTCCGAGGTCTACGTCAGCGAGCAGCAGGGTGGTGGCGGCGGAGGAGGCGGGGGCGGACAGCAGGCCAACGCAGAAGACCTCGCCGACCTGTTCGAGTTGGAGCTCGACAAGCTGCGCAACCAGTACGAGACGGTGCAGCGCGGCGAGCGCCAGGCCCAGGCCGACCAGACCGACGAGTTGATGCAGAAGCTCAACGAACTCGCGCGGCGGCAACAGCAGGAGGCCGAGCGTCAGCGCGCCCGGGCCTCGCAGGGCCAACAGAGTGGCGGGGGCGGGGGCGCTCAGAGTCAGCGAGAGCTCGCCGACGAGACCGAGGAGGCCGCGCGCCAGTTGGAGCGCCTCGCGCGGGAGACGAATGACCGCCAGCTCCAGGAAACGGCGAGTCAGCTTCAGCAGGCCGCCGACGCGATGCGTCGGGCCGCCTCGCAGGGGGGCAACGCGGGCGCCGCCGAATCGGCGCGGGCCCAGGAGCAGCTCGCCGAGGCCCAACGGCGTCTCGAGAGTTCGCGGGAGAGCCGGGTCGGCGAAGATGCCCAGGAGGCGATGAACCGGGTCGAGCGCCTGCAGCAGCAGCAGCGCGACCTCACCGAGCAGGTCGACGGACTCTCCGAAGACCCGGCCCAACGGGGTGAGCAGGTACGGCGAATCCAGGAGCGAAAGACCGAGATGGCCCGCGAGGTCGGCGAACTCGAGCGCGACCTCGACCGTCTCGCGGCCGATGCCCGCCAGGAAGATCCCGAGGCAGCGCGGGAGCTCGGCGAAGCCGCCGAAGCGATTCGCTCCAGCCGCCTCAACCAGAAGATCCTCTGGTCGCGCGGGGTGGTGGAACAGCGCGAGCGTGAGTTCGCGCGGATCTTCGAAGAAGACCTCGAGGCCGACTTCGAGTCGTTGCGACAGCAGGTCGCCGAGGCGTCGGATGCCGCCGCCCGGATCGCCGAAGAAGAGGGCATGTCGGACGCCCTCGATCAGGCTCGCGACCTCGTGCGGGGCGTCGAGTCACTCAACCGGCGCCTGGACAGCACTCGCCAGCAACCCGACTCCCTCGGGCAGGACGGCCAGCAGGGCGGTCAGGGTCAACAAGGCGACCAGGAGGGTCAGCAAGGCGAACAGGGAGGCCAGCAAGGTCAGCAAGGCCAACAGGGAGGCGAGCAGGGCCAGCAAGGCCAACAAGGCGGCCAGCAAGGTCAGCAGGGCCAACAGGGAGGCCAGCAGGGCCAACAAGGCGGCCAGCAAGGCCAACAGGGAGGCCAGCAGGGTCAACAAGGCGGCCAGCAGGGTCAGCAGGGCGGGCAAGCCCAGGGCGAGGGTCAGGCGGGCCAGCAGGGTGGCCAGGGCGGTCGTCAGGCCGGTCAGAGCAATCCCGATGGATCGCCGGCCTCTCAGAGCTCAATGCGGGGCGGAGCGACGCGCGGAGCCCCCACCCGGAACTTCACGGAAGAAGAAATCCGGCAATTCGCCCGTGAATTCGAGCAGCGCTACCGCGACGCCCGGGAGCTGCGGGATGCCTTGTCTGAACAGGGTCAGAGTGTCGAAGATCTCGACCGCGCCCTGGAGGCTCTGCAGGGGCTGCGCAACGCCGAGAACTATCAGGACCTCCCGCAGATCGCGGCTCTTCGTGACATTCTGCGGGAAAATCTGGGCCGGGTCGAGTTCTCCCTGCGCCGCATCGTCGAGGGTGACGCTGCGGGCCGAGCCGCCATCCGCGGGAGCAACGACGTACCGCCCGGATTCGAACAACTCGTCGAGGAATACTACCGCAACCTGGCGCGCTCGGGCGCAGGAGGCGGTGGGGGCTGACGAACGGGGAGCAGCGTTGGCCGGGTGATGCTCCGCTTCGTCAGCGGTTGCGCTTGAGCATTCCCCCCAGAAGACCCTTCGCGATCCCGCCGAGATCGTCCGCGATGCTGCCATCGCCGTCCCGGTCGAGCAGGCCCGCAAGACCACCCAGATCGGGACCATCGGCCGTCACCGCCGCGGTCTCGCGCTGAAGAAGGTCGGCCAGCCCGCCGGCGTCGGACCCCGACGACCGGCGCGCCTTCCCCAACTGGCCCATCACGAGCGGAGCCAGCATCGCCAGGAGCTTCGAGACCTGATCCTTGCCCAATCCGCTCTGGCGGCTGACCGCATCCTCTACGGAGCCCCGCCGATCACCGAGCGCATGGCGCAGGATTCCTTCACCGTCACCCTGTCGCCCGCCCTTCAAGACCGAGGCGAGGTCGTTCAGAACCGAGCCGTCGTGGTCCCGGTCCAACGCCTGAGCGAGGGCTGCTTCACCGCCCGGTCGCGACGCGTTTCGCTGCAGGGCGGCCAGGATCGTCGGCAGACCCATGGCGAGAGCGGATCGGGCCTGACCTTCGTCGGCACCCAGAGCCTGGCTCAGCTCCGAGATACGGGATCCACCGAGTTCACGGAGAAGGGACTGGAGGTCGGACATCGTGCACTCGCCTGCAGGAGAAACGGGGTGAAACCCAAGCTCGCGGGGTGGCGGCCCCGGGTCGAGGCCCGGCCCGGGCGCCCGACGCCCCCCCACCCCCGAGGGGAAGGCGCGGAATCCCCTCCCGTCGAAATCGCATTGTCGCTCTTTTATGAAGGCGGACTGGGGCTCAAGGTATCCATGTCGGAGCCGACACTCATGGGTATATTGAATCGGTGAGGAACATCCGTTTGCAGCCCGAGGCCGGTTCACGATGACAGGACACCGCGTCGTACGCTTTCGCGAGATCGAGTTCGATACCGCCTGGTCTCGAGTGGCCGCGGCGCGCGGACACGCCCTCGCGGGCGTGGTCTACACCGTACGAGGAGACGCGTGGGGGACCGTTCGGTTGACGCCCGAAGGGAGTAGCCCCGAGACGATCCGGTACCCGGAAGGGACCACGCTGATCGTCGACGGAGACATGGTTCACCTGCCGGCTGGAAGGACGAGCGGCGACACGTAGCGGAGCAGACGCATGCAGTCAGGAACCGACGTCGAATCTTCCAACCCCGGCGGCCCGCCGCTCGGGGGCTA
>CBDUEZ010000317.1:0-4876 GCA_965366355.1 uncultured bacterium
AGACCTCGCCCATTCCCCCGCGGCCCAGCGTGCGGACCAGCCGGTAGCGATCGATGCGGCGCGGCCCCGACTCCCCCCTCTCGGCTGCGGCGAGGTCGATGAGCGGTTGGTCCAGGAATCCCGGGTCGGTCGTCGCCGCCTCGACCAGACTGGCCACCTCGTCGGCCAGCGCCTCGTCTCCTGCGCAGGCCCGGCGAATGAAGTCGGCACGCTCGCCAGGCGGCCGATCCATGGCGTCGGCACAGAGGTCTTCGACCCGGCGCCACCGTGCGGCGTCCACCTACCCCGCGCTCCGGTATCCGAGGGTCACGGCGGGGTCCTTTCCCTCGCCGAGGTCGCGACGCAGCCAGGCTCGGGCAGCGGTCCACGCTCTGCGCACGGTGATCTCCGAGAGTCCCAACACCTCGGCGATCTCGGCGTGCGAGAGTCCCCCGAAGAAGCGGTACTCGACGACCTGCGCTCCGCGTTCGTTGAACACGGCGAGCCGTTGAAGCGCGTCATCGAGGTCGAGCACGTCTTCGGCCTGGGCGATGGAGAGCGAGGGAGCGGCCGCGTCGAGCGAGACATGGGCCGCCCCGCCGCCCCGCTTGGCCGCGCGGCGGGCTTCGGCGTAGGTCACGAGCACGCGTCGCATCGCCTGGGCCGCGATCGCGAAGAAGTGGGATCGCCCCGCCCACTCCACACGCTCCTGGCCGACCAATTTCACGTAGGCCTCGTGCACCAGGGCGGTCGCACTCAACGTATGGCTGTCCCTCTCCCGCGACATCTGGTTCTGCGCTACGCGCCGGAGTTCGTCGTAGACGAGGGGCAGCAGCTCATCGAACGCCGCACGATTGCCGTGACTGGCGTCGTGAAGGAGTCGGGTGACGGGGGACTCGTCAGGGGCGGGGTCGTGCAGTCGCGGCATGATCGATCGCTCCGGGGTGTCCCTTACGGGTGTACCCGGACGGCCCCCGCGCGCAAGGGCCGGCGGCGCCTCCGCGGGGGGCTCCGTGCGAATGCGGAGCCAGCGCAGCCAGGTGCTCTCCTGCTCGCCGTCGCCGTATTCCACCACGACCTCCAGGCCGCGCCTCTCCACGACCACGGCGGCGTACCAGGCCGTGTCGGCGCGAAAGAAGGCGCCTAGCGAGTCGCCGACCTCGACCTGATCGCGCATCACCCGATTCGGTGTGACGGTCTCCTCGAAGCCGTCGAAGTGGCGCACGCGAATGCTGTCGTCGGCCACGGTGACGACGTGTGCGGCGTACCAGGCCTGGTGGGGCTCGTAGTACGCCCAGCAAATCTGGTCGACGGCGAACGAGTTGGCCGCGGCGGCGCCGGCGGCGAGGGCCGTCGGTTGTGCCCCCGCGGGAGCGGGCCATGCCGAACACAGTGCGACGAAGAGGGCGAGCGTCGAAACAACACGGCGGGGGCGCATGCGAGCCTCCTGGGCGAAAGGGGCGACATCGGGCCTTCACTGGATCGCGCGTGGGTCCACGTCGACGGGGATCATCCGGCCCGGGCGATCCCCTCCCGCCGCCGTTCGCGCGTGATGGAATGAAGACTGGCACCGCTGCCGCGCTCCCTTCGACCCGTCGATGTCTCCATGGCCCACGCACCCCCGCCGACCCACCTCGTCGAACGTCTGTCCGCACCCGGTCCCAAACGAATCCTGTCGCTGGATGGGGGCGGGATTCGCGGGCTGATCACCCTCGGCTTCCTCAGCCGGCTCGAGGAGCTTCTTCGCCAGCGCTCGGGAGATCCGGAATTGGTTCTCGCCGACTACTTCGATCTGATCGGAGGCACCAGCACCGGAGCCCTCATCGCCGCCTCGCTCTCGCTGGGGTGGCCGGTCGAGAAGGTCGTCGGCTTATACCATGGTCTCGCCCGGGACGTCTTCCGGCCGCGGCGATCCCTACTGGGACCGCTGGCTCGTCTCGTCGGCTCGAAGTTCGACGAGAAGCCGCTCGAAGAGGCGATTCGCACCGAGATCGGCGGTATGCGCCTCGACGACGACGCCTTCCGCTGCGGGCTGGTCGTGATGGCCAAACGGGCCGACACGGCCTCGGTCTGGCAGCTCACCAACGTTCCGGGCAACCGGTTCTACGAGATGAATCGGCACATCCTGCTGTGGGAGGTGCTCCGCGCGTCGAGCGCCGCCCCGACCTACTTCGATCCGCAGCGCATGGACGATGTCGGTGCCGGCGAGGCGGCGGTTTTTGTCGACGGGAGCGTCTCCATGCATTCCAATCCCGCCCTGCAGATGTTCATGGTCGCCTCGCTCGAGGGATTCGGACTGCAGTGGGCGCCCGGAGCCGATCAGATCCTGTTGTGTTCGGTCGGGACGGGAGCCTTCGACGTCGCACCCAGCGCCGATTCGATCCGCGGCTATCGGCAGGTCCAGTGGCTGGGACAACTGATGGTGCAGTTGCTGCGCGAGGGCTCCGACCTCGGGGAGACGCTCCTGCAGTGGATGTCGGCAAGCCCGACCGCCCGGGAAATCGATCTCCAGATCGGTGATCTGGGCGGCGACCAGCTCGGCCCCGCTCCCATGCTCACCTATCTGCGCTACGATGTGCCGTTGACGGTCGCGGGGCTCGCGGCCGTCGGGGAGAAGGTCGACGAAGGCGACCTGAATGCTCTGCGCGCGCTCGACGGCGCAGAACACGTCGTCCAGCTGGAGCGTATCGGGCGGGCCGCCGCGGCCGTTCGGGTCGACGACGCCCACCTCCCGGCGGCGTTCGATGTCAGCGCGCCCGTGGCCGGGGCGATCCCCTCGGCCGGTACGACCCCCGCCGCCGCTACGACCCCCGCGGCCGAAGTCCCGTTGCTGCTCGGCGTTACCGGGCACCGACCGCCCACGCTCCCCGACGACGGGTCGGCCGCGCTGTCGGAGCGGGTCGACGAGGTGATCGCGAGCCTGACCGCGCACGGCTTCGGCACGCTCGTGACCGGACTCGCCGAGGGCGCCGATCGTCTGGTGGCCGGTCGGGCGCTCGCCCAGGGGTGGGCGATGCAGGCCCTGCTTCCCCTCGAGGTCGAGCCCTATCAGGCCGACTTCGCCGACGCCGACTCCCGGGAGGCCTTTCGCGGCCTTCTCGTTCGCGCCGACCGGGTCGACGTCTCTCCCACCTCTGATCAACCCTACTTCGAGCAGGGCAAACGTCTCGTGGAGCGGTCGCAGATGCTGTTGGCCATCTGGGACGGCGAGCCGGCTCGAGGGCCGGGAGGCACCGGGGAGGTGGTCGTTCTGGCCGGAGAAGCCGGAGTCCCCGTGATCTGGATTCATGCCCACGCCCCGCACGAGGTTCACTTCGTTCACGGGAGCTCGATCGGCGACCCCCTCGGGGAGCCTCTCGCCGACACCCTCGGGCCGTTGCTCGCCGAGCGGCTGTGACCTCCTCGCTCTCGATCTTCGTCTCGTCGCCCGGCGACGTCGCGCAGGAGCGCGCCCTCACCGAGGGGGTTCTGCGCCGCCTCCAGGGCGAGTTCGCGGCACGCGTCGAGCTGCGGCCGGTCTTCTGGGAGCACGAGCCCCTGCTGGCCACCGACTCGTTCCAGGACCAGATCGTTCGTCCGTCGGAGACCGACATCGTCGTGTGTATTCTCTGGTCACGGCTGGGCACCCGGCTCCCGGAGCGGTTCCGCCGAGCCGACGGCAGTCGCTACGAATCGGGCACCGAGTTCGAGTTCGAAGACGCCCTGGAGGGGTGGCGGGCGAATGGACGGCCCGACCTTCTGGTCTACCGCAAGACGGCCGAGCCCCTGGTGAGTCTTCTCGACCCCGACGCGCTGATGGAGAAGCTGCGCCAGCGGCAGGCCCTGGACGGCTTCGTCGAGAAGTGGTTTCACGACCGCGCCGATGGCTCCCTCCGGGCCGCCTACCACCAGTTCCCGACCCCCGAGGACTTCGAGACCACCCTCGAGCGACATCTGCGTGCCCTGATCGATCGCCGGGCGCCGCGGGCTCCGGCGATCCCGTCCCGCGACGTCGTGCCCGCCGCTCGCTGGACGTCGGGATCGCCTTTCCGCGGGCTCGAGCCGTTCGACGAAGCGCATGCCGACGTCTTTTTCGGACGCACCCGCGCCATCAGCGAAGTGCTCGACCATCTGCGCGCACAAGACGCCCTGGGCCGCCCCTTCGTCGTCGTCACGGGCATGAGCGGCGGTGGAAAATCGTCGCTCGTGCGGGCGGGGCTGCTCCCCCTCCTCACCACACCCGGCGTCATCGAGGGCGTGCCGCAGTGGCGCCGCGCCATCATGCGGCCGGCCGATCAGGGAGGGGCGCCCCTCCTCGCCCTCGCGACCGCGATGATGGGCGACGGGGCACTGCCCGAGCTCGGAGCCTCAGGCACCCCCGAGGAGATCGCGGGCCTGCTGCGCACGGCGCCCGGCGCGATGGGGCCGATCCTGCGCTCGGCATTGGACACGGTGGGCGAGGCCGCCCGCATGGTGATCGTGATCGACCAGTTGGAGGAGCTCTTCACGCTCAAGGGACTGGCCGAAGGAGAACGGGGGGAGTTCGGACGGGCGATCGACGCGATCGTGCGATCGGGACGCGTGTGGGTCGTCGCGACGTTGCGCAGCGACTTGTACCCGCGACTGGCCGAGGTCCCGGAGCTCGTCGAGTTGAAGGAGGGGCAGGGGCAGTACGATCTGCTGGCTCCGTCCGCCAGCGAGATCACCGAGATGATCCGCCAACCCGTGCGAGCGGCCGGCCTCCACCTCGAGGTCGCCAAGGTCGGCGGCGTTCGGCTCGAGGATCGACTCGTCGACGCCGCCGTGGGCCGCCCCGGGTCGTTGCCGCTGCTCGAATTCACCCTCGAGGAGCTCTATCGGCGCCGCACCGACGACGGCCTCCTCACCCTGGCCGCCTTCGACGAGCTGGGGGGTGTGG
>CBDUEZ010000318.1:0-4864 GCA_965366355.1 uncultured bacterium
ACGTCGACGCCCCGGTCGGCCAGGATGGCGTCGGCGTCGTAGGGGTCGAAGTCGCCGGCCGTGGCCGCGCTCACCGCCGCTGGTCCCGCGCCCGCCGCTCCCGCCTGGAGCTCTTCCGGCCACATCGGGCGCCAGGTGAAGAAGAGGCGACCCCCGTCGTCACTCCACTGCAGGGCGCTACCCGCGGGCACGAACCAGCCCGTGGGGGCGTCGCTCGCCGACACCCAGGGGGTGCTCCGGCCGTCGGCCCAGACGATGATGTCTCCGGCGGGCGGCGGAGCATCGTCGGCTCCGGCATCGGCCGACACGAAGGCCAGTTCGGGGGCGTGCTCCGCCCACGACAGCTGCGTGAAGGTCCCGTCGGCGCGCCGATCCGCGGCGTGTTCCGTTGCGGTCGCCAGATCTCGGATCCAGACTCCGTCCCTGTCGTCGTCGGGGGAGCCCACGGCATAGGCGATGTGGCTGCCCCCGTCGGAGAAGGCGAAGGATCGCACCCCCTCCAGCCGTACGACCTCGCCCGAGTCGAGGCGTCGCAGCTCGAGGACGGTGCCCGGATCGGCCTCGTCGTCGTCGGCGGAGCCGCCCGAGGGGGTGGCCGCCTCGGCCTCGCCGGACGTGCCGGCATCACTCGCCTCCGCGTACCGGTGCAGAGCGAGCCAGCGACCGTCGGGCGAGAAGGCGAAGGCCCGGATCTCGTCGGCTGACTCGACGTCGCCTCCGTCCAGGCGCATCCAGCGCGCTCCGTTGCGCAGGCGGCCCGGGTTGTCGGCGGTCTCCCGTGCGGCGAGCGACGGCACGACGCGGGCCGCGACCCAGCGGCCGTCGGCCGAAAACACGGGGTCGCTCGACAGGGCCATGGTGCGACGATCGTCGCCGTCGACCTCGCGCAACACGACCTCGGGATCTCCGCGGTCGGGCGCCGCGGTGAAGGCGATCCAACGGCCGTCGGCAGAGATCGAGGCGTCTTGAACCTGACGTACCTGCATGAGGTCGGTCAGGGTGACGCGCGCGCGGGTCTGGGCCTGGCCGGGCGCGGCCGACATCAGGACGAGGCCGGCCAGTGCGGCAGCGAGGGCGCGGAGGCCGAAGGCGCGACGGGGAGCGACGGTGCGGCGACGATCAGGCAAGCGGGTCATGGCATAGCCGGGTTCTCGGGAACGTTGCGAGAAAGGGTAGGGCCCTCGGCGCTCCGGCGCATGCGGGAGAACGGATGGCCGTTGCATCCGGTTCGCGGATGATCCCGGTCGGCTGCCGGAGCGGCGAGCGCGGCTTCCCGGGTGGGCGCGTCCCAGACGGCCAGGCAGAAGCCCCAGAGCCACGGGGACATGCCGTCGAGCGCCACCCAGTCGATGCGCGTCCAGAGTCCGGCGCTGCTGGAGGAACCGTCGGGGTCGGCGCGCGCCAGAATCGACCCCACCTCGTCGAGCCATTCGACGACGACGAGCGTCGCGCCGGGTTCTTGCGACCAGCTCTCGGGCGTGATCTCGAAGCGCAGTCCGTAGTCGTCCTCGAAGGTGCCGAGCACGATCGCGGGTGGCTGCCCGGCCGGGGCGAAGCGCGTGGCGGCCCCTCCCGCACATCCTCCGGCAAAGGTCAGCGCGAGTGCGAGAAGCACCGCCCGGGCCACCCTGGCGAGAGGTTCGGGTGCGATGGTCGTCGGGGCATGAAAAGTCACGTGGCGGAATCTCGCTCCAGGGAGTACCGGGGTGGGCGTCCAACGCCGAGGGTGGCGCTGCGTCGCCGGAAGGCTGGACGAACCCCCGGTGCGCCCCTCATGGTAGGTTCAGTGCTCCTCGCCACCAATTGTGAACCATGCGACGCCATCGCCCCGACGCCGTGTCTGGCCCGCTCGTCCGACGTGCGCGCCTCCTCCTCGCCGGGCTCCTGCTCGGCCTATCGCTCGGGTGCGAGTCGAGCACCGAGCCCCCGGTCGACATTCCTGAAGGGGTGGCCGTGACGCTCAACGGCACGGTGGTCGCGCGAGTGATGGGATCCGTCAACGAGGGCGGCGTGCACGTGCACGTGGGCGAATATTCCGGGGTGTTCGTCGTCTCGGTCCTGAACGGCCGCGGCGACGCCATGCCCCTGGACGCCGACCACTACCTCGAGGCCGCGGTGGGCGACCTCGCGCTCGCCACCTTCGTGCAGTCGACGCCCGGGGCGTTTCGCGGGGAGATCGAGATGTACGGGGTCGAGGGCGAGAGCACGCTGACGTTTCGGCTGATGCGAACGGGGTCGAGCATGGCCGAGTGGACGAGTCCCCCGATTCCCCTCGTCGTCACCGCCTGCTAGGACCTCACCCTCAGTTCCCCGAGCCCGCCCGGTAGTCGAGCGGGGGAGCGCGATCGCCGATCAGCGGACGATACTGGTACCCGGCGCCGACCCTCTCCAGCCGCTCCGCCTTTGCGGCGGCGAGTACCTCGGGCCGCGCGAAGAGGTCGACCGCCGAGAGGGCGATCGCCTTCGCCGCCACCACCATGCCCTTGGCTCCGATCGTCGTGCCCCCGGCGGCGACGGCCTGCCAGGAGTGCGACGCCGTACCGGGAACCCAGGTGGCGATTCTCATGCCGCCGGTCGGGACCACCCAGCTGACGTCGCCCACGTCGGTGCTTCCGCCGCCCTGGAGAAAGCCGTAGTCCTGCACCTCGGCCGCCGAGGCGATCGGCGGCGGAGCGACGTCGAACGACGACTGGATCACGCGGGCGAAGGCCGCTTCCTCGTCGGTGTAGGTGACGCCCCCGACCTCCATCAGGTTGGTGTGCATCAGCTGCTGGATCGCGTCGTTGGGGAGCAGGGAGTAGACCCCGCTGATCACCTCGTGCTCGACCCGCGTGCCGGTGCCCAGGGCCGCCCCCTCGGCCGCGGCGAGCAGCCGCTCGAAGAGGTCTCCCACGATCTCGGCGTCGGGATGCCGCACGTAGTAGTACACCTCGGCGAAATCCGGGACGACGTTGGGCGCCGACCCGCCCGACGTGATCACGTAGTGGATGCGGGCGTCTTCGGGCACATGCTCCCGCATCAGGTTGGCCATCATGTTCATGGCCTCGACCCCGTCGAGCGCAGAGCGGCCTCGCTCGGGGGCGACCGCCGCATGAGCCGACACCCCGTGGAAGCGGAACTTGGCCGACTTGTTGGCGAGCGACGAGCGCGGCGAGGCATTGTTGCGGCTGTCGGGATGCCAGTGGAGCATCGCGTCGACGTCGGCGAACACGCCGTCGCGGACCATGTAGACCTTGCCGGCGCCGCCCTCCTCGGCCGGGGTGCCGTAGAAGCGGATCCGTCCCGGCGTCCCCGTACTCTCCAACCACGCCTTCACGGCGCGGGCAGCGGCGACCGAGCCGGCCCCGAAGAGATGGTGTCCACACGCGTGCCCGGCCGCGACGTCGGTTCGCGGGGCCCGCTCGGGCACGGCCTCCTGCGTCACGCCGGGGAGGGCGTCGAACTCACCCATGATGGCGATCACCGGTCCCCCCTCTCCCCACTCCGCCATGAAGGCGGTCGGAATGTCGGCCACCCCGGTCGTGACGCGGAATCCGGCCTCCTCGAGACGCGTCTGGAGGAGTCCCGAACTTTCGTATTCCTGATACCCGACCTCCGCCAGGTTCCAGATGTCCATGGCGGTCTGCGCCAGAAGCTGGGCGTCGCTCTCGACGTGTTCGATGACGAAGCCGTGGGCGTCCTGCGGGAGCGCCGTGGCCGGGAGCGGGGCGGCCACCGGGAGCGCAGCGGCCGGATGCCCGATCGCCAGCAGAAGGGTCGCGAGAAGGGCGGCGGTGGCGCTGGGAGCGCGGCGGAGGGTGACGACCATGGGGGCAACTCCTGATCGGATCCGGGTGGGCGCGCGGAGGTCGGAGACAAACTAACCCTCCTCACACTAGTTTGGGCCATGCGCTTTCGCCTTCCGATCTACCTCGCGACCCTCGGCGGCCTCGTCCTCGCGGCGGTGGGCGCCTGCTCCGACGATCCCGGACCCATCGGGGTGGAGCCCGACTCCTTGCGTCCCCACTTCGACGGGGCCGCCGCCCAGGCGCTGGTCGAGCGTCAGGTGGCCTTCGGACCCCGGATCCCCGGCAGGGAAGGGCACGCCGCGCAGCTCGCCTGGATGCAGGCTCGGCTGGATTCGCTTGCCGATCAGGTCGAACTCATGCCGTTCACGCACGCCCATTCGCAGATCCCGGGGCTGACCCTCGAGTTGACCAACGTCGTGGCGCGGTTCCGGCCGTCGGCCACGCGGCGGCTGCTCTTTCTCGCCCACTTCGACACGCGCCCGTTCGCCGATCAGGCCGACACCCAGGCGGGCCGCGCCATGCCGGTGCCGGGCGCGAACGACGGGGCGTCGGGCGCCGCGGTGCTGCTCCAGGTGGCCGCGCATCTGGCCGACCAGCCCCCCACGCACGACGTCGGCATCGACCTGCTCTTCACCGACGGCGAAGACTACGGGCCGACCCTCGCCGACATGTTGCTCGGTGCCCGGCACTACGCGGCGGAGTTCGATGGCTCCGACGCCCCGTTGTTCGCCGTACTGCTCGATCTGGTGGGCGACGCCGAGCCGTCGTTTCCGGTCGAGCGCTATTCCGAAGACTTCGCGCCCGACGTCGTGCAGAGGGTCTGGGGTGTGGCCGCCGACCTCGGCTACGGGGCGGCCTTTCCGCTCACCGGGGGATCGTTCATCCAGGACGACCACCTCCCGTTGAACCAGGCCGGAATCCCGACGGTCAACATCATCGATTTCGACTACGGCCCGGGGAACAGCCTCTGGCACACCCCCGACGATCTTCCGATCCATACGCGCGCCTCCACCCTCGAGATGGTGGGCGAGGTCGTGCTCGAACTCATCTACGCAGGAGGCTGAATCGTGCCCGAG
>CBDUEZ010000319.1:0-4852 GCA_965366355.1 uncultured bacterium
GCCCTTGTTGTTGATACAGACCTCCGCCGCCGAGCGGAACAGCTCGTCCCAATCCCCCGCGATCTCGTCGGCCCCGGAGGCCGACTCGTCCATCTGGCGCAACTCCTCGAGAATGTCGATCTCCGCATGCATCGGGGCGACGGGCACGGTGTCGTCGCGTTCGTCGGCCCGCTCCCGGTACCACCCGAGGAGCCGGTCGGTGTCTTCGGTCGACAGGTAGGCCCCCTGGATGCGGACCGGTTCACTCTGCCCCGGCGGGAGAAACAGCATGTCGCCGTTCCCGAGAAGCGATTCGGCACCATTCTGGTCGAGAATCGTGCGGGAGTCGGTCTTCGATGCGACGCGGAAGGCGATCCGGGTCGGGAAGTTGGCCTTGATCAGCCCCGTGATCACATTCACCGAAGGTCGCTGCGTCGCCACGATCAGGTGAATGCCGATCGCGCGCGCCTTCTGAGCGAGCTGTGCCAGCGGGCGTTCGATCTCGCTCTGCACCTGCATCATGAGGTCGGCGAGCTCGTCGACCACCACCACGATGTAGGGCAGCGGCCCGTCTTCGTAGATCCATCGATCGGGATCGCCTTCTTCACCGTCCGGCACCGGCCGTCGAAGAATGATCCCTTTGCCGAGCCTCTGATTGAACTCCGCGAGTGACCGCACCCCATTCGCGGCGAGGAGCTGGTAGCGGCGTTCCATCTCGAGCACCGCCCACTTCAGCACGGCGGCGGCGTCGGCCGGATCGGTGATGACCGGATGGCGCAGGTGCGGAAGGTCGGCGTAGGCCGACAGCTCCACCATCTTCGGATCGATCATCAGGAGCCGCAGTCGCTCGGGCGTATGCCGATACACGAGACTCGTCACGATCGTGTTGATGCAGACCGACTTCCCTGACCCGGTGGCCCCGGCGATCAAGACGTGCGGCATCTTGGCGAGGTCGGCGACGTAGGCGCGACCCGTCAGGTCCTTGCCGAGACCCAGGGGGAGGGAGCCGCGTGCATTCCGGTATTCACGTGCCTCGAGAATGTCACGGAGTTGTACGATCGACGCCTGGGGATTGGGGATCTCGACCCCGACCGCCCCTTTGCCGGGGATCGGAGCCACGATCCGGATGCTCTGCGCCTTCATGGCGAGAGCGAGGTCGGCGTCGAGGTTGGCGATTCGATTCACCTTGACCCCCGGGGCCGGGACCACCTCGAACTGGGTCACGACGGGACCGGTGGTGCGCCCGGCGAGCGAACACTCGACGTTGAAGGTCCGTAGCTTCTCCACGAGAACACCACCCAGCGCCTCGAGCTCTCGCTCCATGTGCGCCCGGTCCTCCCTCTCCTCCTGTGTGAGGAGATCGAGTTCGGGGAGGGCTCCTCCCAGAAGGTCACGCGGATCGGCGGGATCCGGAAAGTCGCCGGGATCGGGGACTCCTTGCGGCCGGTGAGGCAACGGAATCTCGGCTTCCGCCACCACCTCTTCGGCCTCGGCTTCCCACTCCTCCTCGACCTCGGACTCCTCGACCTCGACGGCCTCCTCCTGTACAGCCTCCGTGTCGCCGGTCTCGGGTCCGGTCCAATGCTCGTCGGGAAGCGGGCCATCGCTTTCGGCGGCCGCCACCTGCTCGCGCTTGTCCTTGTACGCCTCGCCGATGACCCGTGCGCCCCGCGCAGCCAACTCTCCACCCCTTGCTACCCCGGTCCCGAGCGTGCGCAGCGGGTTCCAGCGGAGAGTGAGCACGGTCAGGCCGACGAGGGCCACCCCCAGAAACAACAGCGCTCCCAGAAGTCCGAGGCCGCTGCGCAGCGGCCCGCCCAGCGTGAGGCCGATCCAGCCGGCGAGCACCGAGCCGGGAGCGAGGACGGCGGCGAGGATCGGCAGAAGGAAGGCCAGTCCAGCAGCCAGAGCCGCGGCGCGCAGCGTCCATTCGCGGTTGAGCCACTCCCCGGAGCGGAGTCCCCCGACCGCGAGGAGCAGGGCCGCGAGGGGCGAGGCCACTCCGAACACGCCCACCAGAAAGGACCGCAGTCGCAAGCCCACGGAGCCCACGATGTTGCCGGTCGGGAACCAGGTCTCGCCCCGCGTGCCGAGCCACGTCGTGGGGATGAGCGACGCCGCCACGAAAACGGCGAGCGCCAGAAGGCCGACACCCAGAAGGTCCCGTTGCTGCTCGTGGGTTAAAAGCCCGCCCGATTTCCGGGACCGCTTGCGACCGCCCTTACGCGCCATGGCGCGCACGAAGAACGCGGTCCACGAGCTCCGGCACCACGCGATGTACATCCACGCGTGCGCAGTCGACGATGTCACTGGAGAGGCCGACTTCCTCGAGCAATCGACCCGCATCGGTGCTGGCCAGCAGCTCGGCACTGAGGGGGAACGCATCGGCGAGCGCCTCGGCCGCCCGCGCGCCGTCGCCCAGATCGAAGGGATCGACGCCCGTGGCCCGCAACCGCCGCACGAGATGCCCCGCACAGAGAGCATCTTCCATGGCGAAGGCCCCGGAGCGCCCAGCACAGACCACGACGAGGCGTTCGGTGTCGGCGACCGCGATCGTCACGGCCCCCAGGTTCAGGAACGAACCCGCGAACACCCGATCGGCCGCCTCGGCGGCCACGAACGCCCGCGTGCCGTTCGTCGTGTTCATGATGAGTCGCTGATCGCGAACGCGCTCGTCTCTGAACTCGGCCGGGGAATTGCCCAGATCATACCCCTCGATCATCACGCCCCGGCGCTCTCCGCAGAGCAGCGTGTCATCCCGCCCGATGGACTGCAGAAGCTTGACGGCCTCTTCGGTCGAGTCGGTCGGATAGACGCCGCGCGCCCCGGCGGCCACCGCCTCGACCATACAGGTCGTCGCTCGAATCACGTCGATGACGACGACGGTCGTCCCGGTCAGATCGTGATCGACCAGTCCTTCGACCGAGAACCGGACGTCGACCCTCATGCGTCGCCGGCCGGCTTTCGGCGCAACGCGAACCGCTCCAGGAAGGCCGTGTCGATGTTCCCGTCGATGAACTCCTGATCCCGCACGATCTCGCCGAGAAAGTTGGTCGTGGTGTGTACGCCCTCGATGACGAGGTGGGCCAGCGCATTTCGGGCGCGGGAGATGGCCTCTTCCCGCGTGTTACCGCTCACGATCAGCTTGGCGAGGAGCGAATCGTAGTACGGGGGGACTCGGTAGCCGCTGTAGACGTGCGTGTCGAGCCGCACCCCAGGCCCACCGGCCGGATGAAACGAGGTGATCGTGCCCGGCGAGGGGGCGAACGCCCGCTCCGGATCTTCCGCATTGATCCGGAACTCGATCGCGTGCCCGCGCATTTGCACGTCGTCGGGGAACGACAGCGGCTCGCCCGCGGCCACTCGGATCTGCTCCTTCACCAGATCGAGGCCCGTCGTGACCTCGGTGACCGGATGCTCGACCTGGATGCGGGTGTTCATCTCGATGAAGAAGAACTCGCCGCTCTGGTCGAGCAGGAACTCGACGGTGCCCGCACCGACGTAGTCGATGGCCTGGGCCGCCTTCACGGCCACCGCGCCCATCTCTGCCCGCAGCTCGGGGGTCAGGGCCGGCGACGGCGCCTCTTCGATCAGCTTCTGGTGGCGGCGCTGCACCGAGCAGTCGCGCTCTCCCAGGTGTACGACGCGTCCGAAGGAGTCTCCGAACACCTGAAACTCCACATGCCGCGGGCGCACGATGCACCGCTCCAGGTAGACCCCGGAATCACCGAACGCCGCCTGGGCCTCGTTCTGGGCCGCCTGCAGCTGTTTGGGGAACGACTCGGCATCCTGCGCGATGCGCATGCCTTTGCCGCCCCCTCCCGCCGACGCCTTGATCATGACCGGGAAACCGATCTCCCGAGCCTGCGCCTCCGCCTCTTCGGGGTCGGTCACAATGCCTTCCGATCCCGGCACGGTCGGAACGCCCACGTCCATCATCGTTCGACGGGCCGTGGCCTTGTCGCCCATCGAGCGGATCTGGTCGGGTGTCGGGCCGATGAAGACGAGATGGGAGCGAGCGCAGATTTCACTGAACTCGGCATTCTCCGCCAGGAAGCCGTAACCCGGGTGAATCGCTTCCGCGCCCGTGATCTCGGCCGCAGCGATGATGCGCGGCACGTTCAGATAACTTTCGCTGCTCTGCGGTGGCCCAATGCAGACGTCTTCGTCTGCGAAGCGCACGTGGAGCGACTCCCGATCTGCTTCGGAGTAGACCGCCACCGTCTTCACCCCGAGCTCATGACACGCACGGATGATACGGAGAGCGATTTCGCCCCGATTCGCGATGAGTACCTTCTTGAACACGGCTGCCTGCCTCGTTGACCGGATAGAGCCGAAAGGGGGACTACCGGGTCCTGGCTTCAGGCCGGGTCGATTCGGAAGAGAACCTGCCCGTATTCCACGGGTTCGGCATTTTCGGCGCAGATCTCGACGACGGTGCCGGACACCTCGGCCTCCAGCTCATTCATGAGCTTCATCGCCTCGATGATGCACAACGTGTCGCCCTTGTTCACGGTCGAACCCACATCGACGTACGAGGGCGCGTCAGGTGCCGGCGCCCGGTAGAACGTCCCCACCATCGGCGAGGGCACGTCGACATGGTCGGGATTCGGAGCGTCGGCCGCGGGCGGGGCCGATCCAGCCTCGGCCGCGGCGGGAGCTGCCGGAGCGCCGGCCACCGCTGGCGCGGCATGGGCCACCGGGGCAACCCCGGCGCTCATGACCGACACGGGCGGAGTCTTGCCGAGCCGAACCCTCGTGCCACCGCGCTCGATCTCGATGGAATCGATGGAACTCGCGTCAATCGCCTGGATGAGGCGCTCGAGAAACTCAAGGTCGATCATCCCGTCACCCGTGTGAGATATTTGTCTTC
>CBDUEZ010000320.1:0-4838 GCA_965366355.1 uncultured bacterium
GAGGAAAACCTCTGGATGTCGTTGGTGCCCGAGGCCGCGACGCTCTCCGAAAAGGAGATCCTGCAGGGTCTGATCTACGGTCAGCTCGAGGCGTTCAACGACTCCATGGCGATCCGCGCGGCTCGCGCGGCGCGGGGCACCGATTGGACGTACACCGATGAGGATGGGAACCGCTGGGGCATCTCACCCGGGAAGTTGCACCTCGGCAAGTTGACCATTCCGCTCCCGTTTTCGTTCGGCACGTCGGCGGGCGCGTCCGACGACCTTCTCGACGCGCTCTGGATGGATCGACAGATCGCTCGGTCGGCCGGGCTGCTGGAGGCCGACGCCACGATTCGCGAACGAGCGGCGGCGATTCGGGCGCGCGTCGACGAGGAGAGGGCGCGACGGGCGGCGTCCGACTCGACGCGCTCCGGCGGCGGCTGAGTTGGAGCCGTGAGCCGCCGATCGACCTGGGTGGTGCCCGCTGCACTGGGTGCCGCCGCCGGCTTCGCCGCCGCGTGGTGGCTGTCCCGCCCGCACCCGGCGCCGGCGCGGAGCCCCGGGCCGGGGGAGCTCGATACGTCGTGGACCGACCGGTGGGGCGAGCGCGTAGACGCGGCAGTCGATGCCGCCACGGGCGGACTGCGGGCGGTGGAACGCCGCTGGTGGCCCGCCCGCCCGATCGACCTCGCGTTTCTCCGGGCCGCGATGAACGACGTTCCGGGAACGGATCGGCTCCTCGTCTCCGTGCTCGGTGGGGGCCTGGTGGAGATCGAGGGCGTGGCCTCCGACGAGGCCGTCGCAGGGGCCCGCGAGGCGCTCCTCCGACAGGAGGGCGTCCGGAAGGTCATCAACCGCGTTTGGACCCCCTCGTCGGCCGACCCCGGGACAAATTGACGGTCCCAGGGGGTTCGGGTAGTCTAACGGACTGTATGAGGTCCCCCGGTGCGCAGTCCGAATGCGGCCTGACGGGACCTCCCTGTCATCTGTCCGGGCCGTCGACACTCTCATCGGCCGGGAAACCCTGGGAGGCACGGTGAGCAAGGAGCTCGCACCTCGGTTCGACCCGTCTGCCATTGAAGGCCCTCTGTACCAGCGCTGGCTGGACGACGGGCGCTTTCACGTCGCGGCGTCGGAGGTCAACGACGGGGAGCGCGACCCCTACGTCATCGTCATCCCGCCGCCCAATGTCACCGCCGTCCTGCACATGGGACACGGGCTCAACAACACGATCCAGGACGTGCTGATTCGTTTTCGGCGCATGCAGGGTCGCGCGGCCGAGTGGCTCCCCGGCACCGATCACGCGGGAATCGCCACCCAGAACGTCGTCGAGCGCCTGCTCGCGAAAGAGGGACTGACGCGCGACGACCTGGGCCGAGAGGCCTTCGTCTCCCGGGTGTGGGACTTCGTGGACAAGACTGGCGATACCATTCTCGAGCAGCTGAAGTCGATCGGGTGTTCGTGCGATTGGGAGCGGACCGCCTTCACGCTCGACCCGAATCTGTCGGAGGCCGTGCGCGAGGTCTTCGTGCGCCTCTACGAGAAGGAACTCATCTACCGGGGCGAGTACATCATCAACTGGTGTCCCCGGTGTCTCACAGCCCTCTCGAACGAGGAGGCCGAGGGGTCGGAATCCGAAGGGCGCCTCTGGCATCTTCGCTACCCGATCCAGGAGTCGGCCTGGCCCGCAGCGGCCGCGGCGGCCGAGGCAGGGGCCGAGGCGCTGGGGCGATTCGACGACGGCGGCTGGTACCTCACCGTGTCGACGACCCGGCCGGAGACCATGCTCGGCGACCAGGCCGTGGCGGTGCACCCGAGTGACGAGCGGTACCGCGCCCTGGTCGGAGCCGATGTGATCCTGCCGTTGACCGGTCGCACCATTCCGGTGGTCGCCGACGCCTTTGTCGACCCGGAGTTCGGAACGGGGATGGTCAAGGTCACCCCGGCCCACGATCCGAACGACTTCGAGATCGCGCGGCGGTGCGACCTCCCGGTGGTCAACATTCTCACGCCGGCCGCGGCCATCAACGATGAAGCGCCCGAGCCGTTCCGCGGTCTCGATCGTTTCGACGCCCGCAAGGCCGTGCTGGCGGCCCTGCGAGACGAGGGACTCCTGGCGGGCGACGACGCCCACACCCACAGCGTTCCACACTGCTACCGGTGCGACACCGTCGTGGAGCCACGGCTGAGCCTGCAGTGGTTCGTGCGCATGCAGCCGCTCGCAGAACCGGCTCTCGCCGCGTCGAAAGACGGCACGATCACGTTCACGCCCGAACGGTGGAAGAAGGTGTATGAGCACTGGATGGAAAACATCCGGGACTGGTGCATCTCACGGCAGTTGTGGTGGGGCCACCGAATCCCCGTCTGGTATTGCGACGCCTGTGGGGACGACGGCGTGCACGTGCTCCGCGAGGATCCCGATGGGTGCCCGACCTGCGGCGGCCCCGTGCATCAGGATCCCGATGTTCTGGACACCTGGTTCAGTTCGTGGTTGTGGCCGATGAGCCCCTTCGGATGGCCGGAGTCGACCGACGATCTCGAGGCGTTCTACCCGGGGCACACGCTCGTGACGGCTCCCGAGATTCTTTTCTTCTGGGTCGCTCGTATGATCATGGCCGGGTATGAATTTCGGGGTGAGCCGCCCTTCCGCGAGGTGTTCCTGCACGGAACCGTTCGCGACGCGCAGGGGCGCAAGATGAGCAAGTCGCTGGGCAATGGGATCGATCCGATCGATGTCGTGGATCGGTTCGGGGCCGACGCGATGCGCTTTACGCTGGTCAGCGCCTGTGCCATCGGTACCGATATCAAACTCGACCATGAAGACACCGAGGCGGCGTTCGCCAACGGACGCAATTTCGCCAACAAGGTGTGGAATGTGGGGCGGTTTACCCTCATGACGCTCGGCGACGACCCGGTGGCACCGCTCTCGACGGTGTGGTCCGACCTCGACGCGAGCGATCGCTGGATCCTGTCGCGGCTGGGGCGCACCATCGACGACGTGACCCGGGGCATGGAGCGTTTTCGACTGCACGAGGTGGCCGAGACGGCCTACCACTTCTTCTGGGGAGACCTGGCCGACTGGTATCTCGAACTCGGGAAGAACCGGCTTCGGGGCGACACGGGCGAGGCCGCGCGACAGGCCGCCCGCGCGACGCTCGTCACCGTGCTGGATCGTGTCCTCCGCCTGCTGCATCCGATCATTCCCTTCGTGACCACCGAACTGTGGGACCGCCTTCCGTGGCCCGAGGGCGAAGAGCGCCCCGACGATTTGATCGTGGCTCCCTGGCCCGAGGCGCCGAGTGCATGGTCGAACGAAGATGCCGAACGAGAACTCGAGGGACTCCAGGAGTTCATCACCACCGTGCGGTCCCTTCGAAAGGAGTACGGGGTCGGTGAGGGGGAGGGGGTGAGTGTCTACGTCGACGAGGGTTCATCGGGCATCCGGGGGTCGCTCGAGGGACGATCCGGGGCGCTGGAGCGGATGGCCCGGGTGTCGGAGTTGCTGTGGGGTGCCGCCCCGGACGGAGTGATCGGTGCCCACGGGGTACTGAAGTCCGGTGCCCATGTGTTCCTTCCCTTCGAGGGTGTCGTCGACCTCGAGCGGGAGCGGGAGCGCCTCCGGTCGGAGATCGAACGGGCCACCGGCCTGCTCCAGGGAACGACCCGGAAGCTCGACAACACCTCCTTCGTCGAACGGGCTCCCGAAGAGGTCGTGGATCGCGAGCGCGAGAAGGCGCGAAGCCTGACCGAGAGACTCGCCAGCCTGGGCGAGAAGCTGGCGCTCTTCGAGGGCAAGGGCTGAGACCGGTGCGGATCCGCCGGGGAACGATTCCCTTCGTCGTCGCGGCCTCGACCGCACTCACCGCCGCGTGCGCCCGGCAGTCTGCGCCGTCGGGTGGACCGGTCGATCGTCGCCCTCCGGTGATCGTCGGGGTCGAGCCCGACACGTTCGCCCGTATCCAGGCGGGCAGCGGGTCGATCCGGATTCGATTCGACGAGGCGATCTCGGAGAATCCGGCCACCGGCACGCTCGATCAGGCCGTGCAGGTGTCGCCCCGCACCGGGGCCGTGCGAGTCTCCCATCGCGGCGATGCCCTCGAGGTGAAGATCGACGGGGGCTTCGTACCGGGCGTGGTCTACCGCGTCACGGTGCTACCGGTGATTCGGGATCGATTCCAGAACGGTCTGCTCGATCCTTTCGAGTGGGTCTTTTCGACGGGACCGGACTTCGAGCCGAACGCCCTCGCCGGCGAGGTGTGGGACCGCGTCACGGGTGAACCGGTGCCGTCGATGGACGTCTTCGCGATCGGCGACGACTCGGTGCGCTACGCGGCGAAGTCCGATTCCCTGGGGCTGTTCGTGATGCGCTATCTCCCCGGGGCCGAGTATCGACTGGAGAGCTTCGACGATCGGAACCTCAACGGGGTGGCCGACCCCTTCGAGGTGCAGGGCTCGGGGAACCGCGTGGTGCTGGGCGCTACCGATACGCTGTTCACCTCGTTCTGGGTGATGGTGCCCGATACGACCGCCCCACAGGTCGCGAGGGGTGAGAAGATCGACTCGACCACGTTGCGGTTGGTCTTCGACGATCCACTCGACCCCGAGCAGTCGCTCGAAGGGCTGGTTCGCGGAATGTACCGCGACTCCGGAAACACCCCCGGGGTCGTGCGGGCCCTCCATGAATGGCAATACGATCTGTGGGCCGATTCGGTGGCGCTTTCGCGGGCCGAGACGACGGCCGCGGAGGCGGCGGTCGCCGCGGCCGCGGCGGGGACTCCAGACCCCCCGGCGGTCGCCGACACCACCGCTGGAATCGCGCCGCCATCGTCGGCGGCCGGCGGCCGTGCCCCGGAGCC
>CBDUEZ010000321.1:0-4836 GCA_965366355.1 uncultured bacterium
GCGAGCGCCCGTCTCGAAGGAAGCCCTCCTTGTCGGCATCCAGAATCGCGACCAGAGACACCTCGGGCAGGTCCAGCCCCTCCCGGAGCAGGTTGATGCCCACTAGCACGTCGATGCGCCCCAAACGCAACTGGCGCAGAATATCCATACGCTCGATCGCGCCGATATCGGAGTGCATGTAGCGCACACGAACGCCGACCGAGGCGAGGTACTCCGACAGGTCCTCGGCCATCCTCTTGGTCAGCGTGGTGACCAACACACGCTCGCCGACGGCCTCCCGCTCCCGCACCTCGGCGAGCAGGTCGTCGACCTGGCCCTTCACCGGCCGAATGTCGATCTCCGGATCGACCAGCCCCGTCGGTCGAATGATCTGCTCGACCACGACCCCTCCGGCCTTCTCCAGCTCCCAACACGAAGATCGCCTGGTTCACCAGCGACTCCCACTCCTCGAACTTGAGCGGCCGGTTGTCCATCGCCGACGGCAGCCGGAAGCCGTGGTCGACCAGCGTCGTCTTGCGCGCGCGGTCACCGTTGTACATGCCGCCGACCTGGGGGACCGAGACGTGGCTTTCGTCGACGATCAGCAGGTAGTCGTCCGGGAAGTAGTCGAAGAGGCAGGCGGGCCGCTCGCCCGTCTCACGACCCGAGGTGTAGAGCGAGTAGTTCTCGATACCCGGGCAGGTGCCGATCTCGTTCATCATCTCGATGTCGAAATTGGTGCGCTGCTCGATGCGTTGCGCCTCGAGGAGCCGGCCGGCGGCCTGGAAGTGCGCCACCTGTTCCGCCAGCTCGGCCCGTACCAGCGGGATCATCTGGTCGATGGTGCGGCGGCGCGTCACGTAGTGGCTCGCCGGGTAGATCGCGGTGCGATCCAGCTGGGCGATGCTTTCGCCGGTCAGGGGGTCGAAGCGGGTGATCCGCTCGACCTCGTCGCCCCAGAGTTCGATACGAATGGCCTGCTCGTCGTACGCGGGGAACACTTCGACGGTGTCGCCGCGCACGCGAAAGGTGGCCCTCTCGAAGGCATAGTCGTTGCGCTTGTATTGGATCGCGACCAGCGCCTCCAGAATCGACTTGCGCGGAATCGAATCGCCCACCGAGAGGTGGAGCATCAACTCGCGGTAGTCCCTGGGGTTTCCGAGCCCGTAGATGCACGACACCGACGCCACCACGATGACGTCTTCGCGCTCCATCAGCGACGAGGTCGCCCGGAGGCGAAGCCGCTCGATGTCTTCGTTGATCGACGAGTCCTTCTCGATATAGGTATCGCTCGAGGGGACGTACGCCTCCGGCTGGTAGTAGTCGTAGTAGCTGATGAAATATTCGACGGCGTTGCGGGGGAACAGGGACTTGAGCTCCCCGTAGAGCTGCGCCGCCAGGGTCTTGTTGTGACTCATCACCAGCGTCGGGCGATCGTGCTCCGCGATCACATGGGCGATCGAGAAGGTTTTTCCCGTGCCCGTGGCGCCGAGCAGCACCTGGTGGCGATCCCCCCGCACGAGGCCCGCATTGAGCTCGCGGATGGCGGCCGGCTGATCGCCCGCCGGCTCGTACGCCGATTCCAGCTGAAAGAGCGACACCTCAGTCCTCCAGGTCCGATTCCTGGAAACTCTCCCGCCGTTCGACCCCCAACACGCCCTTCACCCGCCCGATCGATCGAAGAACCTTCTTGAGATGGGTGAGGTCGCGCACCTCGACCACGAACTCCCCATTCATTCCCCCGTCCACCGTGTTCATGTCGGCATGCTGGATATCGGTCCCGGTATCGGTGATCGCCTTGGCCACATCCGACAGCAGTCCCCGCCGGTCGGTGCCCCGCATGTACACACGAACCATGAACCGGTCCCCCTTTTCGGCCGCCCACTCGATATCGATGCGGCGTTCCGGGTCGGGAAGGTTCAAGATGTTGGGACAATCGGCGCGATGGATCGACACCCCCCTTCCCCGGGTCACGTACCCGGTCACATCGTCGCCCGGCACCGGCTGGCAACACTGGGAATACCGAACCATGAGGTTCTCCATTCCCTGAATGCGCACGCCCTTGTTCGTGCGGATCAGCTTTTCGGCCAACCGCTGCAAGGCGGTGGGGCTGCGCTGGGCCAGTTCCCCCGGATCGCGGCCCGGGAAGAGCGCCTTGAGCACGGCCGTGGGCCCCACGTCGCCGCGACCCAGGGCGGCATGGACATGGGTGAAGTCGGGATACCCGAGATCCTCGGCCGCCTTCACCATGCTCTTCTCTGCGGGGCGGCCCAGGCGGGCCTTCTTCAACTCCCGGTCGAGGAACTCCTTCCCGAGGTCGGCCGCCGAGTCGAACTCCTGCTTGCGGATCCACTGCCGGATGCGCCCGCGGGCCCGGGAGGTCTTCACGAAGGCCAGCCAGTCGCGACTCGGCCACTGCCGGGGGTTCGTGATGATCTCGACCGTGTCGCCGTTCCGGAGTTCACGCGACAAGGGGGCGATCCGGCCGTTCACCTTCGCCCCCGCACAATGCAGGCCGACCTCGGTGTGCACGGCGAACGCAAAATCGATCGGGGTGGCCCCGGTCGGGATCTGCTTCACCTCACCCTTCGGCGTGAAGACGAAGATCTCGCCCTGGAAGAGGTCCATGCGGAGGAACTCCATGAATTCCTCCGGCTCGTTCGTGTCTTGCTGCCACTCGAGTACCTGCCGAAACCAGGTCAGCGCCTCGTCGACCTCGTCGCGCGCCTGCCCCGAGCCCTCCTTGTACTTCCAGTGCGCCGCGATCCCGTACTCGGCGGTGCGGTGCATCTCCTCGGTGCGGATCTGGATCTCGTACCGGCGGCCATGGGGTCCCACGACGGTGGTGTGGAGCGACCGGTACATGTTCGACTTGGGCGTCGCGATGTAGTCGTGGAATCGCTCCTGCACGGGCGCCCAGCGGGAGTGGATCACGCCCAGGGCCCCGTAGCAGTTCTGGATCGAGTCGGTGATGATCCGCACCGCCATGAGATCGTAGATCTCCTCGTAGGGCAGCCCCCGGGACTTCATCTTGTTGTAGATCGACCAGAGGTGTTTGGGTCGACCCGTCACCTCGGCCGGGATCGCGTGCCGGGCGAGTTCCTTCTCGAGCGGAACCTTGAGTTCGATGATCAGTCGCTCTCGTTCCTTGCGCCGCTCCTGGATCTTGCGGGTGAGGTCGTCGTAGACCGCGGGCTCGAGAAACTTGAACGACTGGTCCTCGAGTTCCCACTTGATCGAGAAGATTCCCAGGCGGTGGGCGAGTGGCGCGTAGATCTCGCGCGTCTCGAGAGCGATCCGGCGACGTTTCCCGTCGGGCAGGTGCTCGAGGGTGCGCATGTTGTGAAGCCGGTCCGCCAGCTTGATCAAGATGACCCGGGCGTCCTCCGCCATCGACAACAGGAGCTTGCGGTAGTTCTCGACCTGCTGCTCGGTGTGCGAGCGAAACTGCACCTTGCCGATCTTCGTGACGCCATCCACCAGGGTGGCCACCTCGCTTCCGAAACGCTCCTCCAGTTCCGTGAGCGTCAAGGCGGTGTCTTCGACTACATCGTGCACCAGCCCGGCGACGATGGTGGCCGTATCGAGCCGCAGCCCGGCGAGGATCGTCGCGACTTCGACCGTGTGGGTAACGAACTCCTCGCCCGAGGCACGCCGCTGTCCGGCGTGGCATTCCACGGCAAGCTCGTACGCCGACCGAACCATGTCGACGTCGATACGGTCCGAATAGGCCTCCAGTGCCCGCGCCAGGGGCCGCGGGACGCCCCGGATGGTCGGGGTCGCGGGAGGGTCAGCGGACGGGAGGGCCATCGAGGGGCGTCAGCCTGACCGGCCGTGACACTTCTTGTACTTCTTGCCACTTCCACAGGGACACGGATCATTCCGGCCGGGCTCGTCGGCCGCCGTGACCGGCGCGGGCTTCTTGTCGTCCGAGTCCCCCCGGTTCGTGGCGAGCGTGCTCACGTCGCGCGAGGGCCCGACGGCCGAGACATCGGCCCGGGCTCGCGCCGAGATCCCGGTGTCTTCGACACGCGGGCGCGCCGGAGCCCTCGAGGCCGGGCGCCGGCCTCCGGACGGATCCGCGCCGCCGGGACCCTCGCCGGGGCCCGACAACGTCATGCGCTGAGGCCGGGGCATGGGGCGAGGAGGCTGGGCCGTGACCTGCGCCCGGAAGAAGTTGCGGGTCACGGTCGAACCGAGATCCCGCATGAGGTCGACGAACATGTCGAAGGCCTCCTTCTTGTACTCGACCAACGGGTCCTTCTGCCCCCACCCCCGGAATCCGATCGAGGCCTTCAGGTGGTCGAGGTCGTACAGATGATCCTTCCACTTGTCGTCGATCGTGGAGAGGAGAATATAGCTCATCACCCGTTCGGCCAGCTCTGCGAAGCCCTCGATCTTGCGGTGGAAATGCGCTCGCACGGCCTCGACACAGAGGTCCTGGACTTCCTCGAGGTCGAACGAATGATCGGGGTCCTCCTCCTCGGGCAGCCCGTCGACCACGACGAAGAAGTCCATGAGAAGGCGCTTGCGGAGGCCCGCGAGTTCCCAGCCCTCGTGCGCCACATCGTGGGGCAGGTAGTCCTCCGTGAGGCGTCGGATCGTGACCTCGATCATCTCCCAGAGTTCGCCCTTCAGGTCTTCCCCACCCTGCAGAGCGAAGAGCCGAAGGTCGTAGACGACCTCCCGCTGCTGATTCATCACATCGTCGTAATCGAGGAGCCGCTTGCGGGCCTCGAAATTGTTGCCCTCGACCCGCTTCTGAGCCCGCTCGATCGATTTCGTCACGAGCCCGTGGGTGATGACCTCCCCCTCCTCGGCCCCCATCTTCTCCATCGCGTTGGCGATCCGCTCCAT
>CBDUEZ010000322.1:0-4823 GCA_965366355.1 uncultured bacterium
ATCCGCTCCTGGTCCCGTACGTGAACCTTCATGGGGTCACGCGCGGATCGACCGCAGGGGGGATCACGGGTGCGGAGTGGGAGCGGATCAGCTCGGCACGAGGCGGCGGAGTTCGTCGACGCGTTCGGCGTCGGACTCCGACAACTGACCTTCGTTCTGGAGTTCGGCGGCCAGTCGAAAGGTCTCGGCCAGGTCGGGGACCGGGGCGTCTCGTCGTGCGAGAATGAGCCCGCGGGTGAGGAGGGCCTCGAGCCGTGAGTTCCGTGCGGCAAGTGACGTCGGGTCGCGCAGCAGCCGCCGCTCGGCCCACTCGGCCATGAGGGCGAGGTGTCCGATGGCGCGCAGGGTGTCGCCCCTGGACAGGTGAAGTTCCTCGTAGGAGTTGTGGACCGACGCCAGGTCCGACAGGGTCTGCGCGTTCAGCGAGTCGATGTCGAAGCGCGCGGAATAGATGTCGAGCGCTCGATCGCACTCGGCCCATGCCTCGTCGAAGCGACCGAGGGTGTTGCCGACGCTGCACAGGTTCTGGTGGGTCACGCCGACGTCGCGCCACGCCTCGTCGTCGTTCGGGTAGGCCTCGTACAATCCCGCGCGCACGGCGAGCGATTCGCGGTAGCGCTCGAAACTCGCCGCGAAATCTCCCCGCACCCGGAGCATACGGGCCATACGTTCGGCCACGAGTCCCCGAAAACGCACCACGCCGTAGGATGTGTCGTCGCGGAGAGGGGGGCTGCCCAGACGGTCCAGGGCTTCCTGATACCCGGCCTCGGCTTCGTCGACTCGACCGAGGTTGGGGAACGCGGGGTGGCCCTCGTAGTCGCTCAGATTGATGCGCCCGATGACGGCCGTGAGTTGGTGCCGGGCCGAGTCGGGGTAGGCCGACGCGATACGCTCGTAGATGGCCTGCGCCTGCCGTGACTCGGCCACACCCGCCTCGACCTCGCCCCCGAACACCAGTGCCCCGGCGAGGCGTTCGTGGAGCAAGCCGAGCGCGCGCAGACGCACGAGGTCGGAGGAATCGCCGGCGACGGCCCGCTCCGCGAGGGCCAGAGCCTGCTCGAAGCTCTCCTGGGCGGCGGGCCGATCACCCAGGCTGGCGCCCATGGTGCGGCCCTCGACCTCGCCGAGCCGGCGATAGGCCTCGGCCAGGTCCATCAGGAGGTCGGGGTCATCGGGGAGTTCCCCGCCCACATCGGCGAGATGTTCGTGAGCCCGATCGAGGATCAGCTTCCGGGCACCGGTGGATCCCGGGAGCGAAGCGACGGCGTCGTGTACCTCGAAGAGGAGGGTATTCACGAGCCCCTGCACGTCTTCGACCCGTTGCTGCGCGAGGGCGGCCTGCCGCCGCGTCTCGGCGGCTTGTCGCGATCCCCAGACGATTCCACTGATCAACACGATGGTCGCCGC
The DNA here is from genome assembly GCA_965366355.1 of uncultured bacterium. GTDB lineage: Bacteria > Gemmatimonadota > Gemmatimonadetes > Longimicrobiales > Gaopeijiaceae > Gaopeijia. Next base: position 1,408 of record CBDUEZ010000322.1, read on the forward strand.
GAGACCCGCCGCCATGGCCGCGCGGTTCCTCAGCAGGAAGCGCTCGGCGCGGTAGGCCACCGTGCCCCGGCGGGCCGCCACAGGCTTGCGGTCCAGGTACCGGCAGAGGTCGTCGTGAAACGCCATTACACTCTCGTAGCGTCGCTCGGGCTCCTTTCTCAGCGCCTTGAGCAGGATCGCGTCGAGGTCGCCCGAGAGCGCTCGGCGGGCCACCGGCAGCGTGTCGACGTGCAGGCTGGGAGACCGGGAGAGGGCGTCGGAGGGCCGGGTCGGCGCCTCGAAGCTCACGACCCGCTGCACCTCGGCCATGGGTGCCGTATCGAGCTGGAAGGGCGGGCGCCCCGCGAGGAGCTCGTAGAGGACGACGCCGAGCGAGTAGACGTCGGAGGCGGTCGATACCGGCTCGCCGCGCACCTGTTCCGGGCTCGAGTACGACGGGGTGAGCACGCGGCCACCCAGCCGGGTCAAGGTGACGTCGCCCTCCCGATGTTCGTCCAGCACCTTTGCAACGCCGAAGTCCAGCAGTTTCGCGGCCCCGTCTTCCCGAACGAGAATGTTCGAGGGCTTGAGGTCACGATGAACGATGAGGTTGCGATGGGCGAAGGCCACCGCATCCAGCACCTGGAGAAAGAGGCGAACCCGGCCGTCGATGCCCATCTGGTGGTGGATGCAGAAGGTCGTGATCGGGGTGCCCTCGACCTTTTCCATGACGAAGTAGGGGCGACCCGACTCGCTGACGCCGCCGTCGACCAGGTGCGCGATGTGCGGGTGCACGAGGCGGGCGAGAATCTGCCGCTCCTGGCGAAATCGACGGGCCACGAGCGCGCTGTCCATGCCCCGCTTGATGAGCTTCACGGCCACGGTGCCGCCGACGTCACCCGTGCGCTCGGCTTCGAAGACGACCCCCATGCCCCCCTGACCCAGGAGCGTTCGCAGGCGGTACCCCCCGATCACGGTTCCCTCGAGCGAACTCAATTCCTCGAGGTCTTCGAGATCGTCGAGGTCGTCGAGCCCGCCGCCTCCGGAGAGATGGAGGGCTGCGGGGTGCTCCAGCGCATCGAGGTCGGGTTCGGCGGCTTGCACCAGGGCCCAGACCTCGTCGAAGAGGGTCGGGTCGTCGGCGGTCGCGTCCTTCAGGGCCGCACGACGCTGGGCGGGCGCGAGATCGAGAACACGATCGAGGAGATCCTTGGTGCGCTCCCACCGCGACCGATCGGTCACACCGCGGCGTCTCCGGCGTCGTCGGCGGGTCGGGCGTCGTTCGTCGCACCCACCGCAGGTTGGGCGCCGAGGCGCTGGTAGAGCCAGGCCTTGGCCGTGCGCCAGTCCCGCTTGACGGTGGGGGTCGAGATCTCGAGCACCTCGGCGGTTTCTTCCACGCTCAGTCCGCCGAAGAACTTCAACTCGACGATGCGCGCAGCGCGGGGGTCGAGCTCGGCGAGTTCTTCGAGGGCCTCGTCGAGGGCGATGAAGTCGAGCGGGTCCCGGAAGGTCTCGGCCGGTCCGTCGACGAGGGTCACCGCCGCCTCCCCACCGCCGCGTCGTGCCGCCGACCGTTTGCGATGGTGGTCGACCAGAATGCGGCGCATCGCCTGGGCCGCGATCCCGAAGAAGTGCGCCCGTCCCTTCCATTCGACCCGGGTCTGGTCGGCCAGTTTCATCCAGGCCTCGTTCACGAGGGCCGTGGGCTGGAGGGTGTGGCCGGGGCGCTCCTTGCGCATGTAGCTCTCGGCGAGAATCCGCAGTTCGGCGTACACCACGGGTACCAACTCCTCTCGGGCGCCCGTGCGGCCGGCGTTGATGTCTTCGAGGAGCTGGGTCACCTGGACCGGCGCGGTCATCTCCGCTGGGGCTCCCGGGCCCGGTCTTTCATCTGCTGCTGCAGCACGGCCATCTCCCTCTCGTCACGCACGGCGAGTCGATCTGGATCATTGAGGTAGGTCGACAGATCATCGGCGGGCGGGAGGGCCGACCGCTCGGGCGACGATGCCTTCAGTATTGCCTCCGGCTCGCCCGACGCAAGCGTGCCGCCCGACGCGAGCTCGCGATCGAAGGCCTCGAGCTCCCGCTGCCCGGCGGTTTCCTCGTCGTCGTCGCTCGCGTACACGATCTCGCCGACCGTGCGTCCCTCCAGCGCCAGCGCCCCGCGAGCCCGGTGTGCCGCCTCCATCTGATGGCGAAACAGCGGGAAACGGAACCGGGGGCGTCCCTCGGCGTTGGCCTCGACCTCACCGTCGAATTCGGCGACCAGGCGGTCGAGGGTCGGGATCACCGACTTCGGATCGGCCGGCACCTTCGACTTCGCGACCGCGGCCACCCGGGCCTCGGCTTCTTCGACGGGGAGCGGGGCGGCCTCGGAGCCCGAGAGCGTGAACTTCGAAACGAGCCCCAGCACGGCCTTGCGAACGTTGCGAGCGGCGCGGCGCGTGTTCTCTCGGGTGACGCCCATCCATCGCAGCCCGGGCACCGCGAAGAAGACGGTGCTGAAGGCGAGCGGCACCCAGACGAGACCGATCTCCGCGGCGACGCCACCGATGCCGAGGCGTGGAAAGATGAACCACGGAGCCGTCGCGGCGGCGGCGAGATTGAGGCCGTTCATCCCGATGATGATGGCGTTCGTGCCGGCCGTGTTGCCCGTGAGGGGGCGGAGGGGCTCGAGTCGGCGCCAGGCCGGGGCGGGCTCCCGCTCGTTCACCGCCCCGTGCGCGCTGACCATCAGCTCGGGAAAGAGGTAGAGCAGCGTGCCGTCGTCGGTCACTTTCACGTCACCGTCGTGGGCGGCCATCAGTCGGGCCAGCTCCTCGTCGGCCTCCTGCAGTTCCATGCCCGTGTGCTGCACCAGGTCCGTCGCGCTGACCACACCTCTCCGCGACCGGATGAAACGAAGGAGTTCGCGGTCCTTTTCGGCCCGCGTGCGGGTGGGTTCGTCGGGACCAAAGACGAAGGCGAAGACCTTCTTGTAGAAGGGGGGACCCTCTTTCCGGCCGCGCCCACGGCCCTCGCGGGCGCCCTGAGCGCCGTATCCCTCCCCGTAGTAGGGGCGGTGCCGCCACCGCGGAGACCACAGCCAGTACCAGAGCCAGAAGTCGCCCATCGGCAGACGGAATCCACCGCCGCGGCGTTGGCCGCTGCCGCCGCCCCAGTCCCCACCGTCGCCGTCCTTGTTGGCGAAGAGGGCGGCGATCAGCAGGGCCACGAAGATCACGAAGTAGATGACGAGCGTGGCGACGATCCAGACCTTGAAGCCGACCTTGAAGGCCGACCAGGCACCGCGTTTCACCTTCGTCCACAGCGACTCGGCATCTCGCGACAGGAGTCCCTTGTCGAAGCGGTAGACGAGGTCACCTCGCTCGCCGACCTCCAGATGGCCCCGACGGTCTTCGAGAAGACGGCGTAGGGTCGCGTCGGTTTCGGAT
>CBDUEZ010000323.1:0-4823 GCA_965366355.1 uncultured bacterium
CCCAATTCTCATCCCGCTCCAAACCACCCCCCGCCAACAACAACGACCGAGGGAGATCCATGGTGAGAGATGGGTTCGCAAGACGCCTGCTGGTGCCGCGCTTGCTGGTGCGGTGCGTATTCGCCGTGGCCATCCTCGCGCCGGCCACCCTCGCACCGACCGCTGCCGCGGCACAAGACGCCGACGAGCCCGACGTCGTCTCGTTCTTCGCCTCGATCGCGTCGGGACTGTCCGACACCAACGTCTTCTCGATCGACGCGCGGTCGTTCGCCGTTCAGCTCCAGGCCTCCCTGTCCGGGGCGCTCACGGCCGACATCGTCGAATCCCTGCTCGGATCCGACTTCCGCTACGGGCCGATCGACCGGTGGGTGTCGTGCGACGGCGAGACCCCCTGCTCGATGGCCTACCCGGGCATCCATGTGTCGCTGCTTGGAGCCACACCGAGCGAAGACGGCGACGAGATCGTGCTGAGGGTCGCGCGCACCGGGGGCGACGACGGAGGCGTGTGGCGCGCCTTCGGGTCGATGCGGGTGAAACAGGTGGAGGGCCGCTGGCAGCTGGTCGACGCGTCCTAGCCGGGACGGGCCCGCGAGGCCTACCTTCGCCATCCATCAGAAGCACGGACTCAAACCTCGAGGGTCGATTGGCTTCCGAATCGCGGCGAAGTTGGGGCGAACTGGTCGGAGCGGTGGGGGTGATCGCTTCGCTGATCTTCGTGGGACTCGAAGTTCGGCAGAACACCGCCGCCGTGCGGGGGGCCACCTATCAGTCGATCGCCGACGCGTCTCTCGAACAGGTGCGTTGGTTCGCCGACAACGAGCGGCTCCTGGAATTCCGGGCGCGGGTCGAGCAGGGGGCGTTGGCATCCGACTTCACCCGCGTGGAGAATCTGCTCCAGGGCGCCGACTACGTGATGACGATTCGCCGCATCGAGAACATGTTCGTGCAGGTGCGTGAGGGACTGGTCGAAGAAGAGGCGGTCATGCGCTTTCGGCCGTCGGTGGAATACTTCGCGAGCCCCTACTTTCGGGAGTTCTGGCAGGGGTGGGGACCGCAGGTCGAGCCTGAGTTCAGGGCGTACTTCGAGCGGGAATTCCTGAACTAGGCGGAGTCCCGACGACCCCTCACGCCTCGGCCGCCCCCCTCCGAAACGGCTGCCGCCGCCCATACACCAGCGAGCGCCACAGCCACTCCAGCGGACCGGCCTTGTAGCGCGCCAACCACCAGGGCGAGACAACGAGCAGCAGGGCCCACACCGCCACGACGATGCCCGCCTGGCCGACGCGGCCCACGGAGCCGAACAGTCCGAGGCCGTGGCCGTAGAAGATCGTCGTGCCGATCACGGTCTGGGCGATGTAGTTGGTGAAGGCCATGCGGCCTACCGCGGCGAGTCGTGTGGTCAGCGCACGCAGCGCTCCCCTCTGGCACACCAGCATCACCGCCCCGACCCATCCCAGGGCGACCGGGATGCTGCCCCAGTAGTTGTAGAGCGAGCCGATGAAGAACGACTCGGGCACGGCCCAGTCGGTGGCCGTATTGTGGGCGATCCCGAGCCCGATCAGCGGGAGTCCCACACCCACTCCCGCCGCGATCATCCACCCGTAGGTGCGGGAGCGCGCCTGGGCGCTGAAGACGCCCAGCTTGAAGAGGGCCATGCCCAGCAGCATGAGTCCGCCGACGCGCCAGAAGGCCCACAGCGGGTAGAGGCTGGTGTGCATCTCCCGGGACTGCGCGACGCGGTGCTCCATCTGCTGCGTCCATCCGCCCCGGTAGAGCGCAACTTCGGCCTCGAGCGCCTCGGCCGGCGGATCCATCTCGGCGACCACCTCGGCCAGCTCGTGTTCGGGCCACTGTGACGTTGTGAGTCCGGCGCCCGCGAGAATCCCCGTTCCCACCACCCAGAAGACCAGCGCAAGCGCGATCAGCGTCCGCGGGCGCAGTCGCCGAAAGACGAAGAGCAGCGTGCCTGTGATCGCGTACCACACCAGAATGTCGCCGTACCAGAGGGCGTAGGCGTGGATCAGTCCGAAGATCAGCAGCCAGAACATGCGGCGGAGGTGCAGTCCCCCGGCACGAGCCCCGCGCGCCTCTCGTCGGTCGGCCATGAGCACCATGCCCGCCCCGAAGAGCATGGAGAAGATGGCCATGAACTTGAGGTCTCCGAACAGGTGCGTAAGCCGCCACACCCAGCCGCTGAGGCCGGTCAGCTCGCCCCACACGCTCGGATTCTGGTAGGCCGCCGCCGGCATCGCGAACGAGCCGATGTTCATGGTCAGGATGCCCAGCACGGCGAACCCGCGCAGCACGTCGAGCGAACGAATGCGATCGGCTTCGGCGACGGGGGCTGGGGGCGTTGGGTCGGGTTGCACCGCGCTCATCCCCCTACCACCGCCCCCCGCGCCCCTCCAGGTAGTTCACCACGATGCGCACGAACTCGGCGTTCGACAGGTCCTCGCCGGGTTGCTCGCGGCTGTAGCCGATCCAGCAATGCGGCTTCTTGCGACCGTATTCGAACTCGACGTCGGGGGTCGGGTTCGACAGCCCGGCCATGGCTTCTTCCATTCGCTCCACGGCGTTGTTCAGGTAGTACGAGTCCATGTCGCCCACGGCGATGTGCAGCTTGCCGGCGAGCCGCGGCCCCAGCGACTCCCAGTTGGTCGTGAGGTGGTGGGTGAGGTCCCAGTTCTCGCGCCAATATTCGGCCACGTCATGGTCGATCTCGCCCGTGACGCGGTCCCAGATCGGTTGGGCGAAGCCATCGCTCCCCACCGGGCTGAAGAGGGCCTCCCAGATCGCCCACTGCCCCCCCGAGCGTCCGTTGGGACCGACCGCGCGTTCGTAGCCCATCTCCTGGCGGATCGTCGTCACCAGCGTGCCGTCGGTGCGGCGATTGTTGGGCCGCTCCACATACACCCAGGGCCCGCCGCTTCGATAGGCGTTGTCGTCTTCGTAGACGTCGACCATCTGGAAGTCGTGGAAGTCGACCGGGTCGGGGCACCAGCCCCAGGATCCCCCGAAATCGTCGGGGTTGAGAATCTGGACGGCGAGCGCCTCCCACCCGCCGGTCGATCCCCCGGCGAGCACCCGTGCCCACGGCTCGGGCACGATGCGGAACTCCTCCTCCAGGTGGGGGATCAGCTCGTCGAGCAGCGCATCGCCGTACGGGCCGACGTTGGCGGAATTCACGGAGTGGCCGGTGTCGTAGTAGGGATTCGCGTCGCGGATCGTCACCACCACCAGGTCGGGTCCCTCGGCCGACCGCCAGAAGTCGGAAAACCCGGCACCCCGTCCGTTGCCGCCGTCGTCTGCGGGATCATCGGAGTAGCTGAAGGGCGGGCGGGCGCCCGGAAAGTGTCCCATGAGGAAGAGCACGGGATAGTGCCGGTCGGGCTCCTGCGCGTAGCGGGCCGGGAGCAGCACGTTGGCACCGACGTACATGTCGCGGCCCCAGAAGTTCGACAGCGCTTCGCTCCGGATTTTCAGGTAACGCACGAGACCGTCGCCGTCGGCGGTGGGATTGCCCTGCTGGAGCGTTCCGCCCTCGGGCAGCGGCTGGGTGGGCGGAATCACCTGGTCGAGGGTGAGGCGCGCGTCGACCGCTCCGCCGTCGGCGACGGTGATCGTCACGGGCGGTCCGAAGGCGTTGCCGGGGGCGCGCCACTGGCTCTGACCCGCACCCGAATTCAGATGCATGCGCACCTGGTGGCCGTCGGCGCGGTCGAAGGTGGTGTAGACGTTGAGGAAGGCCTGTGCAGTGTAGGTCCCGGGGTCCAGGTCGGAGAGATCGCCGAACGGATACCCGATCGCGCCCGCGCCCCCGGGAACGATGACGACTTCACCGCCGGCCTCGAGCGCCTCGACCTCCATGCCCCAGAAGGGCACACCCTGGATCCCGACCTGGGTGCGCGGCTCCTCGTCACCTGCGGGCGCGACCACGACGTAGACCCGACCGGACAGGGGCACCTCGAGCCCGAGCGCACCGATCTCGGCGGCGGCCGCCTCCGACAGTTCGACCACGAAGCGTTGGTCTGCCGTGTCGACGTCGGCCTCGGAGGCACACGCGGTCAGGGGCAGGAGGGCCAGCATCGTCAGCACCAGCCGCTGTTTGATCAGCAGTTGCCGTTCGATCACGATCTTCCGGTTCATCACCACCTGCCGTGCCGTCGCCACTGTGCCGTGCTCCCGTTGTTGGGTCTCGCGCGCCGCTGCCGGGCATTGTAGCCGCCCGCGCCGTGCTCTGGCGAGTGGAAGCGGGTCGCCCGTGGAACGACCCATCCCGACATGGACGGGGCTCGCGCTCCGCTCTATCGTGTCGGCATGACCCACGATCAATACACGGAGATCGTCGGATTCCTCGAGCAGAAATTCGAGGAGGTCCAGCGTCACTCGACCGCTCTTTTTGAGCAGAATCGGGGCGAGCTACGAATCTTTGCAGAAGGAACCAACGCTCGCTTCGACAAGGTGGACGAGCGTCTCGATACGATAGACGAGCGTCTCGATACAATGGACCAGCGTCTCGACAAGGTGGACGAGCGTCTCGACAAGGTGGACCAGCGTCTCAATACGATGGACCATCGTCTCGACAAGGTGGACGGGCGTCTCGACACGATGGACCAGCGTCTCGTTACGATGGACGAGCGTCTCGACACGATGGACGAGCGTCTCCATACGATGGACGAGCGTTTCGACACCCGCCTCGGCTCCCTCGAGGGGTGGGTTCGTCGCGCCGTCACCGACCACGAGTCACGCCCTCAGGCGCTGGAGTAGCCCGCGTCTCGACGCCCGGCCCAGGATTTACCCACCCCCGTTCGGCGCCAGCGACC
>CBDUEZ010000324.1:0-4821 GCA_965366355.1 uncultured bacterium
ACGAGCGTGCGGAGCATCGCGCGCCGGGCCTCGGGAGCGCGATCGATGTCGCGGATCATGCTCATGTCGAACTTCAAGTAGTCGGGCGGAACTGCCGCCAGCTCCGTGAGCCTCGCCTGGCCGGCGCCGAAGTCGTCGTAGGCCAGGCGAATGTCGAAGTCGTTGAGAGCGGCCCGTACCTGAGCCATCAGAGGCGTCGACACCACGGCGGTCTCATGGACCTCGATCGTGATGCGCCGGTCGGGCCAGGCACGCCGGAGCACGTTGAGGTCGGGCACGAAGTCGGGTGAACTGAGCTCGCCCGGGTGTGTGTTGAGAAAGATCTCGGAGTCGTTGGGCAGCTTGAATGCGGTCGTCACGCCCCGCGCACGGAACAACCGGCTCAGTTCGACGCCGAGCCCGATTCGTTCTGCGATCTCGAAGAGGGGCCACGGTGCGCCCGGAAGACGGGGGTGCACCCCCCGACCCAACAGCTCGAACCCGGTGCGGGCGCGGGAGGCGAGGTCGACGATGGGCTGCGCCCAGACCAGCACGCGGCTTCCTTCGATCATCTCCCGCAGCGCCCCGGCTTCGCCGGCCCTCGATGTGTCCCCGTTCGGGCCCACGCCCGACACGACCATGGTGCCGTCTTCGGTGGCATCGGCCCCACTGAAGTGCACCAGCATCTCGATCGAGGCGAAGTGGATCACGTCGCCGGGGTCGAGGGGCACGACGTCAGTCACCCGCTTGCCGTTCCGGAAGGTCCCGTTGGAGCTCATGAGGTCGCGGAGCCACGGCCGTCCGTCGCGGAAGATCACCTCCGCGTGTTTGCTCGACACCTTGCGGTCGGCGAGCGTGATGTTCGCGGCGGCGGAGCGCCCGATCCGAAAGGGATCGAGGCTGATGGCGTGGCAGCGCGTCACGCGCCCGTGTTCATCGAATTCTTCGAGGTGCCACGCGCCAATGCCCGATTCCGCGGGATACAGATCTTGGATCATCCTGAGGCCTCATGGGGGGATGAAGCGGCACACCCTGTGAATGTCGGCCCCCGTTCGAGATTTCTTTAGGACTTTCGCCGAGGCGGTCGATACTCGAATCCGATCCGAGTCCCTACGACCCTTCGCGAGTTTGCAGATGCCTGCACCCGATCGACCGGCCGACAACGGTGCGCCCCCCATTCCGGGCCTGGCCTCCCCGAGCCCATCGGGGCTCGTGGGTGAGACGCTCGCGGGGCGATATCGTCTGATCGAGCTGCTGGGTTCGGGTGCGATGGGAGAGGTCTACCTCGGGGAGCACCTCACGATGGGGCGCCACGACGCGATCAAGGTCTTGTCGCGGCGGTATGCCGACGATCCCGATTTGAGGAGCCGCTTTCTTCGGGGAGCGCGCAACCTCGCTCGAATCCGCCACCCCAACGTGTGCGCGGTCTACGACTTCGGGGAGACCGATCAGGGCGCCCAGTTCCTGGCGATCGAATACGTGCCCGGGGGTACTCTCGGCGAGCTGGTTGCCCGCACCGGCCCGCTCCCCGTTCGGCGCGCCTGCGAGATCGCCATCCAGATCGCCCAGGGGCTGCAGGCGGCGCACGACCAGGGCATCGTACATCGGGATCTGAAGCCTGAGAACGTGATGCTGGCACAGGGCCGAGACGGCGAAGATCAGGCGAAGGTGGTCGACTTCGATATCGCCAAGGGACGCGCGGACGACGCGGGAGGCGACAGCACCCAGGTCGGTGCCCTCGTAGGGACACCCCGATTCATGAGTCCTGAACAGCTTCTGGGGGACTCCCTCGACGGTCGAAGCGACCTCTATTCGTTGGGGATCGTCACCTTCTGGATGCTCACCGGGCGACTGCCGTTCGAGGGCGACACGGCCCGCGAGATGACCATGCGGCGGTTGGAGGGAGAGGCCCTGGCGCTCGAAGACGTCGCGCCGGGTCGGTTTCCCCCCGGCCTCGACGCCGAGCTGAGACGGGTGCTCAGTCGAGCGGTGGAGGGTCGTCATGACGACGCCGGGTCGTTCGCTGCGGCGCTGGCCGCGATCGTGCCGGACACAGAATGGGAGGGTGAGGACGAGGACGTCGACGATCCGACGCTCGTGCTGGGCTCGCCGCTGGCGATGGCCGCGGTACGCGCGACCCATCGGGTGGGGGGGACGATCCTGGCGTCTCCCGACGAGCATCCCACCCCCGTGCCACCGCCCACTCGAGGGGTCTCGCCCCGACGCCTGGTCGCAGGCCTCGCTTTGACCGTCGTCGTTGTGGCCGGAGTCGTGATGGCCGCACCGATGGCGACCCGCTCAACACCGGCTGCCGGCGTCGAATCGTCTGCGGGCCTGGGTTCGTCCGGGAACGCCGAAAACGGCGCGGGCGTCGAACGCGCCGCCGGCGTCGAAGGGAACGAAGGCATCGAGCCGGGCGCGACCGCCGACTCGGTCGGGGACCCCGGGGCGCCGGATCAGGAGTCAGGGCCGCTCGAGCGGGGGGAGGAGCGGCCCGTTGGCGCCCAGAGAGGCGACCGCGATGCCGCCGGCACCCCTGCGATTCCCCCGCCCACACCGTCGGAGGAGCCGGTGATCACGCCCACGCCCCCCGACGAGGAGGCGGTCGGTGCGAGGAGGGCGCTTCAGGCGTTCGCCGTCGAACTCTCCACGCAGGAGTCCGCAACCGAGAGAATTCAGGCGGTGGGTGACTCCGCGCGGACGCTCTGGTCGCGAGACGAACTCGGCGTCGAGGTGCGTCACTGGTCTGCCTACGTGATCGCCCTGTCGGAATACGGGTTGGGCGATGCCGAGTCGGCGCTGACGTGGGTCGATCGGGCTCTCGCCCTGGACCCCGAAAACCGAGGCTACAGGGCCTTCCAGGAAGCGCTCCGCGCGCGGCGCCAGTGAGCACCCTACACCCCCGCCTCACCCTCCGGATGTTGACGGGGGGTCGGGCCGGCGAGGTCGTGGCACCGACGACGAACCTCGTGATCGGGCGGGACCCCGCGGCCGATCTGCCGCTCGACCCAGACACGGATCTGCACGCCTCGTCGCGTCATGCGGAGATCTGTCGGGACGAGCGCCGGTGGATCCTTCACGATCTCGGCAGCAGCAACGGCACGTGGCTGAACGGCAGATCCCTCGAAGCCCCGATCCCGCTCCGCAACGGCGACCGGATCCAATTCGGAGTCGGGGGGCCCGAGGCGATCGTCACTCTTGAACCTCTCCACCCCGGCCGGCGGAAGTGGGTGGGGATCGGGGTGGCCGCGTCGGGAGTGGTCGCGATCGGTTTTTGGGGACTCCAGGATCGGCTGCGTCCAGCGGACCCGGCGGGTCCGGTGATGGTCGCGTCGGTTGAGACGGCCGAGGTGGCCGACGGGGCCGGAGGGGGCGAAGGAGGAGGAAGCGTCGAGCCGGCGGAATCGGGCGAAACCGTCACGGCGGTCGAACGACGCGCGGCGGTCGCAGCGAGCGAAGGGGGCGGAGCGGCCGAACGATCCGGGACGGCCGAGGGCACGGTCGCGCTCGACCTCGCCGCCATCGGCCGAGACAACCGAGCCGCCGTCACCGTGGTCTATGCCGAGGCCCGATCGGGAGATGTCGGCACGGGCACGGGGTTTTCCGTGGACCCCTCGGGGATCATCGTGAGCAACCTGCACGTCGTCTCGTTCAACGGGAGAGCTGCGAGTCGGCTCGGGGTTCAATTCACCGATTCGGATCAGGTCTGGCCCGCTCGCGTGATCGAGAGTGACGCGGCGTCCGACCTCGTGCTCCTCCAGATCGACAGCCTCGTAGGGAGGGTGCCGGCGGTGCGGGGGTTGGCCCCATCGGCGTCGAACGGAGACCGGGTTGCGATGCTCGGATTCCCCCACTCCTCGCTGAACCCCGAGGGCCGAACGGAGGGCGCGGTTCCCTCGCCCCTCCTGTCGCCGGGCACCGTGATCGGTCGCCGCCAGGGCGAGCTGGAGATCGCCGGTGAGGGCACGCCGGGCGTGAGCGGCAGCCCCGTCTTCGACGAGGGAGGCCTCGTGGTCGGCGTCGTCTACGGGGGGCGCCCCGACCGTGTGCCGGCGACGGTGCTCGCGGTCTCGGCGGGCTCACTCGCCCGGCTCATCGCGCGACTCCGTTGAGTGGGTCAGGGGCCCCTCGCTCCGCCGGCCTACATGATTGCGTGAAGCCGACCGGTGTCCCATGGTGGGCGCAGCCGAGGCGCAACGGAGTGGTACCCACCGTCGGGAGGAGTCGTGAGCGACGAAGTCGGGGAACCGGACTCTGAACCCGATTCCGGCGTCGAGGGGGCTGCCCTGACGATTCGGAGCTACGAGGAAGAGGTCGAGCTCGCCCGCGCCGTGCGAATGCGGGTGCTGAAGGGGGCGGCCATCGTAATCCCGATGTTGGTCGGCGGCGGGCTGCTGCTAGGGGAAGAGGTGTTGGGGAACCCGGTCCTGGTTGGAATCTGGGCCATCGCGCTCTTCGCACTGGTCCGGGCGTTCGTCTATCCCCTCGACCATACACATCTGCTCCGATCGCCCACCTCGCCACAGGCCGTATTGGCCGCCGGTGGTTTGCCGGAGCCGCACGGAGAGCCGGCGTTGACCGAATGGGATCGGCGCCTCGCCATCCTCGACCTCATCGACGAACTCGAACGTGGTCGTCGAGGCTTTTGGTCCGGCCGGTTGGGACGGTTCGCCGCTCGCTGGATCGGCTGGATTGCCGCGGCACTGTGGCTCGTCGCGGGACTCACGATAGGGGTGGCCTTCGGCTGGGCCGAGGCTTCGCTCGGGCTGTTCCCGGCGCTGATGTTCTCTGCGGCCGGTTGGTTCGGCGGGAAGGATCGCCGCCGCCGGACGGAGGCGATCG
>CBDUEZ010000325.1:0-4811 GCA_965366355.1 uncultured bacterium
CCATCGAGCTCGAGCCGATCCATGTGACTGCGGTGAGCCGCCGGCGCATGCTCCATCTGGAAGACATCACCCGTCGGGTCGCTATGGGGATCGGCGACTTCGTGACGACCGACGAGTTCTCCGCCCGAGGGTACCCATCGTTCGGCCAGTTCCTGCGGGGGCAACCCGGGGTGCGAATTCAGGGAGGAGTCCCCGTGTTTCGCGATGCACTGTCACTCAGTGGCGGTCCGTGCCCACCCACCTTCTACGTCGATGGGGTCAAGCTCCGCTCCTGGGGACTGGCATCGGAGCTGAGCACGCTCGATCTGGAACTGGTCGAGCTCTATCGCGGGCCCGGCTCCACCCCGGCCGAATACGTGGATTCCGACTCCCGCTGCGGGGTCGTGGTGCTATGGACCCGGCGCGGTGTCGATCTTCCGCTGGCCGAGATCCTGGATTGGCGGCTCGGTGGATAGGCCTCGGGCGGGCCTGCTTCTGACGGGGGGGCTCCTGCAAGCGGCCCTCGTCGCGGGTTGCGGCGGGTCGTACTCGGGTGAGACGTCGGACCGTGGTGTGCGCGACACGCTCCCCAATGGCACTCCTCGCGTCTCGTATGGGTCGCTGGATTCCCCTACCGAGGCGTCGCGGATCACGGCCGATCTCCGCATCGGCAGCATCGAGGGCGAAGGTCCCGAGGTCTTCGGCGACGTACGGGGAATCGAGGCCGACACCGCGGGTGAGATCTACGTGCTCGACTATCAGGCTGCCGAAGTACGGGTCTTCTCTCCCGAGGGACTCCACGTGCGCACACTTTCGCGTCGCGGCGAGGGCCCGGGTGAGCTGGGCGCCTCGAACGGGGTCGTTCTCGCCGGAGACACGCTGTTCGTCTACGATCATTCCAAGTGGCTCCTGATGGGCCTCGACCGCGCGACCGGACGCGAGCTGGTGAGGGTGCCGACTCCGGTTCGTTCGTACGGCTACATGTGGACCGGTACGCGCGACGATCGTGGCCGGTTCTGGAAGTCGTCCAGCCACTCCGACGTGGCCCCCACCTACCCGCCGGAGGAGGGGCTCCAGGAGGTCTCGGCACGCACCTATATGAACGTCTATGACCCGGCCACCGAGGCGACCGATTCGGTCTTCATTGGGGAGCAGTCCGGGGCAAGCTGGGTCGCCCGGGTAGGGGAGAGCGGGTTCTCGTATCGAAGCATCCCCTTCCGGCCGACCGTCGCCACGGTGGTCGATCCGTCGGGCGGATTCTGGCAGGCGTCGACGGACCGGTATCGCGTCGCTCGGCTCTCGGAGGCGGGCGACACCTCGCTGGTGATCGAGGTGGCGATCGACCCCCTTCCGGTGACCGCAGCCGATCGGGCCGCCTTCGTCGCCCCCATGGCCGAGCGCTCGCCCGAAGACGCCCGAGTCGCTGAAGAGATTCTAGCAGTGGCGCCGACCGTGCGGCCTGTACTGAAGCGGCTGTTCGTCGATGAAAAGGGCCGCCTCTGGGTCGAGCGCATGACCGACGCCTCCGCCGGTCCGCTATGGGACGTCTTCTCGGGAGAAGGGGACTATCAGGGCTCGATTCGGGTCGCGTTCGAGGCGTCGGCCTACCTGACGCCCCGGATCCGGAATGGCCGTCTGTACACCCTCGTGCAGGACGATCTCGACGTGCCGTTCGTGGTGCGGGCGCCGCTCCCCGGGTGGTTGACGAACTAGCGCAGCGTTGGCGCCCTCATCGGGAGGCGGTCACCCGCCGAACAACCAGCTTCGCAGATCGCCCACGTCATAACCGCCGTTGGTGTTGCCCCCCGCGTCGAGTGCCTCCATCTCGAGGGGGGTGAGGTCGCGTCCGAAGCCTCCAATCCAAGGGGCCACCAGAAGCGCCTCGGACGGGGCGAAGGGCTCGACCTGCACCTGTACCGTCTGCATTCCCCCGTGTCCACGCACATCGCGGAGCAGTATGTCGAACGACACCAGCCCCACCTCCGCGAGTCCCCCTTCGAGCACGATCTCGTCTTCGTCGGCCGTGAGGGAAAGTCCCGGGGGCAGCGACTCCGATGAGACCGTGTAGGGCATGGCACCACCGTAGACGGGAATGCGGGTTTCGGCGGGGCTCACCCCCGGCCGCGACGGCGGTCCGTCGGGCTGAAGGGCGGCGGGCTCCAGCGCCGTCGAAAGGCGAATGAGCGCGCGCCCGCCCTCGACGCGGATCTCATGGATCGTCACGGAGGTGGGGAGTCCGCTGCTGGTGCGGGTCGACGGTGTCGTGAGGTTGTTGATCCGCCCCGCCGTCGATCCCGCACCGAAGGCGTCGCCGGCCACGCCGCGGTCTCCGCCCTCAAGCGATGTTCGTTGGAGTGCACCGTCGCCGTCGGCCTCCAAAACGGAGAGCAGGTAGGGCTCCCCCGGGGCCGGACGGCGTTTGCCCGCCAGATCGTGGCGGAAGGCGAGCACGCCGGCCGAGGGAAGTTGCCAGTCGAAGCCGGACTGCGAGCGGTACTCGAGCAGCAGTGCCTGCGTGTTGGCGAGGTCGAGGGGAATTCGCAGCGCCTCGCCCGTCGTTTGCACGGGCCCGAGGTCGTAGGTGGCGTTGCGCGCGTCGGCCGGGACCTCGGTGAAGGTGAGCCAACCGAGTTGGGCCTTCGAGAAGGCGACCATGTGGGTCGGTCCGAAGCTCGCGCGATTCGAGCCCACGGGTCCACAGCCCCAGGCCCCGGCCGCCATGAGCGACCAACACCCCAGGACCCAGCGCCGGTCCTCGGGTTCGAGGCCGGTGACGGGGTGGTAGTAATCGGGTAGACCCAGCGCGTGGCCGAACTCATGGGCGATCGTCGCCGCCGTCTGGATGCTCGACCCCGAGCAGTCCGAGACACTTTGGGTGATGTAGCTGCTGACTCGGATCGGACCACCGTTGGCCGAGAGGTCCTGCGTCTCATACGGGTCACCGTCGGCCGTGCGAACGACGAAACGGTGCGGCCAGACGGCTGCGGGACCGGTCGCTCCGCACGACGCCGCCACCTCCAGGAATTCGACGGTCACCACGTCGACCAGGCCGTCGTCGTCTCCCGAGTTCGGCAGCCCATCGGGGCCGTCGTTGTCGTACAGCCCCCAGTCGACGTCGGGGTCGAGGAGGCCGATCGCCTCGATCAGGTATTCGTTCATCTTGGCGTCGTCTCCGAGTCCGAACTCCGTGCCGGCGACCTCACTCAGGCTCAGACCGGTTCGCACCCAGGGAAACACGTCGCCGACGACCGAAAACTGGCCTCGCGACATCTCGTGGTAGAACTCCGAGAAGGTGCCGGCGTCGGAGGGTCCGGTGAAGACGGCCTGGTCGATCTCGCTCTCTGTGAACGATGGTTCCGGTGAATCGGAGAAGAGCGCGAGGATCACCGGGAGGCGCGCTACGCCGGTAAACTCGCGTCGAGCGGCCGGCGCCAGGGGCAGCAGCGGACTTCGTGGCCCGAACAGGCCGTTCCCCAGTTCAAAGGCCATGGGGTCGGCTGCTTTTCGTGTGTAGTACGCCGCAGGGAGGGGGACTCCAGAGAGCGCCGAGGCGAGCTCCATGTCTTGCGACAGGGCCGATGCAGGGAGGGCCGATGCCGGGGTGGCCGATGACAGGAGGATCGCCGCGATGGCGACGCCGGTGGCGAGGCGTGGATTCAACGGGCGATCTCCAGCGCGTAGCCACCGAGCGCGCGGAGCGCGTTGTCTGGGCCGGCGACCTCCACCACGGTCATCGCCGGAAGATCGGCGGTGTCGGCCACGCTGAGCCGGAAGCGCACCTCGCCGGGAAACTCGAGAACGACGATCACGTCTGCCGTGTCACCGCGGATGGCGCTGAAGAGGCGCCCCTCGCTCGTGAGCACGTCCCGGATCCCCTCTCCCACCAGGCGAAACCGGCCCGCACTCTCTGCCGCCGCGGGCGAATCGAGCCGAACGGTCACCGTGCCGGGGGTCGGCACCTCGGGCGGGGTCGGGTCGTCTCCACAGGCGAGCGACGCCAGAGCCAGGAGACCCATCCACGACAATGTTCGAACCATGCTCATCTCTGGTCTCCCGTCTCGTCGCCCCGACTAGTTCGGCTCCGCGCTCAAGATGCGAGCCTCCCGACATGCGGGCCAGCCCCGGACCCGAACGCGATCTCGAGCGACGGACTAGCCCGGGGTCGTGACCCGGTAGCGCACGATGTAGTCCACGTCGAATTCGTCTTGCTCGATGCCGTACACGGAGTCGCCCCCGATTTCGAGCACCCGCAGTCCCTCGGGCGTGAAGGCGGTGGCGGAGGGGTTGCCTGCGGCATCGAGTATGCGCCACTCCACGAAGCCGGGCCGCGTGCTGGATCGCAACTGGATCCATGTGTCACCCTCGAGCGTCGTCAGCGGGAACACGGCCCACGGAACGAACCGTGGTGTAAAGGTGGCCTCGCGAAGATCGCTCTCGAGAGTGGCCCTGGTGAGGCCCTCCTGCGAGCGCGACACGAACGAGAACATGCTCTCGGTTGCTGCCGACACGGCGCTGTCGACCTGCGACGGCAGGAGAGGCGAAGGGGTGTACGGCAGTCGGGTTTGAAAGACCGTGTCGCCCAGCGCATCGATCCGGGTGACCCGAACTTCGGCACTCTCGGCCGACTCGGGCGTGCGCCGGTCGAGAATCGTCAGTCCGAGGTCGTCGATCGCGACCCGAGGTGAATCGGCAAAGGGCTGGGGCCCGAAGATGCCCCCGTTGTCGCGCAGGAGGGCGAGAATGTCGGTGGGGCGATATTCCTGCTGCCAGAGCACCCCGACCTGCTCACCCGCGTCGTTCATGCGCACATGATCGACGCTGGTGAGGTCACC
>CBDUEZ010000326.1:0-4809 GCA_965366355.1 uncultured bacterium
GTGACTACAACCACTTCTGGGAAGACCGCGACCTCTGGAACGACCTCGACGGGATCCGGGCCGCGACGCTGTTCGCGCATGGATTGAACGACTGGAACGTGATGCCCGAACACTCGCTCCACATCTTCGACGAACTCAAGCGTCGCGGTGTGCCGACCCAGGTCTACCTGCACCAGGGCGGCCATGGAGGCGCTCCCCCGCTCGAGATGCGCAACCGGTGGTTCACCCGGTACCTCTACGGGATCGAAAACGGGGTGGAGAACGATCCGCGGGCCTTCGTCGTTCGGGAGGGCGCGGACCGCGCGAATCCGACCGCCTACGCCGACTATCCGAACCCGGATGCGGCGCCGGTGCAGCTCTATCCGTCTACGGGCGGTGGCGGCGTCGGGGTCCTGCAGATGGGCGACGCTTCCGAAGGCACGGAGACCTTTACCGATGATGTGACCTTCTCGGGTGGGGAGTTGGCCTCGCTCGCGACGAGCCCGCACCGACTCCTCTATGCCACGGCCCCGCTGAGCGAAGACGTACACCTGAGCGGGACGCCCTTCGTGCGGTTGAAGCTGGCCGCCGATGCGCCGGGCACGAATCTGTCGGTCTGGCTCGTGTCACTCCCCTGGGTCGAGGGCGAGTCGATCAACGCCAATCTGATCAATCGCGGCTGGGCCGACCCCCAGAACCGGAATACGCTCTCGGAGAGCGAGCGCCTGACCCCCGGAGAGTTCGTGTCGCTCTCGTTCGACCTGCAGCCCGACGACCAGATCATTCCGGCGGGCCAGCGCATCGCCCTCATGGTCTTCGGTAGCGACCAGGAGTTCACCCTCTGGGCGAGGCCCGGCATCGAAGTCACGCTCGATCTGGCCGAGGTCTCGCTCGAGCTACCGGTGGTCGGCGGGGCCGACGCGTTGGAGCGCGCCCTCGCGGGGTCGAGATGACGACGGCCGACCGTCACGGTGGGCGCGTGGTGGCCGGGGGCGTCGGCGCGCAACGCGCGCAGGACATGTGCCGCATCCGCACCGCGCCCGTCTGACGTGCGCTCCGTGCGGTCGCGAGTCTGGGTCGTCGCGTTGGCGGCCGTATGGGTCGGCTGCAGCTCGCCGACCGAGGTCAGTCCCCGCTTCGATCTGGGTGACGGCTGGGAGGGCACATTCCGCACTCACACCCGCGCGGTCGCGGTCCGCCTCGATCTGGTGACCACCGGTGGGGCCGCCCTCGGGGGCACCGCCCAACTGGACGGGGCCGACTTCGAGGTCGTAGGTCGCTACGAACCGCCGACGGTGTGGGTCAAGATCTTCGCGCCCGGTACGACCGTCGAATTCGTGGGTGAGATGCTCACCTCGGGCCTCATCAACGGAAGTGTGGTCTCGACCCAGGAGGAACTCCTCGAGGTGGGGCGTCTGACGTTGGTGCGGCGATGACCTGGCGCTCGTGGGTGTCGGCCCTGTGCTGGATCCCCGCGCTGGCGGGGTGTGACGATCCGGTGACCCCCGACCTCGGTCGAGTCGAGATTGAACCGCCGACGCTGTTTCGCAGTCTATACGAAGGGGTCGAGTCGTGTGCCGACGCGCCGGGAGACTTCGACCGGGTGCGGTGGTTCGTCGTCTACGAGTTCGGGGCGAGCGCCAGCATTTTCGGCCAGTGGAACCAGCGCCGCGAGATCAGCCTGCGCTCGGATGTGTGGCTCGACAGCGATGTGGTACGGCACGAGATCCTACACGACCTCTTGAACGGAGACGGGGCGCACGCCCGCGACGAGTGGGAGGCGTGTGAGATCGATCCGGGGGTGCCGGAGCGCTAGGCATCCCCTCCCGCTCAGCGCCGCAACGAGACCCCGAACTCCACCGACTTGAGCGGTAGCCCTTCGCACCAGGGGTAGTAGACGTCTTGCACGCAGAGCGTGAAGTCCGGCCGCAGGCGGCTCGCCGCGATGGTGACGTCGAGGTTGCGGGTGATCCCCACGGCGGCCCCGCCGATCACCGTGAAGCCATTGAATGTACCGTCGGGTGTGAGCCCGAGGTCGGTGCCCGTCTGTCGGCCGATCCAGTCGCCGTCGACGGAGAGGCGCGACCACATCAGGGCGGCGAAGGCTCGCACGCGTCCTGCGAACGGGACCGTGATCTGCGGGCCGGCACTGAAGGCTTGCAGCGCGAAGTCGCTGTCGAAGATGTCGATCTCACACCCGGGTGAATCGGGCGGAATGAGGCCGTCGCAGGTCGAGCGCTCCCACGCCTGCTCGTCGGTATGACGGCGATAGTCGACCCGCACCCCGATCGCGCGGTACACCGGAATCACCAACGCGGCCGCCAGCGAGGTGGGATTGCCCAGCTCGCGATAGTCCGAAGTGGACCGGCCGAGCGACAGCGACAGCTCCTGCGCCGACGCCGGCTGAGCGCTTACCAGTAAGGTCCCGCCGATCGCCACGAACATCCCGCAGATCCAACCACAGACGCCGGCGAGCGCGGTGACCCCCTCGCGCGCCGTCCGCGGCCGCGCCATCCACCTCGACCCCCGTTCCATTTCTCCCCCCAGCACTCACCTCCTCACGCGTCGTCTGGCAGTCCCCAGGTATCAAAACGAATGGCACCGAGGCGATGTGACAACCGCCCGCCCGCCCGGACCCAACTCGACGCATGGAGCGCACGCGACTGGCGCAGGACGTGCTCCTGGCGTCATTGTGGCCTCCGACCGGAGTTCCCTCATCGACCCTGGTGGGCCGGAAGTCGGCTCGAGTCGGCTGGAGCGGCCCTCGATCGGAGAGCACGTGATGACCCAGACGCCCCCTCCCAAGTGGTACATGCCCGCGGCGATCGCTGGCCTACTGTGGAATCTGCTCGGCTGTGCCGCCTACCTGGCTGACGTGATGCTCAGTGAAGAGGCCCTCGCGGCGATGACCGAGGCGCAGCAGGCGGTGTACGCTGTGCGACCTTCCTGGGCCGTCGCAGCCACCGCGATCGCGGTGTGGGGAGGCGCATTGGGTTGCGTCGGGTTGATCCTGCGGAAGCGCTGGGCCCTGCCCGTGTTGGTGGCGTCGTTGGTGGGCGTCATCGTGCAGGACCTCGGCCTCTTCGTGCTCACCGATGCGGGTGCATTGGCGGGCCCGAGTGTGTACGGGCTCCAGGGGCTGGTGTTCGTGGTCTCCCTGGGGCTGGTGATGTTCGCGCGCAAGGCGGCCGCCTCGCGCTGGATTCACTAGCAGACGAGCGAGAAGCAACGATGAAGACCCTCCTGAAGATACTCGGCGGCCTGGTGATCGTCCTCGTTCTCGGGGTCGGAGGACTGATGGCCGTCGGGTCGGCTCGCCTCGCCGGCGCCGTCGAGGTGGCCGAGCATGCGGCGCCGCCCCCAGCGACCGCGCAGGCCTCGCTGGACGAAGGGCGGCGACTCGCCGACGCCCTCTCCTGCACCACGTGCCACGGACCCGAATTGCATGGCACCGACTTCATGGACGCCGGCCCGTTCATGCAGCTGCCCGCGCCGAGTCTCACCGGTGGGCGTCTCACCGCCGAGCAGTTCGAGCGGGCGGTTCGGCACGGGATCGGCTCGAGCGGCGACGCCTTGATCATCATGCCGAGTGATGCCTTCGCCGACATGGCCGACGACGATCTCGCGGCCTTGGTCGGCTATGCAGCCAGTCTTCCGGAGGTCGATGCGACGACGCTCGATCGCTCGGTGGGCCCGATCGGTCGGGCCGTAGCGGCGTTCCAGGCGGCGGAGCTTCAGCCGGGACGCCGTGTGGAGCACGCGACGACCCACCCCGGGGCGACCACGGGAACGGTGAGTCGTTTCGGAGGACTCTGCACCATGTGCCATGGCGCCGATTACGGGGGGCAGATTTTCACCGCCGAACAGCCGTATTGGGCGCCCAACCTCACGGGCCACTCGACCGGTGCCAGCTCCTGGACACTCGAGGAGTTCGGGACCGCTCTGCGGCAGGGGCGAACCCCGGACGGACGTTCGCTCGATCCAGGCGAGATGCCATGGCAGGGCTTCTCGAAGCTTACCGATGTCGAAGTGGAGGAGTTGTGGCAGTACCTGCGCAACCTTCCCCCCGTCGATCGCCCCCGCCCGCCCGAGTTCGCGATCAATCCGTGACCGTGGCGGATCGGTCCCTTGCCGAGAGACTGCACGCCGAGTTCGGTCGCATCGACATCTACGTGTTCGACCAGTTGCTACGGGGACGGATCACCGACGAGATGCGCGTGCTGGACGCGGGATGCGGGGGAGGTCGCAACTCCGAGTACCTGATGCGGAGCGGCGCCGAGGTGTTCGGCGTCGATGCCGATTCCGGCCAGGTGGAGCGAATCCGGGCGGTGGCGGCTATGGCTGCCCCGGCCCTCCCCCCCGCGAACTTCCAGGTCGGGCGGCTCGATTCCCTGCCCTTTCCCGACGCCCATTTCGGAGCGGTGATCTGCAGCGCCGTCCTGCATTTTTCGAGAAATCCCGCCGAATTCGAGCGTTCTGTGCGCGAGATGTGGCGGGTGCTGGAACCCGGAGGGGTGTTCTTCTCGCGACTGGCCTCCACGATTGGAATGCAGGACCGCGTGATTCCATTGGAGAACGGGTGGTACCGTCTGCCGGATGGCAGTGACCGTTTTCTGGTCACCGACGACGACCTCCTGGGGCTCACGTCGTCGCTCGGGGCCGTCCAGCTGGATCCCTTGAAGACGACCGTGGTGCAGGATATGCGTGCCATGACCACCTGGGTGCTGGCGAAACCCGGAGCGTAGTCCCCCTCCCCAGGGCTTGACCTTTGGGGCCGGATCGACCTGATTTAACCAGATGGTTTAACCAATTGGTTACAATGGTGTGATC
>CBDUEZ010000327.1:0-4778 GCA_965366355.1 uncultured bacterium
CCGCTTCCGCTTCCGCTCGCCGGAGCGTACCCTCACCGATGAGGAGGTGGAGCGGGTCTTCCGCTCCATCCTGGCGCGTCTCGAGGAGGAATCGGGTGTCCAGATCCGACGATAGCGACAGCGTGCCGCCCCCCGAGGTGGCTCTCGACGGTCTCGCGACCGCCGTGGAGCGGGCGCTGGAGCGGGTGTCCCAGCTCCAGACCCAGCTGCGCTCCGCCGAGAGCCGCCGAGACGAACTCGAGGGGCTTCTGGCGAAGATGGCCGATGGCAGTGCCAATCCCGCCGAGATGCACACACGACTCAAGTCTCTCGAAGTCGAAAACGCCGACCTCTCCCGCCGGCTGGACGATGGACGCGAGGGGGTCGAGCGACTACTCGCCAAGATTCGCTTTCTCGAGGAGCAGCGCTGAGCCATGAGCGATCGAAAAGCGGTAACGGTCCGGATCGCCGGTGAGGAACACGCCATCCGGTCGTCGGCCCCACCCGAATACACCCGGCGGTGCGCGCGGATCGTCGATGAGCGAATCACCGAGATCCGACGCCGATCGGGGCTGGTCGAGGGTCATCGGGCCGCGATCCTTGCGGCCCTGTCGATCACCGACGAGTTCTACCAGGCTCGCGAGGAACTCCAGCGACTGCGCGAGGAGGTCGCTCGACGGGCCACGGGACTCACGGGTCGGATCGACGAGGCACTTTCGGCGGAATAGGCCGCCGGTGACGTCGTCAACCACCGTTCCCGTCGCCGTCGGCTTGCGCCGGGGATGGGGCGATTCCTATGGTGCTCCCCTGTGTTCTGCGTCGGCCCGTGGGATCGATCGCGGAGAGTACCGACGCGCCTGCGTTCATGCTCGGGCCCTCCATGGCCCGGATTCGGAGTGATATATGGGATCCCCGCTCAATCTGGCGGCGGCGGTCCTGGGTGGCCTGTTGGTGGGCCTGCTGCTTGGAATGGCCCTCTCGGGTGCCCGGGAGAAGCGGAAACGAGAACGTGAGGTCCGGGCGGCCCAGGACGATGCCTCCCGCATCTTGGCGCGTGCAAATGAGGAATCGGCCAGCACGATCCGTGCGGCCGAACTCGAGGCCCGAGCCCAGGTTCTTGGTCTGCGGGAGTCCTGGGACCAGGAAGAATCCCGGCGCCGCGAAGAAATAGAGCGGGCCGAGCGACGGGCCGAGGAGCGCTCCGACAATCTCGATCGACGCGCCGATCTGCTCCAGGAGCGGGAGTCTGGGCAAGACCGCCGCACGCGCGACCTCGAGAGCAGGGAAGAGGTCGTCCGGGGGCAGGAGGCCGACGCCGAAACCGCCCTTCAGGAGGCGAGACGACGCCTCGAGGCGCTGGCCGGGCTCTCGGAGAAAGAGGCCCGCAAGAAGCTCCTCGACGAGCTCCTCGACGAGGCGCAGGCCGATGCGGCCAACCGGGTGCGTGAGATCAAAGACGAGGCCCAGCGCACCGCCGAGCGTGAGGGCCGCAAGATCCTGGGCCTCGCGATTCAGCGCATGGCGGCCGACACCACCGCCGAGATGACCGTCTCGGTCGTGCAACTCCCTTCCGACGAGATGAAGGGCCGCATCATCGGCCGCGAAGGGCGCAACATCCGCGCCTTCGAGCAGTCCACCGGAATCGACGTGATCATCGACGACACGCCGGAGGCCGTGGTGCTGTCGGGCTACGACCCGGTTCGCCGCGAGGTCGCCCGCATCTCGCTGGAGCGTCTCATCGAAGACGGCCGAATCCACCCCGGGCGCATCGAGGAAATGGTCGAGAAGGCCCGCACCGAGGTCGAACAGTCGATGACCGAGGCTGCCGAAGAAGTGCTCTACGAGCTCGGAATCCACGGCGTGCATCCCGAAGTCGTGCGCACGCTCGGGCGGCTGAGATTCCGCACGTCGTATGGGCAGAACCAGCTGCAGCACTCCCGCGAGGTCGCCCTCCTGGCCGGGAGCATGGCCGCCGAAATGGGGCTCGACGCCCAGGTGGCCAAACGAGCAGGCATCCTGCACGACGTCGGCAAAGGCATGACCCACGAACACGAGGGCACCCACGTCGAGCTCGGGTGGCGCCTGTGCAAGAAACACGGCGAGGGCGAAGTCGTGCTCAACGCGATCCGCGCTCACCACGACGAGGAGCCGCATTTTTTCGCCGAGACGTTTCTGGTCACCGCCGCCGACGCGATCAGCGGATCCCGCCCGGGCGCGCGCCGCGAGATGTTCGACGGCTACGTGAAGCGGCTCGAGAAGCTCGAAGAACTCGCGATGGATCACCCGGGGGTGTCGCGCTGCTTCGCGATCCAGGCCGGCCGGGAGCTGCGGGTCATGGTCGAACCCGACCGGGTGAGCGACGCCGAGATGGCCCAGATCTCCGAGGCGGTCGCCCGCCGGATCGAAGAAGAACTGCAGTATCCGGGGCAGATCAAGATCGTCGTGATTCGCGAGACCCGCGCCGTCGATTTCGCTCGCTGACGCAGGGGTTATATTGGCCCTGCGCAGGGCCCCCACACCCCACAACCCAGGAGCCGATGGTATGCCGGCACAACTCATCTCCGGTCGCGATATCGCGGCCACCGTCCGCGAAGAAGTCCGTGAGCGCGTCGCCGAACTGAAGGCTTCGACGGGGCGTGTCCCGGGGCTCGCGACGGTGCTCGTCGGGGAGGACCCTGCCAGCCAGCTCTACGTGGGCATGAAGAAGAAGGCCGCGGTGGCCGCCGGCATCCATTCGGAGCAGATCACCCTGCCGCCCGACACACCCGAGGCCGAATTGCTCGGCGTGGTCGAGGGATTGAACTCCAATCCCGACATTCACGGTATCCTGGTGCAGCTGCCGCTGCCCAAGCACATCGACGAGCAGAAGGTGCTGCTCGCGGTGAATCCGGCGAAGGACGTCGACGGCTTTCATCCGATCAATGTCGGAAAGCTATCGACCGGCGCCACCGACGTGTTGGCGCCCTGCACGCCGTGGGGTGTGGTGCAGATGCTCCTTCGCACCGGCAACGATCCCTCGGGAAAACACGTCGTCGTCGTGGGACGCTCGAACATCGTGGGACGCCCCATGGCCTCGCTGCTGCTGCGGCGCGGGAAGGGGGGAGACGCAACGGTGACGATCGCGCACAGCCGCACCCCCGACCTGGGTGCCATGACCCGGCTCGCCGACATCCTGATCGTGGCCGTAGGGCGCCCCGGCACCGTGTCGGCCGACATGGTCAAGCCGGGCGCCGTCGTGATCGATGTCGGGACCAACCGGGTCGATGCGCCCGATACCGAGCGGGGCTACCGCGTGGTGGGCGACGTCGACTTCGACGAGGTGCGCGAGGTGGCGTCGTGGATCACCCCCGTTCCCGGTGGAGTCGGGCCGATGACGATCGCGATGCTCCTCTCCAACACGGTCGATGCCTTCACCGCGTCGGTCGACGCCAGCTAGAGGGTGTTGTGGCGGCAAGTGACGATGGACTGACCCTCGATCTGTTCGCGGCGGCGGGAGCGGAGTCTCCCTCCGACGTCGAGGCGCCGAAGGCCGACGCTCCGGGGAGCGACGCGCCGGAGGTCGAGTCGGAGCCGCAGGCCCCGGCCCCATCGCGCGACGACGAACCGGAGGTCTTCACGGTCTCGCAGGTGAACCGTTCGGTTCGCCGGCTGATCGAGGGGCAGATGTCGTCGCTGTGGGTCTCGGGCGAGGTGGCGAACTGGAAACGCGCCGGCTCCGGGCACCGCTATTTCACGCTGAAAGACGACAAGGCCCAGATGCGGTGCGTGATGTGGCGCACCGACGCCTCGCGCCTCCCGATCGATCCCGACGACGGCATGGAGGTGCGCGCCTTCGGCACCCTCACGCTCTACGAGGCGCGCGGAGAGTACCAGTTCGGCGTGCGGCGCATCGAGGCCGCGGGATCCGACGGCCTCTGGCGCATCGCCTTCGAAAAACTCCGGGCGCGGCTCGATCAGGAGGGCCTCCTCGACCCGGCCCGCAAGCGCCCGCTGCCTCGGTTTCCCCGCACGGTCGGAGTCGTGACCTCCACGACCGGCGCCGCGCTGCGCGACATTCTTTCGGTGATTCGCCGCCGCGCCCCCTGGACGCGGGTCCTGGTGATGGGGGCCCGCGTGCAGGGCGAAGGTGCCGCGCTCGAGATCGCGCAGGCCGTGCGCACCCTGGGGCGCTCCGGAAGGGTCGACGTGATGATCGTGGGGCGGGGTGGGGGATCGATCGAAGACCTTTGGGCCTTCAACGAAGAGCCGGTCGCCCGGGCGATCGCCTCGTGCCCCGTGCCGGTCATCTCGGCCGTCGGCCACGAAGTCGACGTCACGATCGCCGACCTGGTCGCCGACCTTCGCGCCCCGACCCCGTCGGCGGCGGGCGAGGCCGCCGTGGTCGACGGAGATGCCGTCGCGCGGTATCTGGGCGATGCCCCGAATCGTCTCGAGACGGGGCTCCGCAACGCCGTCGCCCGGCGCCGCAGGGCGGTGCACGACGGCATTCCGCGGCTCCGGCGCTCCCTGGGGCGGCGCATCGAGCCCCTCAGAGTGCAGACCCGGGTCATCGAGGATCGCGTGGTCCGCGCCCTGCGCGACATCGTGGACCGCCGGCGCCAGAGGGCCGACGTCGCCCCGCGGCTGGAGCGGGCCATGCGCGTGCTGGTCGACCGACGCCGACAGCAGCTCGCGGCGCGCGCCGGGCGGCTCCAGGCCCTCTCGCCCCTCTCGACGCTCGAACGGGGCTACGCCGTTCCGATGCGGGCCGACGGCGGACTCCTGCGCTCGGTCGGCGACTTCGTGCCGGGAACCCCCTT
>CBDUEZ010000328.1:0-4755 GCA_965366355.1 uncultured bacterium
GGATCTGGGACTTCGTCACTAGGCGACACACGATCGCGGCGGCGCCCCGTTGGGGCGTCGCCGCTTTCGCCTCGGTCGGTCGGTCCGGGAGGACATGCCGGATCCCGCGCCCTTCGGCGCGCGGTCTCCGTCTCCCCGCATCGTTCGACTACGCAGGGATCGGTTGAACCGTCATGGGAACGTCCCGTGTGGTTAGATCCCGAACCCGAGTCCGCCCACCGTGGTGCGGACCGGGACACACGCAGAAACGCGGTGCATACGGCACCGCCACGACGATACGGATGGACGAATGATCAAGCGCATCGAGCGCCAGTTTGCTGGTCGGCCCCTTACTCTCGAGATCGGCCGGATGGCCAAGCTCGCTGGGGGCTCCTGCCTGGTGCAGTACGGCGAGACGGTTGTGCTGTGCACGGCGACGGCTCAATCGAAGCCGACCCACCTCCCCTTCTTCCCGCTCACCCTCGAGTACCGCGAGAAGTCGTACGCGGCCGGGAAGATCCCCGGCGGGTTCTTCAAGCGCGAAGGGCGTCCGGGTGAGAAGGAGATCCTCTCCGCTCGGTTGACCGACCGGCCCCTGCGGCCGCTGTTCCCCGACGGCTACATGCACGAGACGCAGGTCGTCGCGAGCATCCTCAGTGCCGACCAGGAGAACGACGCGGACGTGTTGGCTTTGCTGGGTGGCAGCGTGGCCCTCAACATGTCGAACATTCCGTTCAACACGTTGGTCGCCTCGGTGCGGGTCGGCCGGATCCAGGGCACCTGGGTCTGGAATCCCACCTTCCAGCAGCTCCAGTACTCCGACGTCGACATGGTCGTCGCCGGATCCGAGGAGGCCGTCCTCATGGTCGAGGGTGGAGCCGTCGAGGTGTCGGAAGCCGACATGCTCGAGGGGATCAAGTTCGCCCACGAGGGCATCAAGCAGCTGATCGATATTCAGCGCGAACTGCTCGAGGGCCACTCGGTGCCCGACATGGAGTGGACCCCCCAGACCCCCGACGCCGACCTCAAGAAGAAGGTCGAGGACCTGGCCGCCGTTCGGGTCGTCGAGGCGCTGAACCTCTCCGACAAACAAGAGCGGCAGCAGGCGATGGCCGCCGTCAAGGAAGACGTCATCGGGCGTCTCCGTGAGGCCGACGAGGATTGGGGATCGCACGAGGGACAAGTCGGCGACATTCTTCGCGGCATCGAGAAGCACACGATGCGGCAGCAGATCCTGGACAAGGGCGAGCGTGCCGATGGACGCGGGCTGGACGAGATCCGTCCGATCTCGTGTGAGGTGGGCATCCTGCCGCGCACCCACGGATCCGCGTTGTTCACCCGTGGCCAGACGCAGGCGTTGGCGGTGACCACTCTCGGCACGTCGCGTGACGAGCAGCGCATCGATTCGATCGACGTGCGTGAAGAGGTCACGAAGTCGTTCATGCTCCACTACAACTTCCCGCCGTTCTCGGTCGGCGAGGCGCGTCCTTTCCGGGGCACGTCGCGGCGTGAGATCGGCCACGGGAACCTGGCCGAGCGGGCCATCCAGCCGCTCCTCCCGGAGTACGACACCTTCCCCTACACGATCCGGCTCGTCTCCGACGTTCTGGAGTCGAACGGCTCGTCGTCGATGGCGACGGTGTGTGGCGGATCGCTGGCCCTGATGGATGCGGGTGTGCCGATCAAATCGCCGTGCGCCGGCGTGGCGATGGGGCTGATCAAAGAGGGTGACCGCGTGGCCGTCCTGACCGACATCCTGGGGCTGGAAGACGCCCTGGGCGACATGGACTTCAAGGTCGCCGGCACGCGTGACGGTGTGACGTCGATCCAGATGGACATGAAGATCGCGGGCCTGTCGTTCGAGGTCATGGAAGAGGCTTTGGGCCGCGCCCATAAGGGTCGGATGCACATTCTCGACCTGATGGATCAGGCGCTGGCCGAGCCGCGGGACGACATCTCGCAGTGGGCCCCGCGGATCACCACGGTGCAGATCAACCCGTCGAAGATCGGCGAGATCATCGGACCGAAGGGCAAGACGATCCGCGCCATCCAGGAAGAGTCCGGGGCGACGATCGAGGTCGACGATTCCGGTCTCGTGAAGATCGCGGCGGTGAGTGGCGAGGGTGCTGCCCGGGCGCGTGAGATGATCGAGGCGATCGTCAAGGATCCTGAGGTTGGCCGGATCTACGAGGGACCGGTGAAGAATACCACCACCTTCGGCGCCTTCATCGAGATCCTTCCGGGTGTGGAAGGCCTCTGTCACATCTCCGAACTGGCCGACAACCGGGTCGAGAAGACCGAGGACGTTCTCAAGAAGGGCGAGATCACTCGGGTCAAACTTCTCTCGATCGACGAGAAGGGCCGCCTGCGGCTCTCTCGGAAGGCCGCTCTGGCCGAGGACGCGCAGACCGCGGCCGCGGGTGACGGTGCGGCTGACGAGGCCGGTGAGAGTGCCGACGGCTGATCGCACGAGGGGTGACGAACGAGGGGGACGCGGCCAGGAGGTCGCGTCCCCTTCGGACGTTTCAGTCCCTCGCAAGCTGGGCGGGTCGGGCGACGGACCGGCCGCCTTCGAGAGTGTTCTCGCCAACGGGGTACGTGTGTTGTCGGAGCACATTCCCGGAGTTCGCTCGGCGGCAGTAGGGATCTGGGTGCGTCACGGTGCGGCCCACGAACCGGCGCATCGCATGGGGGAGTCGCACCTGCTGGAGCACATGGTCTTCAAGGGGACCGAGTCGCGATCGGCCCACGCGATCGCCTTGTCGCTCGAGGCGCTGGGGGGATCGCTCGACGCCTTCACCTCGAGGGAGAGCACGGCTTTCCAGGCGCGAGTACTGGATGAGCATCTCGGTCAGGCACTCGACGTGTTGACCGACATGGTTCGACGTCCCGCCCTTCGGGAGTCCGATCTCGATCTGGAGCGCGAGGTCGTGCTCGAAGAGATCGCGCAGGTCGATGATACGCCCGACGATCTGGTCTTCGAGATGCACGGGGATCGCCTCTGGCAAGGCCACCCCTACGGGCATGCGATCCTCGGAACCCCCGAGACCGTAGGCTCGTTGAGCGTCGAAGACCTGCGGCGCCTCCACTCCACGCGCTACTGCGGGAACAACCTCGTGGTCGCTGCCGCCGGCAACGTGGAGCACGAGCGGTTCCGCGACCTCGTCGAGGGCCACCTGGGCGACCTCGAGCCCGGCACGGTCTCCGACGCCGCTCCGGCCGTGGTCTCGACGGCGCAGGGCTCGGCACGGGTGTCTCGCGACTCCGCGCAGTCCCATCTCGTCGTCGGAACCCACACCGTGCCGCATCACCATCGACTTCGGCTCCCGCTGATCGTGGTGTCGCAGGCATTCGGCGGCGGAATGAGCTCCAGGCTTTTTCAGCGGATCCGCGAGGAGTTGGGGCTCGCCTATACGGTGTTCTCGTTCCAATCGTTCTATCGGGCCGCCGGCCTCGCCGGCGTCTATGTCGGCACCCGCCCGGTCTGGGAGGAACGAGCCCTCGACGCCCTACGCGACGAATACCGGCGCCTCGCCGACGAGAGCCTCACGGCGACGGAGCTGGATCAGACCCGGCAACAGCTGAAGGGCCAGATCATGTTGTCGTTGGAGGCAACGACCTCGCGACTGTATCGGCTTGCGGGATCGGCCCTTCATGGGGAACCGTGGCTCGGCCTGGACGAGTTGCTGGCTCGGGTCGATCGGGTGAGTGGCGACGAGGTGGCAGAGGCGGCGCGCATGGCCTTCGATCCGGATCGACAGTTCACGCTCCGACTCGGGCCCGACTCGCCGAGCTGGCCCGAGGGTGACGAAGTCCCCCCGAACGAATAAACTCCGGTTCTCCGGCGGCGTCCCCGCGAGGGTGCGATCGCCTCCTGCATACCCACATCACGAGATGGTCCCAGATGCTGATCGGCGTTCCGAAGGAGATCAAGACAGAGGAATACCGCGTCGCCCTGACCCCGGCCGGTGCCGAGGCGCTGACCCACAACGGGCACGAGGTTGTGGTGGAGCAGGGAGCGGGGCTGGCGAGTGGTTTCACCGACGACTTCTATGAACATGCCGGGGCGACCGTCGCCGAGACGGCCGACGAGGTGTGGGCCCGCGCCGACATGATCATGAAGGTCAAGGAACCGATCGCGGTGGAGTGGCCCCGGATGCGTGAGGGACAGCTCCTCTTCACCTATTTCCACTTCGCGGCGTCGGAGCCCCTGACCCAGGCGGTCATGAAGTCGGGCGCGGTCGCACTCGCCTACGAGACCGTCGAGCTGGACTCCGGTGAGCTGCCCCTTTTGACGCCGATGTCGGAGGTAGCAGGCCGGATGGCGATCCAGGAGGGTGCCAAGTACCTGGAGAGGCACTCCGGCGGCGCTGGCGTGCTCCTGGGCGGCGTTCCGGGAGTGCTTCCCGGGAAGGTGCTCATTCTCGGAGGCGGTATTGTCGGCGTGAATGCCGCCAAGATGGCGGCAGGGCTCGGCGCGCGGGTGTCGCTGATGGACATCTCGCTGTCGCGGCTGCGCTACCTCTCCGACGTCATGCCGGCGAATGTGAACCTCCTCTACAGCACCCGGTATGCCGTGCGGAAGCAGCTGGAGGACTCCGACCTGGTGGTGGGCGCGGTTCTGATTCCCGGAAAGAAGGCACCCTCGCTCGTGCGGCGTGAAGATCTGGCGACCATGCGCCCGGGTTCGGTCATCGTCGATGTCGCGGTCGACCAGGGTGGGTGTGTCGAGACGATTCGACCCACGACCCATGGTGATCCGATCTATACCGTCGA
>CBDUEZ010000329.1:0-4741 GCA_965366355.1 uncultured bacterium
GGGACTTCGACTCAGATCCATGATCGACTGATTTCGAGAAGTTCGGCGACCACGTCACGGGTGGTGCGCCCGTCCGCCTCGGCTTCGAAGTTGAGCACGACGCGGTGTGCCAGCACGGCGGGAGCAACGGCGCGAACATCGTCGTACGACGGAAGGGCGTCGCCCCGCGCCGCGGCACGGGCCTTCGCACCCAGAACGAGGTACTGGCTCGCCCGGGGGCCGGCCCCCCAGGAGGCATACGTGCGCGTGAGCGCCGGGGATTCGTCGTCGTCGGGGCGGGTCGCCCGCACGATGCGCACGGCGTAGGCCACGAGCGACGGGGGCACCGGAATGCGCCGCACGAGATGCTGCAGTTCCACGAGTTCTCCGGCCGAGACGACGGGGCGCACATCGACCCGGTCTTCGCCCGTGGTCGTCATCGCGATCTCTTCTTCCTCGGCCCGCGACGGATACCCGATCTGCAGCTCCATCATGAATCGATCGAGCTGGGCCTCGGGGAGCGGGTAGGTGCCCTCCTGCTCGATCGGGTTCTGCGTGGCAAGCACGAAGAACGGCGCGTCGAGCTGATAGGTCTCGCCGGCGGCGGTGACGGCCCGCTCCTGCATGGCCTGAAGAAGGGCCGCCTGCGTCTTGGGCGGGGTGCGATTGATCTCGTCGGCGAGGACGATGTTGGCGAAGATCGGTCCCTTCACGAAGCGGAAGACGCGGCGGCCGGTGCTGCGGTCCTCCTCGATGACCTCCGTGCCCGTGATGTCGGTGGGCATCAGGTCAGGGGTGAACTGCACCCTGCTGAAGTCGAGGTCGAGGGCCTCGGCCACGGTCGAGACGAGGAGCGTCTTCGCGAGTCCGGGGACCCCCACGAGAAGCGCGTGGCCGTTGGCCAGAAGCGCCGTCAGGAGTCCGTCGATGACATGGTGCTGGCCGACGATGCGTTTCTCGACTTCGCGGCGAAGCTGTGTCGCGACCTCCTCGACCCGTTCGAGGAGTTCGACATCCCGATCGGGCGCGCCCAAGGTTTGTTCGGTCATGCGTCCGTCGGCCCCAGTATGTAAAGGATGTGTCGTATCAGTGATCATACCCGACGCGGGGCAGTTGGGTGCCGGGAGCCTCGGGGTTTCGCAAGCCCGCATACTGTAGGAAGGAGCCCACCTATGGCAAGCGCCAGCGGGGCATTCCACGGCGGCAATTCGCGCTTGCGCTATTTTTCACAAGCGTTATGTTTGGCCGGCTGTGACGGAATGGCGGAGAAAACATGACGCATCCTGGGGGGCGGGACCGATCGCAAAAAGCGGCTGATGGTTCCGAGATCCAACGCGCGTCGTCGGATGCCCTCGGGCACGGATTCACCATCGCTGCAGCCATTGGGGTGTTTCTCTGGGCAGGCGACCGCGCCGACAAGGCGCTCGGCACCAGCCCGTTTCTCGCCCTGGGTGGCATGTTGCTGGGCGCCGCCGCGGGGTTTTATCGCCTCTACGCGCACCTGGTGTTGATGAAGCGGGACGAGGCAGAGCCCGAAGTGCCTGAAGACGAGGAGCCGACATGAGGCGCTGGCTCTTGTACATGGGCGCTTCCGGCTTGATCCTCACCGGATGTGTGGCCGCCCTCTGGGGTGTGCTGGACTCCGAGGGGCACTCCGGCATACTCTGGGCGGCTGGAGTCGCCTGGGTGGTTCAAGGCATCGCCTTCGGGTTGGTGGTGGGTCTGCGGGACCGGAAGCAGGGGCTTCTGTTGGCCCTGGTCGGGGGAACGGCCGCGCGGCTCGGCTCGCTGGGGGTCGCGGGGATTGTGGTAACTGTCGTCGAGACGGAGGTGGGCGCAGCAGCGCTGCTTCTCGGTCTCGCTGGTTTTCTGTTCGCGCTCGCGCTCCTCGAGGCCTTGTTCCTCCGGAATGCGAATACGGGACGATCCGGATGAGTCTTTTGACTGTCGCGCAGGAACAAGCAGGTGAGGCGGCCCAAACGACGGGCGCCATGCCGTTCAGCGAATTGCCCGATTTTATCCAGGGGCACATCGCCGATGGCGCGTACATCGATTTCTTCGGGTATCATCTCGACCTGAGCGGCATTCACTTCCCGGTCTACCATCTCGGCGGTCTGACGATCGACTTTTCGCCGACTCGGCACCTGGTCTTCATGATCGCGGCGGCCGTTCTCTGCATCGCGATCTTCGTCCCGATGGCTCGTTCGATGACGAAGCGCGGTCCCGGCACGGCCCCGAGGGGGTTCTACAATGCTATGGAGAGCCTCGTCGTCTATTTCCGCGATGAGGTGGTTCGGCCGAACATCGGCCACGGAGCGGATGGCTACACACCGTTCATCCTGACGATCTTCTTCTTCATCTGGTTCATGAACCTCTTCGGGCTCACGCCCCTGGGGGTCACGGCCACGGGGAATCTTTCCGTCACCGCCGCGCTCGCCATCATCGCCTTCATCGTCACCGAAGTTTCGGGATTCAGGGCCCTGGGCCCTTCAGGCTACGCGAAGACCATCTTCTATATCCCGCCGGGCCTGCCGGTGGCTCTCCGGCCCGTGATGCTTCTGATCATGACCCCGGTCGAGTTTCTCGGGAAGCTGACGAAGCCCTTCGCTCTCGCCGTCCGTTTGTTTGCCAACATGATGGCCGGACATACCCTGATCCTGGCGGTACTCGGCTTGATCTTCGTGTACCAGGGGTGGAGTGTGGCCGCGGGCTCGGTTCTGATCGTGAGCGTCATCATGATCCTCGAGCTTTTTGTCGCCACCTTGCAGGCGTACATCTTTGCGATGTTGACTTCCGTATTCATTGGACTCATCCGCCACGCCCACTGATCGAGGGGCGCGGCGAGTGACGCAGGACCCAGCCGTCCGGATGACCGGACACGAACTCCCAACGCGATCACGAGGATCGAAACGATGCTGCACGCCTTTCTTGCTGTCGTACAGGACACCGCCGCCACCGGCACGCCCGGTCTGGGCCTCGTAGGAGCCGGTCTTGCGATCGGACTCACCGTGATTGGTGCCGGCATGGGCATCGGCCGCATCGGCGAGGGCGCGGTGCAGGGTATCGCCCGCCAGCCCGAGGCCGCTGCCAACATCCAGACCGCCGCGATCATCCTCGCGGCCCTGATCGAGGGTGCGGCCCTGTTCGGGCTCGGCCTCACCTTCCTGAAGTTCTAGTTCGCTTTCGGAGCCTGGATTCGGCGTCGCGGTTGGGGCCGGCGGAGCGTCTCGTTCCGCCGGCGACCGCGCTCCGGAGTCTGTGCCCATGATTCAAGGGGAGAACCTACGATGAGACTCGAGCGGACTCTTGTGGCGGCGACGGCGCTCGTCGCGGCGAGCCCGGCGGTCGCTATGGCTGCGGAGAGCGGAGGGGGCGGAGTCTTCTCCGTCAATCCTGGCCTCGCGATCTGGGCCAGCGTGGTCTTTTTGGTGCTTCTGTTCATTCTCCAGCGGTTCGCGTGGGGTCCCATTCTCGCGGCCGTCGATGCGCGGGAACAGCGGATCCAGAGCGCGCTCGACGAGGCGGCGGCCCAGCGAGACGAGGCGGCACGCCTTCTTGTCGAGCACAAGACCCAACTCGCCGACGCACGCCGGCAATCCAGCGAGGTGATCGCCGAAGGCCGGGCCGCGGCCGAGCGTCTCCGCAAGGAGCTCGAGGAGAAGGCACGCATCGAGGCTCAGGGGATCATCGAGGGCGCCCGCCGTGAGATCTCACGCGAGAAAGACCGCGCCATCGCCGAGCTCCGCAAGGAATCGGTCGATCTGGCCCTCGCTGCGGCTGGGAAGCTGATCTCCGAGCAGCTCGATGACGAGCGTCATCGCGCGCTCGTGGTCGGATTCCTCGACGATATGGATACGTCGGCGGCCGGGGAGGCGCAGGCGTGAGAGACGAGACCGTAGCGCGGAAGTATGCCGAGGCGTTGTTCGACCTCGCTCAGCGCCACGAAGGCCTCCCGCCCTTTCGTGAAGGGATCGAGACGATCGCTCGGCTCGTCGAGGAGAACCCTCGGGTGCGGGCCTTTCTCGAGACGCCCCGAATCGACGCCGATGCGAAGAAGGTGGCGCTCCGGAAGGCGTTTGGAGGCGGCGTGCCTCCGATGTTGTTGAACTTCCTGCTGATCACGGTCGACAAACGTCGGCAACGGCTGCTCGGCCGGATCGCGGTCGAATTTGCTGCGCTCATCGACCAACACGAGAACCGGGTTCACGTCGACGTGACGGTGGCTCGGGCGCTGGATGATTCCACCGCAGCGGCGCTGGGCGATCGCCTGTCGACGCTGTTGGACAAGACGGCCGTTCCCCACTACCGCGTCGACCCGCAGATCCTGGGCGGTGTGGTGGTGAGAGCGGGAGACACGATCTACGACGGTTCGCTACGACGACGCCTCGAGGGAATGCGGCGTCAACTCATGGCGGCGGCGCTGCCTGCAAGCGGCGAATGACACTTCAAGGATTGACCTAATGGCCAACGATTCCCAGCTGCGCGCAAGCGAGATCAAGGGCGTCCTGCTCGATGAGATCGAGCACTACGACGAAGAGCTCCACGCCGAAGAAGTCGGCGAGGTACTCGAAGTCAAAGACGGGATCGCCCGTGTCTACGGTCTCACCAAGGCGATGGCGAGCGAAATGCTCGAGATCACTTCGGGTGAAACCGGCGACTCGATCACGGCGCTCGCGCTGAACCTCGAAGAAGACAACATCGGTGCGGTCATCATGGGTGACTGGACCTCGCTTCACGAAGGGGATCAGGTTCGCCGAACCGG
>CBDUEZ010000330.1:0-4717 GCA_965366355.1 uncultured bacterium
CGCCCAATGCTTGCCGCCAGACCGGCGACGGTGGGAGCGTGTCAGGCACGGCTGCAGTTGTCGATGTACGACGTACCGAGCCCGGCCCTCACCAGCTTCTGCATCGTGAAGGCCGCCTCGTTCGGAGCGCGTCCCGACGCCACGGCATAGACCGAGTGCCGACCGTGCTCGTTGACCGCGGCCAGCAGTCCCGCCGCCGCCTTGTCGAGAGCCTCGTCCCAGGTCGCCGGCTGCAGGATGCCATGATCGTCCCGCACCAGGGGAGTGTCGAGCCGATCGGGATGATGCACGAAGTCGTAGGCGAACTGCCCTTTGACGCACAGGGCGCCTTCGTTGGCGGGACCATCCATGGCCGGGTGGATTCCGACGATCTGATCGCCCCTCGTGAGCACGTCGACGCTGCAGCCGACGCCGCAGTACGGACAAATGGTGCGGGTCTTCTCGGTCTCCCCCTCCACGTGCTTCTTCGCCAGCGCCTTGATGTCGGCGAGTGCGCCCGTGGGGCAGGTCTGTACGCACTGCCCGCAGAACGTGCAGGACGAGTCTTTCAGGATGCCGTCGAACTCCACCGTGATCTGCGTACCGAAGCCGCGGTTCTTCACGCTGATGGCGTAGTCGCCCTCCTGCTCCGCACAGACCCGCACGCACCGGTAGCACGAGATGCAGTTCTCGTAGTCGCGAAGAATGAACGGATTCGGATCGTCCGGGCGCGAGGTGCCGCTCTTCGCCCCCGCGAAGCGACCCGAGTGGGCATCGTAGCGATCGACGAGGTCGCCCAATTCCTGTGAGGCGTAACCCGACAATGCATCGACCTTCACGTCGCGCTGCTCCGAGGCGACGAGTTCGAGCAGAACGCGGCGATGCAGGTCGATCGCGCCCCCCTTCGTAGTGACCTTCATCCCGGCTTCCGCGCGCGTCGTGCACGAGGCCACGGGATTGCGAATACCCTCGACCGCTACGACGCAGAGCCGGCAGCCACCGAAGGGATCGAGCCGGTCGTCATAACACAACGTCGGGATCTCCCGTCGGTTTCGCTCCCCGACTTCGAAGAGCGTCTCGCCGGGGGTGAAGGTCACCTCGTCACCGTCGAGGACGAGTGTGGGTCGTGTCGGGTCCTGCGCCATGCTCACCTCGAAGTCCGCCGTGGTCTATGGACTACAGGTACCGCGTAGGCGGGGGGCGCCGCAAGCGAATCCGTTGCTTCGCTCGAGCGCTGCGAAAAGCGGTCGATGCCCTGCCGGGTCCGGGGACGGCGGCTCCACGACGTTGCAGTCCTCGACCGGCAGGCCTACCGTCAGAATCGTCGCGACGGAGCCCCCACAGCCGAAGACCGACCATGGCCGCAGGTGTGTCGCCAGAGGAATGGGCCCGGAAGTTCCGGTCTCGCCGCCCGTTCGATCGCTACGGATCCGTCGGGGTGCAGATCCCACGGCTCACGCTCGACCAGACCCGGCGTCTCATGAACGAGACCGGGATCCACGAGGGCGTGCTCGGACCCCTGCGGCGGGCCTCGACCAAACTTGGTTGGCTCATCTTCGTTCGGCCGGTCAAGGTGAGCGCCATGTATCATTGCGGCGACTTCGATAAGCTCCCGAAGCCGATGGGGATCAAGGCGAAGTGCCACCCGGTGACGGGAATGGTGATGCTGGAGGGCCCTGACGATCTTGCGCGAGCCCTCACCGATGGCCGAATCGATCCCGGCTACGCACGTATCCATGGCCTCACCCTCGATCCGGAGCCCGTCTCCGTGCCGTGTGCACCTCGACCACTGCACTACCTCGTCAATGCCCGCGGCCAGAAATACTACTCCGACATGGACCTCTACGACGTCCTCGACGCGTCCACGGGCCGGCAGGTCATTCTCGGAACGGGCGCCGCCGGCACACCCCATTCGGGGGTGAAGAACCGACGTGAGCTCGACATCCTGATCAATATTCTCCGACCCCTCGGCACCGACTTCGCGTTGATCGACCACGGCCCCCAGCGACAGTGGGTGAAACACGATCACGCGACCCCCTGGCCCGAGCGCGTGACCGTATTCTGCCCGGGGGGCGAGGTGTTTGTCCTCGGCCCGGGCAAGGTCGATTCCTTCATCGCAGAGCTCCAACGTTGATACGCTTTTGTTCGGTGCCCCGCTTGGCGGCGATCCTGCTACCGACCCTGCCGGCCATCCTGGTCCCGATGTTGGGCACGCCGGTTTCGGCCCAGACCTACGACCTGGCGGCGTCCGCGGGTGAGAACTACAGCGTTGCGGAGTTCAGGCTCTGGGCTCCGGAGGAAAGCGGAGCCCTTCGGGGCGTGGTCGTGCTCGTACCGGGCTCCAACGGCGACGGCCGAGACCAGGTCGAGGATGAGGAATGGCGGAACTTTGCATCGCGGCACCATCTCGCCCTGCTCGGCGTTCACCTGAAGGACGCCGCCCACGAGCAGATGTTCATCGAGCGGTACGTCGACGTCGCAAAGGGCAGCGGACAAGCCCTGGTGGAGTCCCTCGAACAACTTGCGGTGGAGTCGGGTCACCCGGAGCTCGGGGCGGCGCCGCTTTTCATGTGGGGCATGTCGGCGGGCGGCCAGTTCAACTACGAGTTCGCAATGTGGAAGCCCGAGCGGGTGGCGGCCTTCGTCGTCAACAAGGGCGGCATCTACTACACGGCGCAGGCGTCGGAAGCGTCGCAGAAGGTGCCCGGGTTCTTCTTCATCGGCGAGACCGATCTCGAGTTTCGAAACGACATCATCGCCGGCATTTTTGCGATCAACCGCCGCGCGGGCGCCCTGTGGGCCCTGGCGGTCGAGCCCGGAATCAGCCACGAGGTCGCCGGGTCGAAAGAGGTGGCCCTGCGATTCTTCGAAGACCTGGTCCCGCTGAGACTCGGGGACCCCGGACGGGGCGATCGGCCGGGTACCCTGCTACCGCTGGATCGAGACGCGGGCTTCATCGCCGATCCGAAGACCCGGGACATCGTGCCCTCGGCCGAGGCGCCGCGCACGACCTATCCAACGTCGTGGCTGCCGACCGAGGCGCTGACGCGAGACTGGCTGAGGGTCACCGGCGGCTGACTCGGGCGGTCGGCGCTCACCCTCGTGCCGAACCGTGCGCACCAACGCGCTAGCGACCACCTTCCCGGGCGCCTCGGCCGACGATGTCGTCGGCGGTATCGCGCACCACGAAGCTCACCGCCCGGCCCGCGTCGTCGAACTCGAACTCCCAGAGGCCCTGCCCCCCGGCAAAGGCGAGATCGCCCCGCAACATGGTACCGGGCTCGAAGATTCCCTCGGTGCGGGGCATCAATAGCGTCTGGAATCCGGCGCCCTGTACGCTCGACATGATGGCGTCCATCGCGGGGTCGGCGAGGATCAGGCGCCCCTCTTCGTAGACGAGCGAAACCGGTCGCGCCGCACCGATCGCGGCCATATAGGCGTCGAAGACGGCGAGGTCGTCGGGCGCCTGATTGGCCCGCATGGCCTCGCGGCGTTCCTCGGGCGGCGCGGTCATGCTCTGGTCGAAGGTCCAGTCGCCGACATAGCGGGTTGCCTCGGTCGGCTCGACCGTGAGCACGTACCCGGGGTCGACGCCGAGGTCGATCGAGACGCTCTGGGTGCCCCAGGCGAGCGTCATTGTTGCCCCGGTGGCCCGCACCTCCTGGAAGTCCCAGCGCATCGTCTCGACGAAGTCGTGACCGACCATCGTGTGCATGGGCACGGTGAGCAGACCGTCGTCGAGAGCCGGGTGCTGCGTGTGGAAGAGCGTCGTGTCTTCGTGGAGCATGAACTGCCAGGGCCCGCTTTCCATCGGCTGGATCCACACGCCGTAGGTGCCCGCCACGACCTCTTCACCATTCAGCGTGACATCGTTCGAGAAGTGGAGCGTCGTGTTGGAATTCGCCCCGGTCCAGGTGCGTCCCCACGCCACATCGCCGCCGAACAGCTCCGTGCGGCCGCGCGCGGACGGTCGGCTGTAGTCGATTACGATCTCCGTGCCCGAGACGATTTGCGACACGGTCGCGCGCTCGCTCGCGACCACCTGGGCCACGGCGTCGGTAGGGCCCACGCACAGGGTGAGACCGGCGAGCAGGGCGAAGGCCGCCTGCGCCGGGGTGGCCGGGCGGTGGGCGGGGCGGGTCGAGTGGGTGGCGGGGCGGGTCGGCGGCGTGATCGGGCGGGCGGCGTTCGGGCGGGTCACGTTGGAGCGCTTCCTGTCGAAGAAAGGGGCGGGTGCGTTCAAGATGGTCACAACGACGCGTCGGGTCAGGGTGCGGGGCCGACGGGCCGAACTGACAACCGATCGCGACTCGGTTCAGATCGCCGATCGAGATCGGTTCGCAGCCCTATGAGCGGCGAAGGGCGCACAGGGCTGTCCGAGCCGGTTCGTCGGGCGCGCTTGTCAGCGAATAGAGCCGCAAATCGATCTGGGGCACCCCGAAATCGTGGGCCGTGTGCTGTTCTCAGCGCCAAAAGGAGAGGGCGCGCCTTACCCGCGGCGCCTTACCCGCGGCGCCTCACGGGCGGCGCGTCCGCCACGCAGCCCGCCCCACCAACCAGCCCGCCCCCACCAACCAGCCCGCCCCTACCGCCACGCAGCCCGCCCCGCCACACCGCCACGCAGCCCGCCCCACCGACCAGCCCGCCCCCACCGACCACGCAGCCCGCCCCGCCACACCGCCCCGCCCACCGCCCACCCCACCAACCAGCCCGCCCCGTCCGCCACGCAGCCCGCCCC
>CBDUEZ010000331.1:0-4701 GCA_965366355.1 uncultured bacterium
AGGGGCCATGCCGGCCCTTTTCGGCCATCCGAAGCCTGGAGTCCCGCGTCACGTGGAAGAATCGGGAAATATTTTGCCCGGCACCCTCGACCTGCTCGTCCTGCGGGTCCTCGCCGACCGCCCGATGCACGGCTGGGGCATCGGTGAGAGGTTGACGGAACTCTCCGAAGAGGTCTTCCGGGTGAACCAGGGGTCCCTCTATCCGGCGCTTCAGCGGCTGCGTCGGCAGGGGTGGATCGAGGCGGAATGGCAGCGGAGTGAGGCGAATCGGCGCGCCCGGTTCTACAGCCTCACGCCCGCCGGCGCCCGTCGGCTCAAGGTCGAGGTGCGCGCCTGGGAGCGCGCGCGGGGCGCGGTCGATCGGATTCTCATGGGTGAACTCGCTCGGGACTGAGCGCGAGGGGAGGCGGCGATGAGGTGGTGGTATGCGATCAAGGCCCGGCTGCAGACGCTATTCTTTCGCAAGACGGAAGAGGCGGCCCTCGATGAAGAGATGCGCTTCCACGTCGAAATGGAGACGCGCAAGCTCGAGGCCCGGGGACTCTCGGCGACCGAAGCACGACGACGGGCGCTGGTCGCCTTCGGAGGCGAGGACCGCATGCGCGAACGCGCCCGAGAGGAGCGAGGCCATCGGCTGGTCGACGACGTGT
This sequence comes from uncultured bacterium, assembly GCA_965366355.1. GTDB lineage: Bacteria > Gemmatimonadota > Gemmatimonadetes > Longimicrobiales > Gaopeijiaceae > Gaopeijia. The sequence goes on from CBDUEZ010000331.1 coordinate 651, forward strand.
TCTCCGACCTTCGGCACGCCCTGCGTGGACTGCGACGCTCGCCGGGCTTCGCGATCGTATCGATCCTGACGCTCTCGGTCGGGATCGGCGCCACGACGGCCATGTACACCCTGGTCGACGGCGTCTTGCTTCGTCCCCTACCCTACCCGGACTCCGACCGCATGGTCGCCGTCTGGGAGCGCACCGATCAGGGCGAGGAGCTCTACACGTCGTACCTCAATTTCGTGGACTGGCGAGCGGGCACTCCCGAACTCTCGGCGGTCGCGGCCTTCGTGCCTCCGCGGGCGACGTCGCTGCTCACACGCAACGGTGGGGTGAGGGCCCGGATCAGCGCGGTCACCGCCGACTTCTTCACAGTGGGCGGGGTTGCCCCCGCGTTCGGCCGACTGCCCTCCCCCGACGAACACCAGCCCGGCGCGGCGCCGGTCGCGGTGGTGTCGCGGTCGTTCTGGGACGGTCCCCTCGGGGGCGCGGCGCAGACGCCCGGCCCCTCCTCGCTCGACGGCGTCACCCTCGACATCGACGGCGAGGTCTACGACGTGGTGGGCGTCATGCCCGCCAGCTTCACGCTCCCCGGCGAGCCGGAGGTGTGGACCTCGCTCGATCGGCGTGTGCCCTGGAGCGTGCGGGCCAACCACGTGGTGGGCGTCATCGCCCGCCTGGCCCCCGACGCGACCCTCGAGTCAGCTGCGGCACAACTCGACGTGGTGCACGGCCGGATTCGCGCGGCCGCCCCCGAGGTCGAAACGGTCGGGGTCGTCGCCCGCCGCTACCTCGACGACGTCGTGGGCACCTCTCGTCGGGCACTCGGATTTCTCCTCGCGGCGTCGGGGGTGCTCCTGCTGATCGCCTGCACGAACGTGGCGAGCACGCTGCTCGCGAGGGGTACGGCGCGGGTGCGCGAGCTCGGCGTGCGGGCGTCGCTCGGAGCCAGTCGGTCGCGTCTCGTGCGCAAGCTCTTCATCGAGAGCCTCACCCTAGCTCTGCTGGGGTCGGGTCTGGGGATCGTGCTGGGTCAGGCGATCCTGGGCGCGACGCGCCGCCTGAACCCGACGGCGCTGCCGAGGCTGGCGGAGGTGTCGCTCGACGGTCGGGTGCTCGCCTTCACGGTGGCGGTCATGGTGCTCGCGGCCCTGGCCTTCGGACTCCTTCCGGCCCTCGCCCTGACCAGGAACGACATGGCCCAGGCGGTGCGGGCCGGCCGCGACGGCTACGACCGCACGACCCAATTGGTGTGGCGCACCGTCATGGGCGCCGAGGCCGGGCTTGCCGTCTTCCTGCTCGTGGCCGGCGGACTGTTCGGAAAGAGCCTCGCCTCGATCCTCGATCGCGACGGCGGCTTCGATCCCTCGGGCGTGGTGGTGGGTCGACTCGATTGGCCGATCTCGAAGTACGACGGCCTCGACGAGGGCACGCAGGCGATGAACGAGATCCTCGAGGGACTGCGCACGATCCCCGGCATGCGCGCGAGCGGCCTCGCCTTCTCACTCCCCGTCGCGGGGCGTGGGACCGTCGGGAGCCCGGTCCAACTCGACGACGGCACCCGCACCGATCGGATCTTCGCCTATGGCGTGGCCGACGCCGGGTACTTCACGACGATGGGCATTCCGCTGCTCCGGGGACGCCTGTTCGAGACCTCCGATGGTCCCGAGGCGCCGCATGTGGCCGTCATCGACGAGGCCATGGCCGAAGCCATCTGGCCCGGACTGGACCCCATCGGCCGCACTTTCAATCCGCGCGGCATGGACCCCTGGGGCGACGAAGACCTCACCGTGATCGGGGTCGTGGGCGAGACCCTGGCCTGGGACGCCTCGAGCGGTCAGACCCCGCGCTACTACGCGCACTTCGCGCAGCGTCCGCTCTTTCCCCTCTACTACGGGGGCCACGTGCTCGTGAAGACGGCGGCCGGGGGGGCCGGGGGGACCAGCGCCGCCACGGGAACTGCGGCGGCCCAGCTGCGCGACGTCGTGCAGGGGGTCGATCGCGATATCTCGGTGCGCGTCGATCCGCTCGCCGCCCTGATCCGGGACTCCGCATCCGACCGGAGCCTCAACGCCTTCGTGCTCGCGATCTTCGCCCTGGCGGCGCTCATTCTGGCCGCCGTCGGCGTGTATGGCGTGGTCGCCTATTCCGTCGCCCGCCGCACCCGCGAGATGGGCATTCGCCTGGCCCTCGGCGCGAGTGCCTCACAGGTGCGGTATCGGGTGCAGCGCGACGTGCTGCTGACCGTCGGCGTCGGTTCGTTCCTGGGACTGCTCGCCGTGCTGCTCCTCCAGGGGGCCGTGACGGGACTGCTCTACGACGTGTCGCCGAGCGACCCCGCGACGCTGGTCGCGAGCCTGTTGGGACTGGGGGTCGTCGCGTGGGTGGCCAGCTGGATTCCGGCGTGGCGCGGGACGCGGCTCGATCCCGCGACGGTGCTGCGGTACGAGTAGAGGGTGGTGGGGCGGCCAGCACCGTCTGCGTGTAATGCGCGCTCGCTCCCTCGCGTATCGAAGCCTATAGCGAGGTGGCAGCGATCCATTCGACGAGGGGGACGCCATGACCGACCGACCCACGACTTCGACTTCGCACCCGGCCAGCGCCAACGATCGGCTCAAACAAGGCTGGAACGATCGACTATGGGGCTCGCTGATCGTGGCGGTGGTCGTGCACTTCGCCGTTCTCCAGGGGTGGCCGACCATGACGGCCGCCGAGATCTACACGGCCACCGCCGCCCTCGAGCACATTCCCCTGCCCGAGGTCGACATTCCGCCGCCGCCCGAAGAAATCGCGCGCCCGGCCGCGCCGGTGGTCGCGTCGACCGACGTATCGGTCGATGTGACGATCGCACCCCTCGACTGGGATGCGCCGACCGCAGCGCCCCCACCCCCCGCAGCCGCGACCGATGGCGACACCGAGCGGGGCGCGGGCTTCACGCCCTATACCGTCGCACCCACCATCACGAATCGGGACGAAGTCTTCCGCGTACTCGATCGGGAATACCCGCAGACGCTGAAGAACGCCGGCATCGGCGGCACCGTGCGGGTGGCCTTCCACCTCGACGAGCAGGGCCGCGTGCTCGAGACCCGGATCGACGAGAGCTCCGGGTTCGAGCGGCTCGACGACGCCGCCGTTCGAGTGGCCGACGTGATGCGCTTCACGCCCGCCATCAATCGCGAGAACCCGGTCGCCGTGTGGGTGACATTTCCGATCGTGTTCCGGGTGCGGTAGGGGGGGCGGTTGGTCGGCATCCTACTCGCGGGGTGCGGTCGGGCGGTGGGGCGGGTTTCCGACACGTGCGGTGGGTCGGAATCCTACACTTTGGACACGTTTTAGAGACGGATGGAGGATTCCATGCGAGAAGCGCATGGAATCCTCCATTCAACTTCTGAAATCGGCGCGACTGTACGATTGCCTCCGCCATCGGCCAGAAACCCAACATTCGCCCCGCAACACCGTCCAAAGTGGCGGGTTTTGGGCGGCTGCGGCGCCCCCCCGACCCTACTCGCTGCGAATCGCCCGCACGGGGTCGATCGCCGCCGCCCGTCGGGCCGGCAGCCAGGTGGAGAGCACCGACACGGCCGCCAGAAGGCTCGCGACCACCGCGTAGGTGGCGGGGTCGAGCGAGCTCACGCCGGTCAGCTGGCTCTGGATCAGCCGACCTGCGGCCACCGAGGCGACGACGCCGAGCGCCAGGCCGGCCACGGCCGGGCGCAGGCCCTGGCGGAGGACCATCGCCGTGACGGCCGGGCGGGCGGCCCCGATCGCCATGCGCACGCCGATCTCGCGCGTGCGCTTCTGCACCGCGAACCGGGTGATTCCGTACACGCCGAGGGCGCCCAGGAGCATCGCCAGCACCGCGAATCCGCCGAGCAGCGTGAGCACGATCCGCTGCGCTCCCAGGTGCGTGCCGACGATCTCGCCCTCCCGCAGGATCTGGTCGATCGGAGAGTCGGGGCTGACGTCCCATACGATGCGGCGGGCCGCCTCCACGACCGAGGGTCCCGACCCCGTGCGAATGTGGAGGATGGTGCGTGGCGCACCAGCGACCCCCGGTGAGGTCTGTTCG
>CBDUEZ010000332.1:0-4673 GCA_965366355.1 uncultured bacterium
CGCGACCCGCACCCTCCGGCCGCCGACCCCCGCAACCCGCACCCTCCGGCCGCAGAACCCCGCCGCCGACCCCCGCAACCAACCCCCCCCTCACCCCTCCGGCCGCGCCTCCACCCCCAGTCCCCACTTCACCCGCCGCCACAGCGCCCCGGGCGCCCGCACCAACACATCGGCCACCGGGAGTCCCAGCCGGGCCGCCACCCGCGCGAGCCAGAACGGCCCACGCCACAGCCGCGACACGAACCGCGCCTCATACCCCTGCCGCCGCAGCCGCTCGCCCAGGTGCGCCTCGAGCATGAAGGCCTGGACGGCGTTGAGTTCGCGGGTATACCGGGCCACATCGTCGGGTTGCGGGCGGCGGCGCAGTTTCTGGTGAATGTGCATCTCGCGGCCCGGGATCCGGTCGTCGATGTGGTCCTCCCACTGCAGCATGGCCGGTTCGTACGGCTCGCCCAGAAAGTCGCAGATCGCGCGCACGGTCGACTCGGTGTCGAGCACCAGTTCTTCGTAGCGCACCTCGAGGAGCCGCTCGGGGGGGAGCACGGACCGATTGCGCTCCATGTGGTCCATGGCGTCGCGCCACTCGTCGAGGTTCCAGACGAGCCAGCGCCCGAACCACCGCCGCAGCCACATCGACAGCACGACGTCGCGGCCGTCCCGTACCAGATGAATGAACTGGGACTCGGGGTAGAGCCGCGCGATCTCCGGCACGATCGACACGTAGCGCGGGGTCTTGTCGCCCCACCGCGGCGAGCCGCTGCGATCGCGCAGGGTGTTGAAGACGAGGTCGGCGATGGTTCGAATCGTGGGTCGCTCCAGCGCGCGCACGTGTAGGGCGAACCACTCGTCGTCGATCTCGAGGTCGGGCCAGCGGTAGTGTTCGGTGACGAGCCGCACCGCCTCGTCGACCTGGGCGGGGGTCAGTTCGTCGGTAAGCGGAAGGTGCTCGACCAGCGGCAGCAGGAACCAGCTCTCGGGCGGGACGGCCAGCCGCGTGTGGTCGTCGAGGATCAGGCGGAGCAGGGTGGTGCCCGAACGGCCGGAGCCGACGATGAAGAAGGGACGGGTCGGGGCACTCAACGTGGGGGGACTCCGGTGTTGCAGCGGGTGGGCGCCCGGATGATGGCGTCGAGGGCCCCGGGGGCCAACACCCTTCCCAGTCCACGTGTCACGAAGTACTGTGGCCCCTATACCCGTCGACCCGCTCCCTTGAGAAGATCCGTCATGACGCGTTCCCGCCTTCGTACTCGCCTGTTGGGCACGATGCCCCTCGTGGCGTTGCTGGCCTTCGTGCCCGCAACCGCCCAGGCCCAGGACGCCAACAACGGCGCCGTCGTCACCTCGGGCGTCTCCGCCCCCGACTGGCGGGCCGACGAAGTGCTGGCCACGACCGAGTTCGCGGCGCCTCCCGGGTCGATCGCAGAGGCCGCGCTCGCCCCGCGGTATCTCAACGTCACGCTCGGCACGCCGAGTGCCGACCGGCGGTGGTTCCTGAACGAGGTGGGCGACGGTCCCGTGGGCATGGACACCTTCTCGAAGCCCTTCCACGAGCTCGGCGGACAGTTCATCGACTACGCGGCGAACCGCAATCGCAGCCTGACGATTCGCAACAATGTCGGCATCGAGCTGATCTCGGCCCTCGACGGCGCCAAGGTCACGGTGCAGGTGCCGGCCGGAGCGCGGGTGTCGGACGCGAAGTTCTCGCCCGACGGTTCGCAGGTGGCGTTCTTCGCGCACACCGACGACGCCACCCACATCTATGTGGCCAGCGCCGACAACGGCCGCTCGCGCCAGATCACGCGCCGTCCGGTGCTCGCCACGATGGTGACCGACTTCGAGTGGACGGCCGATGGACAGGCCATCGCCACCGTGCTCGTGCCCAACAACCGGGCGCCGATGCCGGTGGAGCCGCGCGTGCCCACGGGTCCCCAGGTGAAGATCACGGCCGACGCCGAGAACCAGCTGCGCACCTATGCCAGCCTGATGGAAGACCCGCACGACGAGGCGCTGCTCGAGTGGCACGCCACCGGCCAGCTCGCGCTGATCGATGTCGAGAGCCGCGACGTGACCGAGGTCGGAGCGCCCGCGATGGTGCGCAGCTTCAACTTCGCGCCGGGCGGGGACTACGCGATGGTGACCCGCATGGTGCGGCCCTTCAGCTACGTGGTGCCGGTCAATAACTTCGGCCGCATCGAAGAGGTCTGGAGCGCCGAGGGTGAGTTGATGGCCGTGCTCGACACGACCGAAATGAACCTGGGCGTGCGCGACGCCAATGCAGGACCAGGTGGACAGAACGGCGACCAGGGAAGCGAGCGACGCTCGATTGCCTGGCGTCCCGATGGACAGGGCTTGTCGTTCCTCCAGCAGGAAGCGGCGCCCGAGCGTAACGAAGGCGATGAGGCGGCCCCCGCCGCACCCGCCGACGAAGAGGAGGGCAGCAGCCGCGCACGCCGCATGGACCGGGTGATGCAGTGGCTCCCGCCTTTCGACGACTCGAGCGCCGAGGTGGTCTTCGAGAGCGCGACGCGCATGGCGTCGGTCTCGTACGGACCCGACATGAACACCCTCTTCGTCACGGAGAGGCAGGGGCAGAACACGCATCAGTACGCCGTCTTCCTCGATGATCCGGCCACGAAGCACACCCTGTCCCGCGCGCGCAACGACGACTTCTACGGTCGCCCGGGCACGCTCGTGGGCACCGACGGTGCCGTGCGCAGCTCGTCCGGACGTTTCGGCGGCTTCGGCGGTGGCGGCACGGCCGAGACCGTGATGATGTCGGCCGACGGCGGCAGCGTCTTCATGGGCGGCACCATCTACGACGAAGACCCCAACACGACCGCCCCGAAGACCTACCTCGACCGGGTCGAGATCCGCACCGGCGAGACCGAGCGGCTCTATGAAAGCTCGAACGAGGGCGTCTACGAAAGTATCGCCGCGATCCTCGACATCGACGCGGGGGCCTTCGTGGTCAACCGGGAGTCCCCCACCGAGATTCGGCAGTCGTATCGCCTCGAGGGGGCGACCCGCACGCAGCTCACCGACAACATCGACTACACCCCCGACCTCACGAATGCGCCGGTCGAGCGCTTCGTGGTCGAGCGTCCCGACGGCTTCCGCTTCCGGGTGACCGTCACGCTGCCCCCGGGCTACCAGCAGGGCACGCGGCTCCCCGCCATGTTCTGGTTCTACCCGCGCGAGTACGACGATCAGGAGTCGTATGACGAGGGTGCCCGCACCTACAACAAGAACGCCTTCCCGAACTTCGGGACGCGCTCCATGGAATTCCTGGTCCGCATGGGCTACGCCGTCGTCGAGCCCGATGCCCCGATCGTGGGCAAGGCCGGCCAGATGAACGACAACTACGAGCACGACCTGCGCAACAACCTGGCCGCCGTGATCGACGAGCTCGATCGACGCGAGTTGATCGACCGGCAGCGCTTGGGTCTCGGCGGACACTCCTACGGAGCCTTCTCAACCGTCAACGCGATGGTCCACACGCCCTTCTTCAAGGCGGGCATCGCGGGCGACGGCAACTACAACCGCACGCTGACCCCGATGGCGTTCCAGAGTGAGCGGCGCCTGCTGTGGGAGGCGAAAGACGTCTACCTCAGCATGTCGCCCTTCCTCTTCGCCAACAATCTCACGGGCGCCCTGCTGATGTACCACGGTCTCGGAGACCAGAATGTGGGGACCGATCCCGGACACTCCCCGCGTCTCTTCCATGCCCTGAACGGGCTGGGCAAGGACGCCGCGATGTACCTCTATCCGTACGAGGACCACGGACCGGCCACCCGCGAGACCATTCTCGACCTGTGGGCGCGCTGGACCGCCTGGCTCGACGTGCACCTCAAGGACGACGCCGGCACGCGGGCGATCACCTTCGAGGACGGCGCGAACTGAAGGGTTCCCCGCGCCTGGCGCGGGGAATCGTGTCTGGTGGTGGGGGCGGCCGGCCGGTCGGCGGTGCCCGAGGCGGTCGGCGGTGGCCGAGGCGGTCGGCCGGGGCGGTCGGCCGGGGCGGTCGGCGGTGGCCGAGGCCGTCGGCCGGGGCGGTCGCCCGGGGCGGTCGCCCGGACCCGAATCCAACACTTTGGCACCGTTTCGGGGCTGTCTGGCGGGTTTTGGTCGCCGGGCGAGCCGAATCATCCATTCGGCCAGTCGGCGAAACGCGAAAGGTAAGGTTTCACGCGCGGAGCGCGTGAAATCCTCCGGATTGGGCGCTGGGGCGTGCAGAGTGGTGGGTTGTGGGGCAGCACGGAGGGTGCGCGTTCCGGCCTCTGACAGAAAGAGGACAACCGATCACGCGGCCACATTTGGGTGGCCGCGTGATCGGTTTCCTTTTCTATGAACGGTGAAGCGATCAATCAGCCGAGGGGCGCGGCGGGCGAAAGCGCGCCTCGGGGGTGGGGAACGGCGCGCTGGTGGAGCTGGGGCCGGCGGCTGTGCCCGAGCTGCGGGAGAGCGTGGAGCGCCGCCGCCCCGAGGCCGGCCGGGCGCTGCTTGTGCTCGGCGAGATGGGGGACCCCAGCCTGGCGCCGCTGCTCCGCTCCGCCGCCGGGGTCCGGAGCCTGGAGGCCTTCGCGCGGGCGGGGCTGGAGCTCTGCGAGGGGCACAGCTGGGCGCGGCTGCAGGAGGAGCCGGATCGGGCTCAGGTCGACAGCTTCCTGGAGCAG
>CBDUEZ010000333.1:0-4657 GCA_965366355.1 uncultured bacterium
CTCGTGGCCGCCGAGGTCGCTCTCGCCCTGACGCTGCTCGTGGGCGGCGCCTTGCTCGTGCAGAGCTTTCGGTCGCTGGTGGGCCGTGATCTCGGCTTCGATGCGACCGACGTCTGGATGGCGTCGATCCCTCTCGACCTCGGCGAATACGATGTGGAGTTCGGGGTCGACACGGGACCCGGCGTCGAGGCCCGGCGCAGCTTCTGGGATGGGTTGATGGCGAGGCTGGATGGCGACCCACGCGTGATCTCCGCCGGGGCGGCACTCGGCGCCCCGACGGTTGGGGGCGGGACCGGCTTCATCGAGGTGGAGGGGCGGGATGACGCCGAAATCGGAGCGGGCTATCGGGCGGTGACGGGCGACTATTTCGATGCCCTCGGAATCCAGAGGGTTCAGGGCCGGGTGTTCGACAGCTCCGACGGCCCGCTCACCGCGCGGGTCGTGGTGATCAACGAGTCGATGGCCGACCGCTACTGGCCCGGCGAGTCCGCCCTCGGTCAGCGCGTGAGAGCCGTGAGCATGGAGAGCGGCACGGAGGGGAACCCGGCCGATTGGCTCGAGGTCGTGGGGGTGGTGGCCGATATGCGCACCTACGGTTTCGACTCCGAGACTACGGCCGAGATGTTCGTTCTCGCGGAGCAGATTCCGCGCACCCTGGCCACGATAACGGTGGTCGTGCGGGGACGCGCGGCGGCCCGCCGGGAGATGGCCGGGGTCCTTCGCGACGCGGTGGGTGACCTCGACTCGCGGATTCCGGTCGAGGTCGAGGCCCTCGAGGGGAGGGTCCGGAACTGGGTCGCGAGTCGGCGGGCGCTGACGTCGTTCGTCGTGGCCTTCGGGACCCTCGCGCTCCTCCTCGCCTGCGTGGGTTTGTACGGTCTACTGGCCTACATCGTGGCTCGCCGCACTCGCGAGATCGGCATTCGGGCCGCCCTGGGTGCACGGCGGGGTCGAATCGTGCGCCTGGTGATCGCGCAGTCGATCTGGGTGGCCGGGCTCGGAGTGGCGATCGGAGGAGCCTCGAGCCTGCTCGTCGGCCGCGCACTGCGATCCCAACTGGTCGACATCTCGCCGACCCATCCCACCGCTTTTCTCGTGGGCTCGGCCCTGTTGCTCCTGTCGGCGGCGGTGGCTGCCCTCGTACCCGCCTGGCGGGCTTCCCGGATCGATCCCCTGGGGGCGCTTCGGGGAGAGGAGGAATAAGGGGGGACTTTCCCGACAACGGCTTCGGAAAGGGCCTGACACCTAAATCGGACCCACGGGTCCAGATTAGAGGCGTTCGGATTGCAGTATCCCCTACAGGACAACCCTCATGCGATTCCGCGCCCTTTTCGGTTCATATTTCGTCGTGACTGCCCTCGCCTGCACGCCTGTCGCTCCAGGCGGCGGCGCCGGCTCCGGTTGGAAGATTCCCCCCGACCCCGCCATCGTCGATTTCCCCCTGGCCGAGGCGGAGCGAGTCCAGCAGGTCCTCGTCGATCCCCCCTTCCTGCCCGAGCACCAACAGGTCGCCACCGCCCCTCCGCGGATCGTCGAAATCCGACTCGAGATCGTCGAGCGGGAGGTCGAGATCGCGCCTGGGGTCTTCGTCTGGCAGATGGCGTTCAACAATCACGTTCCTGGGCCGGTGCCGGTCGTCTTCCAGTGGGATTGGGTCGACCTGACCCTCGTGAACACGACCACCGACACGCTTCGTTTTGGTGTCGCCCAGAACACGATGGCCCACAACATCGACTTCCACGCCTCGACGGGTGCGATGGGGGGCGGTTCCCTGACCGTCGTGGCGCCGGGGCAGGAAGTGGGCCTGCTGTGGAGGGCTCTGAAGTCGGGCTTCTTCGTCTACCACTGCGCCCCCGGCGGCGAGATGGTCCCCTATCATGTGGTGACCGGAGGCAACGGTGCGATTCTCGTGCTGCCCCGCGAAGGACTCCGTGACGGGTACGGCGAGCGGGTCGAGTACGACCGGGCCTATTACTTCGGCGAACAGGACTACTATGTGCCGAAGAACGCCGACGGCTCGTACCGGCGGTCGGCCAACTTCGTCGACCAGATGGGGCCGATGATCGAGGCGATGCGTACGCTCACGCCGACCCACATCGCCTTCAACGGGAGTTACGGTTCGCTCACGGCCGATATCCGGCTCGAGGCCGAAGTCGGCGAGACCCTGCTCATGCTTCACTCCCAGGCGAACAACCCCTCCTTTCCCCACCTCATTGGTGGACACGGCGACTGGGTGTGGCCCTACGGCAAGTTCGGCAACCAGCCCGACGAGGGGCTGGAATCGTGGGACGTCGTTCCCGGTGGAACGGCCGCTGCGGTCTACACCTTCGACCAGGAAGGAACGTACGCCTACCTGAACCACAACCTGATCAAGGCCTTCCTCTTCGACGCCAAGGCGTTCATCCATGTCACCGGTGGATGGGATGACGAGTTGATGACCAACTCCTTCCAAGCGAGGCCGGTCGGCAACTAACGCCGGACCATACCGGGGTTGGGCATCGGGGTGGGGCTCCCAGGTCGGAGTCCCGCCCCTTTCCCTTTTCGCTATGAAACTATATCGGTATCTTTTCGTAGTGTTTGGATCTCGAGCCTTCTCCGGCATGGAACACCCGATGAATTCACACGGCCCCCCGCCCCTCAAGGCGACCTGGTTTCACATTCTCCTCGCCCTGGCCGAAGAGCCCCGGCACGGGTTCTCGATTCGCCAGGCGGTGGAGCACCGCACGCAGGGTGCGGTGAAACTCTGGCCGGCCACGCTGTATGGGGCGCTGCGCGAAATGACCCAGTTGGGTCTCCTGGAGCCGCTCTCTGGAGACGACGATCCAGACGGCGATCAGAGGCGGCAATATCATCGCCTGACCGCTGAAGGCGAGGTGACTCTGCGTGCCGAGGCCGAACGCCTGCAGGGGTTGGTCGACGCCGTCCGCGCTGCCCAGGGCTGAACGTGATGAAGCGGCTGATCCTGATCGGCTACGGGCGCCTCGGGCGTTTTCTGCCCCATCCCGTGCGGGCAGATCTGCCCGCCATGATCGACGATCTCGCTGAGGTTCTGGACCTCGAAGAAGCCTGCGGGGGGCGTTGGGCGGTGCTTGCGTCCGGCCTGCGGGCCCTGGGCGACCTGATGTTCGGGGTGGTGCGGGAGCGATGGGTCGCCACACGCGGGTATTCGTGGGAGCGCCACACAAATCGAAGACACACTGCAACACGGGGGGAGAAGGGGATGATGATGGTGAGAGAATTGCGTCTCGCGGCGCGCGCGCTCCTACGGCGACCCGGATTCGCCGGCATCGGGGTACTCACGCTTGGACTCGGAATCGGTGCGACGGTGGCGATCTTCACGCTCGTCAACGCGATCGTGCTTCAACCGATGCCGTACGAGGAGTCCGACCGGATCGTCGAACTGATGCATCACGCTCCGGCTCTCGACTTGCCCGAACTGAACAATTCTCCCGGGACGTTGAGCTTCTATCGGGAAAACGCCACGGTATTCGAGGCGATCGTGGCCCTGGGGCGGGGTGGGATGAATCTCACCGGGCTGGACCGGCCGGAGAGGGTTCGAGTCCTGACGGCTTCACCCGAGCTCTTCGACGTCTTTCGCATCACGCCGCGCGAAGGACGCGTCTTCGACGACGGCGACATCAACGGCGACGAGCCGCCGCGGGTGGTGTTGTTGACGGATGGCGGGCACACGACGTTGTTCGGCGGTTCCGGCGACGTGATCGGTCGAACGGTCGAATTGGATGGTTCGACGGCCGAGATCATCGGGGTACTTCCCGCTTCCTTTCGCCCGCCGGGCAACCAGGAGACCCACTTCGTGCTCCCCCTCTTCGTCGATCCAGACGGGGAGTTCGGAGAGTTCGGGACGCAGGGCTTCGCTCGGCTGGCCGACGGGGTCAGCTTCGAAGCCGCCGAGGCCCAGGTTCAGGGGCTTCAGGCCCGCCTGCCCGAGGTGTTCGAAGATCTGACCGCAGAAGGCCTCGCCCAGTTCGGCTGGGGAGCGAGTCTACGCACGCTCAAGGACTCGGTGATCGGAGACAGCCGGGCCACACTCTTCATCGTGTTGGGCACCGTGTCGTTCGTGCTGCTGATCGCCTGCTTGAATGTGGCCAACCTTTTTCTGGTCCGCGCCGAAAGCCGGCAGAAGGAACTGGCGGTCCGGGCCGCGATGGGGGCCGGTGCTCGCCGCATCGCGGCGACCTTCTTGTCGGAGAGTCTCGTGCTCGGGCTCGCCGGCGGAGCGGTGGGTGTCGCGATCGCCTACGGCGGCGTGTCTGTCTTGACGTCGATGGGCAGCCAGGACCTGCCCCGGTTGAATGAAGTCGCCGTGACCCCGGCCGTGTTGAGCTTCGCCGCGCTCTTGTCGGTCGTGGCGGGACTCTTTCTCGGTGCGATCCCGGCCTTGCGCTATGGACGCCTTGGATCCGCCGGAATCCTTCGGGGCAACCGCACCTCGACCGACGGCGCTCACCGGTTTCGTGCACGCAACCTTCTGGTGACGACCCAGCTGTCGCTCGCTCTGGTGCTCCTGGTGGGCTCCGGCCTGATGGTCCGCTCGCTGACGGCCATGAATCGCCTCGACCTCGGCTTCGATTCCGACAACGTCATGGTGGTCGGATTGAGCGTGGGGGCGGGGTTGACCAATGAGGAGGCCGCCCGA
>CBDUEZ010000334.1:0-4655 GCA_965366355.1 uncultured bacterium
CGGGCCGTCTTGCCGGGCTCGGCCTGATCCGATGTCTGAGACGACGCCCCCCCCCGGGCCGAGCACCGATGATCCACCGGTTGCTACTCCGCGCGTACCCATCGTGGTTCAGGCGCGAGTTCGCAGCCGAGCTGATTCTGCACCTGCGCCACCAGCGCGCCGAGGCCCGGTACAACGCCAGGGGGTGGGGCGTTGCCCGATTCGTATGGGATGCGGGCATCGACGCGTTGGCCACCGGCCTGTCGCTCCGGCTTGGTCGGGCGCGGGAACGAGTGGTCGGCGTCCTGGGTCGTTGGCGGGGCTCCACGGGGAGCAATGGACCAGCGAGGCATCCGGGCATGCGTGGGCCCCGACGGGGGAGGACGGCCGCGCTCCTGGACGGCACCGCCAAAGATGTGCGGCACGCCTTCCGGGGCCTGGCCCGCAATCCCGGCTACGCTTTCGTGTTCATCGTGACGCTCGGACTGGGGATCGGCGCGAACACCGCGATGTTCAGCGTCGTCCATGGGGTCCTGCTCCGCCCGCTGCCCCACGAGAACGGCGATCGGTTGGTCTATCTGCGCCAGTCTGCTCGCGCCGCGGGAATCGGCAACGTGTTGTTTTCGGTGCCTGAGATCGACGACTATCGGCGTCAGACACCCTCGCTCGAGGCCGTCGCGGAGTTCTCGGCGCTCGATTTCACCATGCTAGGGTTCGATACCCCACTCCGTGTGCGGGCCGGCATCGTGACGGGCAACTACTTCGAGGTGATGGGCCTGTCGTCGATCGCCGGTCGTACCGTGGGACCCGACGATGATGGAGCGGCCGCGCCGGCGGTGATCGTGCTCTCGGCCGCCTACTGGCGAAGCGCCTTCGGCTCCGATCCGGACATCGTCGGCCAGACGGTGGAGATCAATGGGCGCACTGCCACGGTCGTCGGGGTCGCGGAGCCGGCGCCTCCCTATCCGGAGCGCACGGACATCTATGTGAACCTGGCTACGAGTCCCCATCATCTCGACGCCACGATGAGCCACGACCGGATTCATCGTATGACCGAAGTCTTCGCTCGACTGGCGCCCGGCTCCTCGGTCGAATCGGCTCAGAGCGAGGTCGCGGCCGTCTCGGCACGAATTCACGGGGAATATCCGGAGGCCTACGACGAGGGGTCGAGGTACGACGTGTCGGTCACGCCGTTGAAGGCCCAGCTGACGTCGCGTGCCCGGCCCACGCTGTTGTTGCTCCTGGGAACCGCCTTCTTCGTGCTGGTCATCGCGTGTGCCAACCTCGCGAACCTCACGTTGACCCGCGTTCTGCGCCGAGATCGGGAGTTGGCGGTCCGCGCGTCGCTCGGTGCGACCAAGGGCGCGTTGCGGCGAGAACTCCTCGCCGAGAGTCTCCTCCTGGCGTTGATCGGGGCCGGCGTGGGGCTCCTTCTCGCCTCGGTGAGCCTCGACCTTCTGGTCGGTTTCACCGAACGGTTCACCTCGCGGGCGTCGGAGATTTCGCTCGATGCCCCCGTCTTCGGGGTCGCCCTGGCGGCGGCTCTGGCCGCCTCGATGTTCTTCACGCTCCTACCGGCGCTGCCCGGCGGTGACCGGGTGGGTAGTGCACTGGCCCGCAATGGAGGCCGTTCCACCGTCGGAACCGCGAGCCGCAGGGCGCAACGTGCCCTCGTCGTGGCCCAGATCGGCACATCGTTCGTGCTGCTGATCGGTGCCGGGCTCCTCCTGCGCACCTTGATTCATCTGCAGCGGATCGACCCCGGATTCGACACCGTGCAGGTCGTGGGCATGGACGTGCCCCCCAACACGACGGGTCGCACCGACGCCGAGGTCCGCGATCAATACACGGCTCTCCTCGCCGACCTGCGAGAGATTCAGGGCGTCGAAGACGCGGCCCTGACCAGCGCGGTGCCGTTGGCCGGCGCCTCGACGTTCTCGCCCCGCCTGGAAATTGGTGTCGAGGGCCATGAGCCGGTGGAGGGAGGCCCGACGCCGAGGGCCGATTTCAGGGTGGTCTCTCCTGGCTATTTCCGGACCATGGGAATCGATCTGCTCCGGGGGCGGGACTTCGCTACGACCGATCTGGACGATGCGCAGGAGGTGGTGATCATCAACGAGTCGATGGCCCGTGCCTACTTCGGAGATCGCAACCCACTGGGACAGCGAATCGCATGGACCGACGACGTGATGAAATTCATGGGCGAGGGCCAGGACGGGCGCACCGTCGTGGGTGTCGTCGCCGACACGCGTGATGCCGGTCTGGACGCAGACGTGGTCCACGTCGTGTACAACCCCTATGCGCAGATCACGCCCCAGTTCACGGGTTCGCTCGTCGTGCGCGTGAACGGCGAGCCCTCTGCGATTCTCCCGCCCCTGCGCGTTGCACTCCGGGCCTACGACTCGAACCAGGTGATCGAAAACGTGGCGACGGTCGCCGAGATGGGGAACGAGTCGGTGGCGACGCGACGCTTGAATGCCATCCTGTTGAGCGCCTTCGCGGCCCTCGCCCTGGTCATCTCGGCTGTCGGTATCGGGGGCGTACTCGCCTTCTCGGTCGGGAGCCGCACCCGGGAGTTCGGCATCCGCAGCGCTCTAGGTGCCGCCCGTCACCAGGTGTGGTCGGGGGTCGTGGTCGAGGGGGCGGCGATGGCCGGAATGGGCGTCGTCCTGGGCGGCGTCCTTGCGGTGGTTCTGTCGCGCTTCATCGCCGGGCTCCTGGTGGGAGTGCCCACTCTGGATCCGGTGACCTTCCTCGTCGTGGGACTGTTGCTGGGCGGCGTGGCCGTGGTGGCCTCCTGGGCACCGGCCTGGAGGGCCGCCCGAGTGAGTCCCAGCGAAGCCCTCGTATCGGAATAGGTGAGACCACAACGTCCTTGACGGGTTGCTTGGTGCAGTTTATTTAGCAGTGTGCTAAAAACACAGCACTAGGTGGGGCGGGGCGTCCTGCCACACATTCGAGCGACTCGACACAGGGGTGGATGATGACGATCGAAGGGTTGAGCAGAAGAGAGCGCCAGATCATGGACGTGATCTATCGAATGGGGGAAGCGGCGGTCTCGGAGGTCAGGGACGAGATGGACGACGCGCCGAGCTATTCGGCCGTCCGCGCCATGCTCCGAATTCTCGAAGAGAAGGGGCAGCTGACCCATCGGCAGGACGGCCCTCGCTACATCTATCGTCCCGTGAAGCCCATCGAAGAGGCCACGGAGTCGGCCCTCGAGCGCGTGCTGTCGACCTTCTTCGAAGGCTCGACCGAGCGGGCGATGGCCGCGCTCCTCGACATGTCGTCGACGCGAATGTCCTCGGCCGAACTCGACCGCTTGTCGAAGATGATCGAAGACGCGCGGGAGGACGGGCGATGAGCGCGCTCTTCGGGATGGTCACGGGCGCCTCCATGGCGCTGCTCGCCCTGAAGGCGGCCGTGATGCTGGGGCTGGGTTGGGTGGCCGTTCTCGGGCTGTGGCGAGCGAATGCGGCGACCCGGCACATGGTGTGGGCTCTCACTTTCGCGGGACTCCTGGCACTGCCCCTCGCTTCGGTCCTGGTGCCGAGTTGGTCGATTCTGCCCGTAGCGAGTAGGAGCGGGCCGATCATCTCCCAGATGGCGATCGACGCCGTCTCGGAGCCTGCCACATCTCGCACGAATGCTCGGGTCGACGGGGCAAATGCGGCCGAGCGGGGCGGGGCTGCGCGTGGTGTACCCAGCAGCGGAGTCGTCGACCGCGCGGCTGGCGCTGGCGAAGGCCGGGGTACGTCGGGCGACGGCACCTCCCGCGGCTCTGTCGTCGGATCGGGCTCGAGTGGTGCCGCCCGTGGTTCCATCACAGGCGCATCGAAGGCGCCTTCGGTGGTCGTAGGGGATCCGGCGGCGGCCGGAGCGACGCCTCCGCTCGGCGCCGACGTGTCGTTGAGCGAAGGGATTGCGGCCCTTGTCCTGATGCTCTGGGCCGCCGGGGTCATGGCCCGTCTGGCGGTGCTCTGGAGCGGGGTGGGTCGCGTGTCGTGGCTGGCTCGGCGGGCCGAGCCCCTGGCCGACGCCAAGGTCCAGGCCGAGGCCGATGCCGCGGCCGCCGACCTTGGACTCTCGCGCACACCGCAGATCCTGATCGGAGACGATGCGCCCGTTCCGATGACCTGGGGTGTGGTTTCGCCGCGCATCCTGCTCCCTGCCCAGGCGCAATCTTGGCCGCTGGCCCGACTTCGCCGGGTGTTGTTGCACGAGACCGCGCACATCGCCCGCCGCGACCTGCTCGCCCAGTGGATCGGTGAGATCGCCTGCGCGCTGTATTGGTTCAACCCGTTGGTCTGGACCGCGGCGGCTCGCATGCGGATGGAGCGCGAGCATGCGTCGGACGACCTGGTGCTCTCGCGCGGCGTGCGAGCATCGGACTACGCCGAAGACCTGCTGGAGATCGTGCGCGGGTATTCGGTGCCCCCCGTGCTGGCCGGAGCCGCCGGTATGGCGCGCCCGTCTCAGCTCGGCGAGCGGCTGCGGGCGGTACTCGACCCGTCCCGCCGGCGTGGCGTGGTCGGGAGCACGGTGCGTGCGGCCGCGCTGACCATCGGCACGGCCATCCTGATGGGCGCCGCGGCCCTGGGCCCCTCGGTGGTCGGCGCCGACGCCTCCGAGCCCCCGTCGACCGAGCCCCCGTCGACCGATCTCGCTCCGATCGA
>CBDUEZ010000335.1:0-4630 GCA_965366355.1 uncultured bacterium
CCCACTTCGAATTGTTGGTCGAGGAACTGATTGCCGGCGGCATGGACCCCTCGGCTGCTCGGGCGGAGGCGCGCACGCGGTTCGGTGACCCCGCAGCCTGGAAGAAGAAGACGGTTCGATCCAACCCTCGCAGGACCGGGACGATGACGACGATGATGACGAGCATTCTACAAGACCTCCGCTTCGCCCTTCGGGGCTTCCGCCGCAACCCCGGGTTCGCCGCCATGGCGGTCCTCACCCTGGCCGTGGCCCTGGCGGGAAACACGGCCATCTTCAGCGTCGTCGACGCCGCCGTGCTCCGGGCGCTGCCCTTTCCCGACGCACACGACCTGGTGTTCGTCAACGGCGTGCATCGCACGAATGGAGAAGAGGCGGTGCGAATGGCCTCCGTTCCGGAGTTCCGGGATTGGAAGGAACGCACTCGCACGCTCGATCCGCTCGTCGCCTCCATGGGAAGCACGTTGACGATGACGGGGGTCACCGAGGCCGATCGGGTCGATGCCGAACTCGTCTCCGAGGGCTACTTCGACCTTCTGGGGGGATCCACCACGCTCGGTCGCACGTTCACGGCCGAGGAACTCGCGGTACCCGACGCGTACCCGGTCGTGGTCGTGAGCCATGCCCTCTGGCAGCGCGCCTTCGCGGGTGACCCCGCAGTTGTCGGACGCACGGTGGAGCTCAATCAGCGAACGGTCGAGATCGTCGGCGTCATGGCCGAGGGTTTCCGCGGCAGTAGTCTTGCGACCGACGTGTGGGCCCCCCTTTCGATGATCGCACTGGTCGCCTCGGTCGATCTGTTGGACAGTCGCGGCTCTCGCTTCCTTCCCGTGATGGGGCGTCTCGCGCCCGGGGCCACCCGCGACGACGTGGTGGCCGAGTTCGAGACCATCGCCGTGAGCCTGCAGAACGAGTTTCCGGACGCCCATGAGGACCGCTTCGCACAGGTTCTCTCCTTCCAGGAAGGATTTCTGGGCACGACGGGTGACCTGTTGTGGATTCTGTTCGGGGCGGGCGCCCTGTTGCTCGTCATTGCGGGTGCGAACGTCGCCAACCTTCTCCTGGTCCGGGCCCACGCCCGCTCTCGCGAGCTCACCGTGCGGCGTGCGATCGGCGCCGACAGCGGCCGCATCACCGGCCAGCTGCTCACCGAAAGTGTGGCCCTCGCCACGGTGGGTGGGCTTCTGGGACTGCTTCTCGCCGGCTGGGCGCTGCGGGCGGCGCTGCCGTTGATCCCCGATGGCGTGCTTCCGGCCTACGCACAGCCGGCGATCAGTGCCCGGGCCTTCGGCTTCACGCTGCTGGTGCTGGCCGTCGTGGGCGTCGCCTCGGGTCTCGTTCCCGCGATCACCTCGGCACGACGGGATCTGGCAGGCGCCCTGCGGTCCGGACGGGGTGGTCTGGCCGGCCAGGGCAATCGGGCCCAGAAGCTCTTCGTCGTGACCCAGGTGGGACTCGCCCTGATGCTCCTCGTCGGTGCGGGACTCCTGGCCCGGAGTTTCCGCGCCCAGCTGTCGATCGACCCCGGGCTGGAGATGGACGCGATCCACGCGCTCCGCGTGCAGCCGCCGGCAGAGCGGTATCCCGACGGCGAATCGCTGCGCATCTACGCCGACGAGCTCCGTCGCCAGGTCTCCGAGGTGCCCGGCGTGGCCTCGGTCGCGCTGAGCTCCGACTTTCCCTTCCGCGGCGGCAGCAGCGGGAGCTACGCTTTCGATCCGGCCGACATCGAGACCCGGATCCGCATTCATCGGCACTCGGTCAGCCCCGGCTTCTTCGAGCAGCTCCAGGTCGATCTCGTCGATGGACGGCTGCTCGATTCCTCCGATGGCGCCGACGCACCCGGCGTCGTCGTGGTGACGCAGGCGTTCGCCGACCGGGTCTTCCCCGGGGAGCCGTCGATCGTCGGGCGTCAGGTCTACGTGGGTCCCCCGAACAGCGCCGACAACCTGGCCGAGATCGTCGGCGTGGTCGACAACGTTCGCTTCCGGAACCTGACGCAAGACATGCTCGACGGGCCGAACAGCCCCGATGTCTTCTTCTCGCTGGCGCAGGTGCCGTCTCGTACGCACGAGGTGTCGTACCGGGTCGAAGGAGATCCCGCGACGGTGACGGCCGCGGTGCGACGCGTCGTGCAGCAACTCGATGCCTCGACGCCCGCCTACGCCATGGCGTCGCTCCGCGATCTGTATGAAAGCCAGACCGCGATGCCTCGCCTCGCCGCCGTGCTCATGGGCGTCTTCAGCCTGTTGGCTCTCTCGCTCGCGTCGGTCGGCATCTACGGTGTGCTCACCTTCACGGTGGGGCAGCGCGGTCCCGAAATTGCCCTTCGGCGCGCGCTGGGTGCCGACGCGACCGACGTCGCCCGCTCGGTCGTGACCGACAGCCTGAAGTTGGCCGGAGTGGGCATTCTCATCGGAGGCGCGGCGGCCTTCGCCGGGGCGGGTGTGCTCGAGAACCTGTTGTATGAGGTCGAGACGACCGACCTCACCACATTGAGCGTGACGGGGGTGGCGCTGTTGCTGGTGGCGGGAATCGCCGCGGCGGTCCCCGCGGTGCGCGCCGCGCGCAAGTCGCCGGCCGACGCCCTCGGGGGAGAGTAGGGGGCCGTACGGGCCGCCTCACCGTGGGGCCTCACTTACATTGCTATTGACCTCTTCGCGGCCCGGTCGTAGTCTCACTCACGTTGTAAGTCGTATCACGGGTGAGGAGGCAACATGGGCAGGGAGCGGTTCGGAGAATTCGAGCATCGGGTATTGCTGGCGATCCTTCGGCTCGGCGGGGAGGCGTATAGCGTCCCTCTCGTAATGGAGCTCGAGGAGCGCACGGGACGCGAAGTTGCGCAGTCGTCGGTCTTCATTGCGCTGCAACGACTCGAGAAGAAGGGACTCCTGGAGTCGCGCCTCGACGATCATGCCAAGCAGAAGACGGGCCGGGTGCGCCGCTACTTCGCCCTCACCCCCGAGGCGATGGACGGGCTCCGGGCCTATCGCCGAGATCTCGTGCGGCTCTGGGACGGCGTGGCGCCCCTCCTGGACGAGGGCTGAGAGATGTCGACCCGCCGACCCGGCCCGCTCCTACGCCGCCTCATGACCTGGCGCCTCGGTCCGCAGGTTACCGAGCAGATCCTCGGCGAACTCGATGAACTCTACGAGGCGCGGTGCGCCCGGCACGGTGAAGCCGCCGCCGACCTCTGGCTTCGCCGCCAGCACCGCCGCTGGAGCTGGCACCTCCTGAGCGGTGCGGTACGCAGGGAGGCCGGCGCGTCTCGCTCCGGCGCGGCATCGGGCCGAGCGGCGGCATCGGGCCGAGCGGCGACGTCCGACCGAGCCGCCACCACCCTGACCGCACGCCTGCTCGCCACCCCTACCCCCGCAGAACGCCTTCGAGACCACCTCACCGATGCCGTGCGCGGAGCCCGGAGCCTGACCCGGGCCCCCCTTCTGTCGGGCGCCGTGATCCTGACCGTGGGCCTCGGAATCGGGGGCACGACATTGGTCTGGGCCGCCGTTCATGCGGTGTTGATCGCACCGCTCCCCTATCCGGGCGCCGACCGCATGGTGCTGCTGCGCACGATTCGCGGTGACGACAAGTGGGGCACCTCGATGGCCGATGTGGAAGCCGTCTTCGACGCCCCGCCGGCCTTCGACGGCGTGGCCGCCTACACGCGGGGCACGGCCTCTGTGATGCTCGGGGGCGAGGCCCAACTCATCGACACCAAGTGGGTCAGCGACACCTATTTTCCCCTCATCGGGGTGCAACCGATCCTCGGCCGCGGCTTTACCGCCGCCGAGGGACGAGCCGGCGGCACCGACGTCGTCATGATCACGCAGGGATTGTGGGAGCGGGCCTATTCGTCCGACCCCGAGGTCCTGGGTCGCTCCCTGACCCTCGACGGCGTCCCCCACACGGTCGTGGGCGTGCTTCCGTCTGACCTGGGACCCCTCGACGGCGCCGACCTCTACCCGGTGCTCCGGGTCGAGACGCCCAATCGCAAAGGGCCCTTCTTCTTTCCCATCATCGCGCGCCTCGGCCCCGGGGTCGCCCCTTCCGTCGCCCGTGAACAACTGGCCGACGTGTCGCGGCGCATGTTCCCCCGCTGGCAGGAATCGTTTCCGACCGAAGACGCGGTACTCGGTTTCGACGACCTCAAGGAGGTGATCGTCGGGAATGTCGCCCGGACTCTCCTGTTGGTGATGACCGCGACCGGTTTCCTCCTTCTCGTGGCGTCGGCCAACGCCGCGGGCCTCCTCGTGGCACGCGGCGTCTCCCGACAGCGCGAACTAGCCGTGCGGGTCGCCGTCGGTGCTTCGCGGGGGCGGATCCTTCGGCTGGTGCTGACCGAGGCCGGCCTTCTGGCGCTGGCGAGCGGTGCGGTCGGACTGGCCCTGGCCTGGGGGGGGCTCGGCCTCCTGCAGCGGTGGGGCGTCGACCGGCTCGCGCGGGTTGCCGAGGTGGCCTTCACCGCGCCGGTCGCCGCCTTCTTCCTGGCGGTGACTCTGGGGAGCTGTCTCCTACTCGGTGGCATCGCCGCAGCCTCGGCCCTGAGGCCCGGCCCGGCCCGCCGTGATGGCGCGCGGACCACGGGTTCCCCGCTGGCCCGTCGAGTCCGGCGAGGTCTCGTGGCGACCCA
>CBDUEZ010000336.1:0-4615 GCA_965366355.1 uncultured bacterium
TGTCCGACAGTTCCTGATCCGACATGAGCTGAAAGTCGAGTGAGGGCATGATCAAGGGACGTCCATCGGGGCCGATCCCGTGTCGCACGGTCCGATCCCAGTCCGCCGCAGTGTAATCCCGGGTGACACTTCCCTCGCCCAGCGTGAGGTTCGGGCCGAAGGCGCGCGCCACCGGCATGGCGTCCATCATCACGCCGCCCGAGAAGTCCTCTCCATGGCACTCCATACAGCCGTACCGCGCGCTGACCAGGTGCCGGCCGCGCTCGATCGCGGCCTCTGTCGCAGAGAGTACCCTTGCGTCGCCCGGGTCGACGGCCGCACCCGCGTCAGCGGCCGCACCCCCGTTCGCCGAACCACCCGTGTCGGCGTCGTCCAGCGGAAACGGAATCGGGAAGTCGACCTCGTGCGCTTCGATCGATCTCGCAAAGGTCTGAGCGGTCGCTCGGGAGGCCCAGAAGTACGCTGCACCCACGAGAAACAGGAAACTCACAACGACGACCAGGCCGACACGGAGCAGCTTCTTCATGGCAGGGAGGGGGCCGGGGGAGGGAGATACCGCGTGGAACGGGCGAAAAATTCTCTCCCCGTCACGCGCGCGCAAGTAGATCCTCGACCCTTGGCCGGCGCCGAAAGCAGTCCCATGATGCAGGCATCGTTCCCCCAACCGCCAAACCGATGCCCCGGAACCCGCTCTCGCTCGATACACCCGCCGTTCGATACTCGCCCCTTCGATTCGCGGCACTGCTGGTCGCGGCCCTCGCCTTCGCCGCCCCTGCGACCTCCACGCTTGCGGCCCAGGCCCTCCCGCTCGCCGAGGTGCATGCGGCCGACGACTTTTCGGCCGCTATCGCCGAGGCCCGTATCGCGGTGCGGGAGATCATGATGGAGGCCAACATCCCGGGCGCCTCGGTCGCGGTGGGGATCGGCGACGATCTGGTGTGGTCGGAGGGATTCGGATGGGCCGACATCGAGGCGGGGGTGCCCGTGACGGCCCTCACGAAATTTCGCATCGGCAGCGTGTCGAAGACGGTCACGGCCAGCGCGATCGGGCTCTTGATGGAGAGGGGCCAACTCGACCTCGACGCCCCGGTTCAGCAATACGTGCCGACGTTCCCGGCAAAGCGCTGGCCCATCACGGTGCGACAGGTCGCGGGACACATCGCCGGGATCCGGCACTACCGCGGGCGGGAGAACTTCTCGACGCGGCGTTACCCCGACGTGACCTCGGGTCTGGAGATCTTCGCAGCCGACAGTCTCCTTTTCGAACCGGGCACCGACTACTCCTATTCGAGCTACGGATGGAACCTGATCAGCGCCGTGATCGAGGGCGCGTCGGGCGAGGAATTTCTCCCTTTCATGCGCGATGAGGTCTTCGAGCCGCTCGGCATGCTCCACACCGTGCCCGATCATACCGACTCCATCATTCCCCAGCGGGTCTCGTTCTACGAAAACGGAGCGGGTGGTGCGGTCGTCAATGCTCCGTATGTCGACAACAGCTACAAGTGGGCCGGTGGCGGGTTTCTCTCGACTCCCGAAGATCTCATTCGATTCGGTCAGGCTCATATGGAGGCCGGCTTTCTGCAGCAGTCGACGCTGGACGAGCTCAAGCGGCCCCAGACGCTGCGAAGCGGCGAGTCGACCAACTACGGCGTGGCCTGGCGCACCACGATCCAGGCCGACGGTGATGCCACGATCGGGCACTCCGGAGGATCGGTCGGGGGCACCACGCTGTTCATCACCGTCCCTGCCCACGACATGGTCGTGGCAGGGGTCGTGAACGTCACGGGACCGGCAGGCGACATCGTGAACCGCGTGGCCGAGATCTTCGAGAGGCACGCGAGGGAACGGTAGGACCGGCCGAATTCGGTGTTCGGAATTCGGTAGTGTGACCTCGAAGACGGGGCCATCGTACCGCCATGGACATGCACACTCTCCCCCCCGAAGGGGACATGCTCGAGGCGTTCTATTCCAAGGACGCCTCCTTCGACGGGATCTTCGTCACCGCAGTCCGCACGACGGGAATTTTCTGTCGCCCGTCGTGCTCCGCGCGAAAACCTCTCCGTCGCAACATCGCCTTCTTCCACTCGCCCCGCGCAGCACTCCTGGAGGGGTACCGGCCCTGCAAACGGTGCCGTCCGATGGCCGACGCCGGCGAACCGCCCCGCTGGCTCCAGCCCCTTCTGGTCGAGGTCGACGCCGAGCCGGCGCGCCGGTGGACCGATCAGGACCTTCGCGCCATCGGGCTCTGCCCGGCTCGGGTCCGGCGCTGGTTCAAGGTGCACCACGGCATGACGTTCCACGCCTATAGCCGGGCGCGCCGGCTCGGAGCCGCGCTCGGGTGGATGAACGGTGGAACCGGGGTGACCCGAGCCGCGTTCGAGAGCGGTTACGAGTCGCTGAGCGGGTTTCAGGAGGCGTTTCGCGGCTACTTCGGGTCGAACCCGACCTCGACCGTGGGCACACGCCCCGTCTTCGTCGATCGCATCACGACGCCGCTGGGCCCCATGCTGATCGGAGCGACCGACGACGCACTCTGCCTTCTCGAATTCGTGGATCGGAGGGCACTGCAGAAGCAGATCGACCGAATTCGAGTGCGGCTGAACGCGGCGTTCTTGCCGGAGGCCAATCCCCTCATCGAGTCCTTCACGACTCAACTACGGGACTACTTCGCCGGCCGACAGAGGGGCTTCGACGTGGCACTCGCGGAGGCCGGGACGCCGTTTCAGGCCGAGGTGTGGGCCGCCTTGCGGTCGATTCCGTACGGCGAGACGCGCAGCTACAAGGAACTGGCTCGCGGATTGGGGCGTCCGACCGCAGTGCGTGCGGTCGCCAACGCGAACGGAGCCAATGCCCTGGCGATTGTCGTACCTTGCCATCGCGTCGTCGGCTCCGATGGTCGACTCGTCGGCTACGGCGGGGGTCTGTGGCGCAAGCGCCGCCTTCTCGAACTGGAACGGAGTCACCGATGAGAGTCGTCGAACGAGTGTTTCTGGCCATCGGCCTCACGCTGCTTTTCGCAGTCCCGACGGCAGGGCAAGACCGCGTCGCGCCGGAATCGGTCGGTCTCTCGTCGGAGCGATTGGCTCGCCTCACGACCACGATGAACTCGTACGTCGACGATGGACGGCTGCCCGGCGCGGTCGTCCTGCTCATGCGGCGAGGCAGGATCGCCTACCTCGAAGCGTTCGGCGCGCGCGATATGGAGAGCGGCGACGCGCAGGCGACCGACGACATCTTCCGGATCGCGTCGCAGACGAAGGCGATCGTGAGCACGGCCGTGTTGATGCTGCAGGAGGAGGGCAAGCTCGACATCAATGCGCCGGTGTCGCGGCACCTCGCCGAGTTCGCCAACACCACCGTCGCGCGGGCCACGGGCGAGGGAGAATACGAAGTGGTTCCGGCCAACCGGGCCATCACCCCGCGCGACCTGCTGACGCACACCGCCGGCGTGGGCTACGGAGGCGGCGTCGGGGAAGATCTCTGGGCCGCCGAAGGCATCCAGGGCTGGTACTTCGCGCACCGCAACGAGCCCATTCGTGAAACCGTGCGCCGTATGGCGGCCCTTCCCTTCCCCGCACAACCCGGCGAGCGCTTCGTCTACGGCTACTCGACCGACATTCTCGGCGCGCTGGTCGAAGAAGCCTCCGGCATGCCCCTCGACGTCTTTCTCCGTACGCGGATCTTCGAGCCCCTGGGCATGGTCGATACCCACTTCTACCTGCCCCCCGAGAAGGCCGATCGCCTGGCGGTCGTCTACACCGGGTCGACCGACGGTCCGCTGCGGCGCTCTCCGCCATCGGGCGGCATGGCCGGTCAAGGACTCTACGTCGACGGACCCCGTGCGAGCTTCTCGGGGGGCGCCGGTCTGCTGTCTACGGCTCGCGATTACGCTCGCTTCCTCCAGGCGATTCTCAACGGGGGCGAACTCGATGGCCACCGCATTCTCTCGCCGAAGACCGTCGAACTCATGACCGCCAACCATGTGGGCGACCTGATGGGTCCGGGCAACGGGTTCGGCCTCGGGTTCATGGTCGTGCGCGACCTCGGCGCCCGCGGCGTGCTGGGCTCACTCGGCGAGTTCAGCTGGGGCGGCGCCTATCACTCCACCTACTGGGGTGACTTCACCGAAGACCTCGTGGTGGTCTACTTCACGCAGGTCGCGCCGGCTCCGGGCCTCGACGACCACGAGGCGTTACGCAATCTCGTCTACCAGGCGATCGTCGACGGCGGCGCGATTCGCGACTGAGGCGGCGCTGTAGCCTCGCGGAGCGCAGCACTCTAGGTTGGCCCGCATTCGATCATTCCCCCTGTTTCGACGGACTCCATGAAGACGACCGCGATGGCCCTGGTAACGATGCTCTGCCTCGCAACGGGCGTGTCGGCCCAGGCGACCCCACCCACCGATGCGGAGCGCGCCGCCCGAGCCGCCGCCCGGGAGGCCGAAATGAACGCCCCACGGCCCATCGAGGCCGTGAACAGCCTCTGGCTCGAAGAGCTGACCTGGATGGAGATTCGCGACGCGATCCGGGCCGGCAACACGACCGCACTGGTTCTCACGGGCGGCGTGGAGTCCAATGGCCCCCACCTGGCGTCGGGCAAGCACAACTACTCCAAC
>CBDUEZ010000337.1:0-4612 GCA_965366355.1 uncultured bacterium
GCTCTCGATGGGGCGGGCCCCGACGTGTTCGGATCGGTCCGCAATGTGTTCGCCGACGAAATGGGACGAATCTGGGTGATGGACTCCCAGGCGCAGGAGCTCCGCCAGTTCGCCCCGGACGGTACCCATATCCGGACGGTGGGCGGCCCCGGTGAGGGGCCGGGCGAGTTCGGCTTCAACCCCTGCGCCGACCGGGGTCCCGACGGCGAGATCTGGGTGGAGGCCGGCCGCCGCTGGCAGCGATTCGACAGTGCGGGGACGTTTCTGGGTGGCCAGCCTTCGACCGGTACGATTCAATGCGGAATCCGGGCGTGGCGCGGATCGCAGTTCATCGGGGTGCGCTCCGTCTTCGACCCGGCGACCGAGGACTTCGCGAGTTCGATGGTCACGCACGAGCGGGGTCCCGATGGCAACCTCGTTCCGGGACCGTCGTTTCCCGTTCCCACTCTCCGTGACGGAGTGACGTTCGAATGGCGCCGCCCCGACGGACGCCCCTTCATCACCATGCGTGTGCCCTTCGCCCACTCTCCCGGCTATCCGCTTTCATCGGACGGGGACTTCTGGGTGAGCCAGGGGGGTGGGGAGTACCGCCTCCAGCGGCAGACCGTCGAGGGCGACACTCTCCTGATCGTCGAACGCACCTACGAGCGCGTGCCGATTCCGCCGGCCATGAGAGACTCGGCCATCGCGGCACTGGACGATGACGAGCGCGGGTTCCCCGACGATTTCGATGCCGCGAGGGTCCCGACCGTCTTTCCCCCCTTCGACCGGACCGAGGTGGCCCGCGATGGCACCCTCTGGCTCCGTCGGCACGTCGAAGGCGGTGCCTACTCGTTCGATGTCTTCGACGCAGCCGGCATCTACCTGGGAGCCGTGCCGATCCCCTCGAGTCTCGGCGGACTGGCGGTCGACGACATCACGGGGGAGTACATCTACGGAGTCACCACCGACGCCCTCGGGGTGTCGTACGCGGTGCGTGTGAGGATCGAGAAGTGATCGGGCGACTCCGCTGGCTCACCCCCCGCCGGGCACCCCCATGCCCGGGGTCCAGCGGATCCCCAGCGCCTCGAGTCGGGCGGCGAACGCGGGAACGGCCTGCTCCACCAGCCGCTCCAGTTCGGGCTGAAGGGCCGCCCATCCCGACCGGGCGATCTCGAGCTGTTCCCGGTGGGTGGTCGTGGGACCGTACGTGGTCCCCAGGCTGCCTCCCACCGCCGTCCCCAGGCGACCCGTGATGCCGGGCAGGGCGGGCTCGGAGCGACGAGGGCGTGTCGGGTCGCCGTTCAACACCTCGTTCGCGTCCATCAACTCGAGCTCCAGCGCCCGTGCATCGGCTCGGAGTTCGGGGGTGCCGGCGGGGTCGCGCATGAGGGCGTTCTTCATCGCCGCGACCTGCTCCATGGCCCCGCCCAGCGCCTGGGCTCCGCCCATGACCCTTCGCTGCAGGTCGCCGGCGTCGCGGTGGAACGCCACGACGGCGGCCCGATCGGGCATGGCGAGCGTGTGCTCGCCCGCGGCCTGTACCGTGAAGGGCACCGGCTCGGTGAGGGGAGTGACGACACTCTCGTGGAAACGGGCCAGTTCGACCGTGAAGCGACCCGGGGCGACCATGGGTCCGTTGCCGTCGTTCCCGGTGCCGGCGGTGACGGGGGTCGTGCCGGGGTAGCGCAGGTCCCACTGCACCCGGTGCACGCCCGCCGAGGTGGGCCCGGTCACCCGGCGCACCACCTGCCCGTCGGCGTCGCGCACGGTCAGCACCACCGCGGGGTCTTCCTCCCGGTCCTCGGCCCGGAGCGCCTCCCACGACGGATAGGGCGTGTCTTCGCCCGCATCCCGAAGGTCGCGATCGGCGTCCTGCCGCTCGGCGCGCCGGGTCTGGAGTCCCGTATTCAGCCGATAGGTGAAGCTCGCACCGAACGCGGGGTTGGCATCGACGTGGAAATCGCCGCCCTGGAAGGCCTTGCCGGCGTCGCCCGGATAGAAGTCGCCCACACCGAGCGGCGTGACCTCCTGGTAGGCCAGGGCAGGGGCCACCGGGAAGATCACGGCCTCGGCGGCCAGGGCGTCGGCGTCGATCGCCCGCAGCGGAGAATAGTCGTCGACGATCCAGAAGCCCCGCCCGAACGAGCCCCCCACGAGGTCGTTCGCGTCGCGCTGGATGACGAGATCCCGGAACGCCACCGTGGGAATCCCGGCTCCGAGTTTCTCCCAGTGACCCCCCTCGTCGCGGGTGACGTAGAGCCCGAACTCGGTCCCCACGAACATCAGGCCCGGCTCGACGTGGTCCTGGACGACCGTGTAGGTGCTGCCCCGGTCGGGGAGGTCGCCGTTCATCGACGTCCAGGTGAGGCCCCGGTCCCGACTCACGAAGAGATAGGGCGCGAAATCGCCCATCTTGTGGTTGTTGAAGGCGGCGTAGACGGTGTTGGGATCGTGGAGCGACGCCTCGAGGTCGTTGACATAGGTGAGTTCGGGGACACCGGGCACCCCTTCGACGCTGCGCCAGTTCGCTCCCCCGTCTTCGCTCACGCTCACGAGCCCGTCGTCGGAGCCCGTGTACAGCAGGCCCTCCACGAGCGGCGACTCGGCGACCGCCGTCAGGTTGCCGTAGACCGACGTGGAGGCATTCTTCGCCACGGCGTCGACGCTCCAGATGCGCCCCATGATCTCGAGGGCGTTGCGGTCGAGTTGACGGGTCAGATCGGGCGAGACGGCCGTCCACGAATCACCTCGATCGTCGCTCCGGAAGAGGATCTGCGACCCGTAGTAGAGGCGCGTCGGGCTGTGGGGCGAGATCCGCACGGGCGAGTCCCAGTTCCAGCGCAGGGGCGGGCCGGCGGCGCTCTCCTGCGGCTTGATGTCGACCGCTTCGCCGGAGCGATGGTCGTAGCGCACGAGGCCGCCATTCTGCCACTGCGAGTAGACGATGTCGGGATTCTCGGGATCGGTGGCGGGCCCGAAGCCGTCGCCGAAGACCGTCACGAACCAGTCCCCGGGCCGAACCCCGTGGGTGTTCATCGTGCGAGACGGGACGCCGTGTGTGGCGTTGTCCTGGGTGCCGCCGTAGACGCGGTAGAACGGCGCGTCGGGCCCGGCCGCCACCTTGTAGTACTGGGCCAGGGGCAGGTTCGGGAAGAAGCGGAACGTGCGGCCCCCGTCGAAGGTCTCGTAGAGTCCGCCGTCGGAGCCGACCAGGATGTGGTCGAGATCGGTCGGGTCCTGCCACCAGGCGTGGTTGTCGACGTGTTTGTTCGCCTCGCCCCACTGCTCGAAGCTCGCGCCCCCATCGCGCGACACCTGCACGAAGGTGTCGAGCGAATAGATCGTCTCGGGATCGTGCAGATCGACGTAGATCTCGTTGTAGTACTGGGGCGAGCCCGAGACGTGGCCGCTCCGTCGCGACCAGCTCTCGCCGCCGTTGTCGGTGGCGTAGAAGCCGCCCTCACCGCCGGGCAGTTCGACCATGGCATAGAGGCGATCGGGGCGGGAGGGTGCGATGGCCAGGCCGATGCGGCCCTTGTCTCCGCCCGCGATCCCCGACTCGATCGTGCGCCATGTGAGCCCGCCGTCGGTCGACTTCCAGATTCCCGAGCCTGGACCACCGTCGATCAGCGTCCACACGCGTCGGGCGCGTTGATAGGTCGCCGCGTACATCACGTCGGGGTCGCGGGGGTCGACGACGAGGTCGGTGGCGCCGGTGTGTTCGTCGACCTCGAGGGTGCGGGTCCAGGTCTCGCCGCCGTCTTCGGTGAGGTAGATTCCCCGATCGCCGCCCGCGCTCCAGAGGGGTCCCTGGGCCGCCACGATCACGCGGTCGGAATCGCGGGGGTCGATCACGATGCGGGCGATGTGTTCCGACGCATCGAGTCCCATGTGGGTGAAACTCCGCCCGCCGTCGCGCGACCGGTAGATGCCGTCGCCGTAGCCTACGGACCGCTGCGAATTGTTCTCGCCCGTGCCCACCCAGACCGTCGCCGGATTCGACGGATCCACGGCCACCGTGCCGATCGAATACGACCCGTAGCGATCGAAGATGGGCGTGAAGGTCACTCCCCGGTTCTCGGTCTTCCAGACGCCGCCCGAGGCCGCCGCCACGTACCAGGTGCTGGCATCGGTGGGGTCGACGGCCACTTCGACGATACGTCCGCTCATGAACGCGCCCCCGAGGTTGCGGGCGCTCAGAAACGAGAGGTGGGACGACTCGAGCGCGGGTGCGGCCGCGGGGCTCTCCTGCCCCCGGGCACCGATCGCCGTCGCACCGAGGGTGAAGAAGACCGCGAGAGCGAGTCGGGGACCACGGACCCGTGGCGTCGAAATACGAACGCGATACATGGCAGATCGGGTTGGAGACACGCGACGAGGGTCGAACCTCGTCAACGTGCGCGCCCGGCTCGGCGGGCGAAAGGAAAAAACTGCGTTAGCGCCCCCGCACGAGGATTGACCAATTTGGTCAAACGGCTATACACTTCCAGTATGGATAAGAAAAAGCCCCTCGTCGTTCGGGAGACCGTGGGCCTCTATGAGGCCAAGACACACTTGTCGTCGCTGGTCGATCGGGCGGCCGAAGGTGAGGAGATCGTCATCTCCAAGTCCGGACGCCCGAAAGCCCGAC
>CBDUEZ010000338.1:0-4601 GCA_965366355.1 uncultured bacterium
TACTCGATGATGTAGAGAATGGGCGCGAAGGTCTCGTGCTGCACGATCTCGAAGTTGTTCTTCGCGAGGGCCAGGCAGGGCGTCACGTAGCGCCCGCCCGGGTAGTCCGGCCCCTCGAGGCGCTCTCCGCCGTACAAGATCTCACCGCCCTCGGCGACGACCGCCGCCTTGGCCTTCATCAGCGCCTCGACCGAGTCGTCGTTCAGGAGCGGTCCCATCAGGGTGGAGTCGTCGAGCGGGTTGCCGATCGGCACATCGGCGTACGCACGCACCAGGCGGGCCACGAGCTCGTCCTTGAGCGAGGCG
Source organism: uncultured bacterium (assembly GCA_965366355.1). Classification (GTDB taxonomy): domain Bacteria; phylum Gemmatimonadota; class Gemmatimonadetes; order Longimicrobiales; family Gaopeijiaceae; genus Gaopeijia. Next base: position 307 of record CBDUEZ010000338.1, read on the forward strand.
TGCACGATGATGCGGCGCGTGCTGGTGCAGCGTTGTCCCGCCGTTCCCACCGACCCGAACAGAATGGCCGGAAGGGTCAGGTCGAGGTTGGCGTGCGGCGTCACGATGATGGCGTTGTTGCCGCCGAGTTCCAGGATGCACCGACCCAGGCGTCCGCCGACCACCTCACCCACACGTCGGCCCATTCGAGTCGACCCCGTCGCCGACACCAGCGGAATGCGTCGGTCGTTCAACATGCGCTCGCCGATCGACGGCCCATCTCCGACCACGAGCGAAAAGATCGCCGGGTCGACGTCGTTCTCACGGCAGACTTCGGCGGCGATGCGAGCGACGGCCACGCCGGTGAGCGGCGTGCGCTCCGACGGCTTCCACACGGTGGCGTCACCGCAGACCGCGGCCAGCGCCGCATTCCAACTCCACACGGCGACCGGAAAGTTGAAGGCGCTGATGATCCCGACGACGCCGAGCGGGTGCCACTGCTCGCGCATGTGATGGTCTTCGCGCTCCGAGGCGAGCGTCAGGCCGTAGAGCTGCCGAGACAGCCCCACCGCGAAGTCGCAGATGTCGATCATCTCCTGCACCTCGCCCTTCCCCTCGGGAAGGATCTTGCCCATCTCGAGCGTCACGAGCGCGCCGAGCGCATCTTTCTTCTCGCGCAGCTTGTTCCCCAGCTGCCGCACCAACTCGCCTCGCTTCGGCGCAGGAATCGTACGCCACGTGAGGAACGCCTCGTGTGCTCTGGCGACGATCCGATCGTACTCGTCGGGCGTGACCTGCCGCACGGAGGCGATCCGCTCGCCGTCGACCGGCGAGTCGATGTGAAGCAATTCGCCCGAGGCCAACCACTCCCCGTCGAAGCCTCCGGCGTTGATGTCGCTGAGGCCGAGTGCGGAGAGAATGTCGTCCCTGTTCATGGCACCATCATCACAGATCGAGTGTGGGTCGCGCGCGAGGCCGAAAGGTCTCACGTGGGGCCGGGGATTTGAAGGGAGGCCCCGAACGGACCGGCACGACCCAGGACGGTTGCCCCTCACCTGAATCTCATTATAATGAGAGGCATGATAGTTGACGCACTCGCTTCGGAGACCTCATGACCTCGCCCGATCCCGAGAGTTTTCTGCCTTTGACCGCCCCGGAATTCCATGTGTTGTTGGCGCTGGGCGACGACGCTCTGCACGGCTACGCCATGATGCAGGCGCTGGACCAGAAGACCGACGGCCGTGAGGCGCTGCTCCCGGGAACGCTGTACACGACGGTCGCGCGCATGGTGAAGAACGGGCTCCTCGACGAGTTGAACGAGCCGCCCACGCCCGGGGCAGACCGACGCCGACGCTACTACCGGGTGTCGGCGCTCGGCCGGGCCGTCGCCCGGGCGGAATCCGGCCGCCTCCGGCGCCTGTTGGCGCTCGCCGAGCAGGAGTCGATGGTGGCGGGAGAGGGTTGATGCACGACCCCGGTGGGTGGTGGGGGGCAGGAGCGGCCCTGCTGTTCCGATTCGCCCTGCTCTGCCAGCCGCGATGGGTTCGCGACGCATACGGCGGCGAAATACAGGCTGCTTTTGTCGAGGGCCTGCGACGACGCCGAAGCCTCGGGGCTCGCCTGGTCTTTTCGGTGCGGGGCCTCGCCGATGTCGTGGCGAGTGGAGTTCGGGAACGACGCCGGGGAGAGCCGCTCTCCGGCGGGGGATCGATTCGAGGAGGGGGGAGCGGGATGATGAACGGCGAAGGTTGGACCGATCTGCGGGTCGCACTTCGAAGCCTGCGCAAGTCGCCCGGCTTCACCCTGGCCGCCGTGCTGATCCTGGCACTCGGCATCGGGGCGAATACGGCGCTCTTCTCGGCGATCCGAGACGCCCTGCTGACGGCCCCGCCGTTTCCGGAGCCCGATCGCATCGCCCTCCTCGATCTCACCGACTCGTCGTCCGTGAACCCGGCGCGTGCGAGTGCCATGCCCTGGTCGTATCCGAAGTACGAGGTCCTCGCCGCCGCCTCCGACCTCCCCCTGGTGGCTGTGGGCGCCTACGCCGTTCGGAACCTCACGCTCACCGGGGCGGGAGACGCCGCCGTGCTGCCGGTCGAGGTCGCCACGCCCGGATACTTCGACGTGCTCGGCGTGTCGGTCGACCAGGGCCGGGGATTTGCGGCCGATGACGACCGGGAGGGGGCCACACCCGTCGCTCTGATGTCGAACGAGATGTGGACGAGTCGGTTCGGCGCGGCAGGCGACCTGGTCGGACGAGACATCATGCTCAACGGACAGCCCGTCACGATCGTGGGCATTCTCCCCGCAGGGTTTCGCGGCCTCACCGGCGTCGCTCAGGTCTGGGTGACCCCGCACGGTGGCGCCCAACTCATCTCGCCGGTGCTCGTGCGGGCCGCGCAAGCGCATTGGATCCAGGCGGTGGGGCGGTTGAGCACGGACGCGACCCTCGAATCGCTTCGCGAACGCATGCAACCCGTGGGTCGGGCCGCCGAGGCCGTGGCCCCCGATTCCGATCCCACCTTGGTGCGGGGTGGCTCGGCCCGGGGACTCATGGAGGTGCGCGTGGGCGAGCGGGCTCGGCGCTCCCTGATGGTCCTCTCGCTCGCCTCGGCGCTCCTCCTGGTGGTCGCGTGTGCCAATCTCGCGGGACTCCTGATCGCGCGAGCCACGGCTCGACGGCGGGAGTCGGCCGTGCGCGCCGCCCTGGGGGCCGGTCGATGGCGCGTGGCTCGCGGACTCCTCGCCGAGAGTTCGCTCCTCGCGCTGATGGGGGGCGGGGCCTCGATCCTCGTGGCCTGGGCCGCATCGAACTGGCTGGCCACCGCCTGGCCGACACAATCGCTCAGCGACGCATGGAATGTCGACGTCGTCAGCGTCGGGGGCGGACGCATCGACCTCGGGGCCCTGGCTTTCGCCGGGGGAATGTCGGTGGTGGTCGGCCTCGTGCTCGGGGTGGCGCCCGCATGGCGGTCGGGCCGTACGCGACCGGGAGCCCATCTGCGCGAGGGGCCCGTGGGCGACGCCCGGGGCTCGTCGGGGGGGCTGCGCGGCGTGCTCGTGGCTGGCGAGATCGCGCTCGCGCTCGTTCTGATCGTGGGGGCCGGGCTGCTGTTGCGTTCCATGCAAGAACTCCAGGCGGTCGACCGCGGGTACCGGCCGGGCAACCTCCTCACCTTCACCGTGCAGGTGCCGAGGGGCAGCGCCTGGGCCGATGACCTCGCGGGTTTTCACGAACTCGTGCAGGAACGGCTCGCCGGGCTTCCGTCGATCGAAGCCGTGGGAATGGGGTGTGTGGCACCGGTGTCGGGCCACTGCATGATCACCGGCGTGCGCCGGGCGGGCGATCGCACCTGGTCGGAGGGCTCACGCCTTCCCGTCGGCGTGCACTACGTAAGCGACCCCTATTTCGGCGCGCTGGGGGTCCCCATCCGCCAGGGGCGCACCTTCGACTCGCAGGATCAGCGGGGGGCGACGCCGGTCGTCGTTCTGAGCGAGCAGGCCGCGCGGGAACTGTTTCCCGACGGCGATGCCCTGGGCCAACCGATGGCCATGGGCGTCTCGCTGACCCCGAGTGACAGCGAGGTCACGGCCGAGGTGGTGGGCGTCGTGGGCGACGTCTTGTACAATCGGCCCGAGGAGGGCCCCATGGCCGAGGTCTACATCAGCCACCGGCAGGAAGACAGCTACGGCGCCTTCGTGCTCCGAACCCGCACCGACCCGCTCGCCGTGATCCCGGCCGTTCGCGCCGCGGTGCGGGAGATCGAGCCCGACGCCCCCCTCGTGTCGATGCGCACGATGGCCGACGTCGAGGCCAACGCCATGTCCGACACCCGACTGCTCGGCCTGCTCCTGGCGGCGTTCGCGGGTCTGGCTCTGCTCCTCGCGTGCACCGGTGTGTGGGCCGCCGTGGCGTTCACGGTTTCGCGCCGCACCCGGGAGTTCGGGCTCCGCCTCGCCCTCGGCGCGCGGCCGGGTCAAGTCGTGGCTTCAGTGGTCCGCCGAGGCCTGGTCACGGCTGGAACAGGCGTGGTGTTGGGACTGGCGGCCGCCTGGTACGGCAGCCGGATTCTCGGCACGCTGCTGTTCGAAGTCGGTGTGGGCGACCCCCTCGCCTTCGGCGGCGGGGCGCTGGTGCTCCTGGCGGTGGCAACGCTCGCGGCCTGGTTGCCGGCCCGGCGGGCCACACGGGTCGATCCGGTGGAGAGTCTACGGGCCGAGTAGGCGCCCTGGCCGATCGAGAGCCTCGCGATCGGGACCCGATGAGCCCATCGGCACGAAGGTGACGCCTCTATATTCCAGAGGGGCGCCGCTGG
>CBDUEZ010000339.1:0-4565 GCA_965366355.1 uncultured bacterium
CGGGTGCTCGCTCGCAGTCAGCAGGTCGTGCGGTTCGACCGGGAGACCGACGCCGATGTCGAGGGCGCCCTGGCCCAGGCTCTCGTCGATTCGGTGGCGGAGCGTGCCGGCGACTGTGATGTGATCCTGATGGAGGACTACAACAAGGGCGTGCTCACGCCACAGGTCATCGCATCGGTGCTCGCCGCGGCGAAGACGCACGGGGTCGCGACGGTCGTCGATCCCAAGCGCCTGCGGTTTTTCGACTACGCCGGCGCCACCGTCTTCAAGCCGAACTCCAAGGAACTCGCCGACGCCCTCGGCGAACATCTGTCACCCGACGACCCCGAGTGGATGGATGCCACGCGACGCCGGCTTCAATGCGAGACGCTTCTTCTGACGCTCGGCGAGCAGGGCATGGCGCTGTCGACGGCTGAGGGGCGCTTTTTTCGCGTGCCGGCCGTGGCGCGCTCGGTCTACGACGTGTCGGGTGCGGGCGATACCGTGGTCGCCGTAACGGCCGTGGCCCTGGCCGCCGGCGCCGACGAGATCGAGGCCGCGATCCTCGCCAATCACGCGGCGGCCCTCGAAGTCCAGAAAGCCGGGGTGGCGACGGTCTCACCCCGGGAACAGACCCTTTCCTTCTATCAGATGGACGACACATGACGCTTCAGCGCATTCATACCGACGATGCCCCCGCCGCGATCGGACCCTACAGCCAGGCGATCGTTGCCGACGGGTGGGTGTTCTGCTCCGGGCAGATTCCCCTCGATGCCGAGACCATGGAATTGGTGCAGGGCGACGTCGCGGAGCAGACGGAGAAGGTGATGAACAATCTCCGGGTCGTGCTCGAGGCGGCCGGGGCGTCGCTCGATACCGTCGTGAAGACCACGATCTTCCTCGCCGACATGGCCGATTTTGCGGCGGTGAATGCGGTCTACGGCCGCCACTTCGGCGACCATCGACCGGCCCGCGCGACGGTCGCTGTGCGCGAGTTGCCGAAGAGCGTCGACGTGGAGATCGAGTGCATCGCCCGCGTCGGTTGACCATCGCATCGGGGCGGGGAGCCGCGTTCACGTCGTGCTTGCGTCCCCTCTGCGCGGTACCTACCGTCGCCGCACCCTCCACAACCCCACACATGACAGGTGACACCGCATGAGTACACGGTCCATGTGCCCGAGGGCCGCCGTTCTGGTTCTCCTCGGGTCGGTGATTGCGTCTCCTTCCGACGCTCAAGGCCAGCAGGTCGACGAGGCCATGTTCGACGCACTGAGCTGGACGAACATCGGTCCCGCCCGGGGTGGGCGAGCCACCGGGGTCGCCGGCTCCGACACGCGCCCGTTCGAGTACTACTTCGGCGCGGCTGGGGGCGGGTTGTGGAAGACCGAGGACGGGGGCCAGAACTGGTCGAACGTGACCGATGGCGACCTGGGGAGCAGCTCGGTCGGGGCCGTGGCCGTCTGCGAGGCCAACCCCGACATCGTCTACATCGGCACGGGCGAGACTCAGTTGCGGGGCAACATCATGCAGGGCGATGGGGCCTACCGCAGTGACGACGCCGGCGGGAGTTGGGAGCACATCGGGCTCTCCGAGACTCAAAACATCAGCCGAATCCGAGTCCACCCCACCGACTGCAACACGGCGTGGGCGGCGGGCTTCGGAAAACACTCGGCCGAGAACCCCGAACGGGGGGTCTTCAAGACGACCGACGGTGGTCAGACCTGGCGCAAGGTGCTGTATCAGGACGAGCGCAGCGGCGCGGTCGACCTTTCGGTTCATCCCGGAAATCCGAACATCGTCTATGCGGCCACCTGGGAAGCGTGGCGCAAGTCGTGGGGCATGAGCTCCGGTGGGCCCGGCTCGGCCCTCTTCCGTTCGGTCGACGGCGGAGAAACCTGGACCGACATCACGCGCAATGAGGGGCTTCCGCAGGACGGGCTTCTCGGCAAGATCGGCGTGGCGGTCTCGCCGGTCGACGAGAATCGGGTCTACGCGATCATCGAGCACGACGAGGGGGGCGTCTTCGTCTCCGACGACGGCGGCGCGACCTGGGAGCGCACCAACGACGAACGCCGACTGCGGCAGCGCGCCTTCTACTACACGCGCATCTACGCCGACCCGCAGGAGCGGGACGTGGTCTACGTGCTGAATACCGGATTCTACCAGTCCAGCGACGGCGGAAAGACCTTTCCGCAGACCTATCGGGTGCCCCACGGCGACAACCACGACCTGTGGATCGCACCGACCGACAACCGTCGGATGATCAACAGCAACGACGGCGGCGGGAACGTCTCCGTGAACGGGGGCGAGACCTGGACCGATCAGGACTTCTCGACGGCCCAGTTCTACCGGGTGATCACGACGAATCACGAGCCCTACCATGTGTGTGGGGCCCAGCAGGACAACTCGACCGCCTGCACGCCGTCCGGGGGCTGGAACCACCTCTCGGCCAATGCGGGGAGCCCCGACTTTCTCTAGTCCGTGGGCGGGTGCGAATCGGGCTACATCGCCTCGCATCCGATCGACACCGACATCTTCTACGCCGGTTGTTACGGCGGGAGTCTCAGCCGATACGACCACGAGACCGGACTGAGTCGATCGGTGAACGTGTGGCCGGAAAACCCCATGGGTCAGTCGGCCGAAGACCTCGTGGAACGCGTCCAGTGGACCTTTCCGATCGTCTTTTCGCCGCACGACCCGGATCTACTCTATACGGGCACGCAGAAGGTCTGGCGGAGCCGCACCGAGGGGCAGTCCTGGGAGCAGATCAGTCCGGACCTGACGCGGGCCGATCCGATGACCATCGGCCCGTCGGGGGGTCCGATCACGAAGGACCAGACGGGCGTCGAGACCTACGCCACGATCTTCGCGATCGCGCCGTCGCCGCACGACTCCGAAGTGGTCTGGGCCGGCTCCGACGACGGCTACGTTCACGTGACGCGCAACGCTTCGGCCACGCAGCCGAGCTGGACGAACGTCACGCCGCCCGACGCGCCCGACTTCGTGCGGATCAACACGATCGAGGTGTCGCCTCACACGCCGGGCAAGGCCTATGTCTCGGGCATTCGCTACCTCGTCGACGACGACCGGGCCCCCTACGTCTGGGTGACCGAGGACTACGGTCGCAACTGGACGAAACGGGTGACCGGCATCGAGTCGGATCACTTCGTGCGCGCCGTGCGTGAAGATCCGGTGCGGGCGGGCCTGCTCTACGCCGCCACCGAGGAGACCGTCTACATCTCCTGGAACGACGGGACGAACTGGCAGCCGCTGACGCTCAACCTGCCGAACACGCAGGTGTCGGACCTCGTGGTCGAAGATCACGACGTCGTGGTCTCGACCCACGGGCGCTCGTTCTGGATTCTGCGGGACATGCTGCCGCTCCGGCAGATCACACCCGAGATGGCCTCGGCCGATGCGGTGCTCTTCGATCCGGTCGATCCGGTGCGTGGTTTCGACAACAGCGTGCAGCTCTTCTACTACCTGGCCGATGACGCCGATGCCGTGTCGTTCGAGTTCATCGCGCCCAACGGCGATGTGATTCAGTCGTTCGAGAGCGGGGGTGGAGACGCCGCAGCGCAGGGTGGACGGGGTGGTGGTGGAGGCGGCGGAGGCTTCGGTGGGGGCGGCGGGGCGCGTCCCTCGACGAGAGCCGGGTCGAACCGCTTCAGCTGGAACATGCGGTATCCCGGCTACACCGACTTCGAGGGTCGAATCTTCTGGGCAGCCGGCAACCAGGGCCCCGCGGCGCTTCCGGGGACCTACACCGCCCGCATGACCGTCGATGGCGAGGTGCACGAGCAGCAGTTCGACGTGCGCATGAACCCGCGCGCCGCGGCCGAGGGTGTGACCATGGCCGACCTGCAGGAGCGCTTCGACTTCGCGATGCAGATCAACGCCCGGGTCAGTGCCGCGAACGAGGCGGTGATCCGGATCCGCCGCATCAAGGAGCAGGTCGATGCCCGGCGGGCGGCCAACGACAATGCCGAGCTCCAGGCGCTCGGTGGTCAGGTCAACGAGAAGCTGGGGGCGGTCGAGGGCGAGGTCTATCAGGTTCAGAATCAGTCGAACCAGGACCCGCTCAACTTCCCGATCAAGTTGAACAACAAGATCGCCGCACTTCTCGGCGGAGTCGAAGGGGCCGAGTCACGCCCGACCGATCAGTCGTACGACGTCTTCGAGAAGCTCAATGGAGAGCTCGACGCGCAGCTCGAGCTTCTCACGATCATCATTCAGCAAGACGTGCAGCGGCTCAACGAGTTGCTGCGTTCGCTCGGGTTGGATCCGATTGAGACGGAGAACTTGATTACCTGACGGGCGGGCCTGTCGGGTGGAACGGACGAGGGCCGGTTCGAGCCCTCCTGGAGCCGCGCTTCGCTACCACGCCTGCGGCGTGGACCGTCTCCCGGAGGGCTCGAACCGGCCCTCGTCCGTTCGTCCAGGCCTGGAAGGGGCCAGAGTAAGGTCTGCGCCCATGGGCGCAGTCCTTTGTTTGTGGGGGGGAGGATGGGGCGCTGAGCGCGGTCCTTTGTCGGTAGTGTGGGAGGATCCGGCGCCTGGGGGCGCGGTCCTTTGTTTTGATTTGG
>CBDUEZ010000340.1:0-4540 GCA_965366355.1 uncultured bacterium
CGTGCGCGCCGTCGATGTGGCGGCGGCGGAGGAGGGCGACCCCGTTCGACTCCCGGTGGTGAGCTTCATTCTCGCGGGCGGAGATCCGTCGGTGCGGGTCGGACCCGGCGAGGCCTGCCGCATCATGACCGGTGCCCCTCTTCCCGAGGGGGCCGACAGCGTGATTCGGGTCGAGGACACCGATGCCGAAGAGGGCGCGGCCGGGACGATCGAGATCCGATCGGCTCGGGATGCCCATCGCAATGTGCGCCCGGGAGGCCAGGACATGGAGGCCGGCGATGCGGTCGTGCCGGCGGGCACCCGCCTCACCTCGGGGTGGATCGCCGTGCTCGGTACCGCAGGTGTCGACCCCGTGCCGGTCCATCGCCGCCCCGTGGTCGCGATACTGACGGGGGGCGACGAGCTGCGTCGCACGTCCGACTTCGACGACGTGGCCGCCGCCCGGGCGATTCCCGACTCGAACGCGCCCATGCTCGCCGCGGCGGTGGTGGAGGCGGGTGGGGTACCGCTTCTGCTCGGGCCCGCCCGCGACGACCCCGCCGAGCTGCGACGTTGGGTCGCGCAGTCGTTCGGCGCCGACCTGCTCATCACCGTCGGAGGAGCGTCGATGGGAGAGGCCGATCTGCTCAAGCGCACGCTCGACGACGACGGCCTCCGCATCGACTTCTGGCGGGCCCGCATCCGGCCGGGCAGTCCCGTGGCGTTCGGATGGCTGCCGCGGCCGGGGGCCGACCCCGCAACGCCCCCGCTGCCGCTGCTCTCGCTCCCCGGGAATCCCGCCTCGGCGTGGGTCACGTTTCAACTTCTGGCGCGACCCCTGCTCGGCCGCCTGTCGGGCCGCCACGACCTCTTCCCTCGGGTCGGGGCCGCCCTCGCCGGAGACCGGCTGCCGTCGGCCGAGCGCCTGTGTCACTTCCATCGCGTGACCCTGGAGCCGCCCCAGGGCGATGCGACCCTCCCGACCGCCCGCCTGTCGGGCCACACCGGCTCAGGCCTGGTCTCCAGCCTCGGCCGAGCGGACGCCCTCGCCGTGGTCCCCGAGGGCGTGGGGAGCATCGCGCCGGGTGAGGCCGTCGAAGTGATTCTCGTGAAGGCGCTGGACGGCTCGCCCTCGCCGGGTTTTCGGGCGCACGGCGAATGAGCCCACGAGGCAGGAGCCCCCGCGGCTCGTTCCGTGGCGGGCTCCGCGCCCTGGCCTCGATCGGGCTCGTCGTCTCGGCCGGGTGTGTCGTGCCGCGGTGGCCGGTGTCGGCGCCGATGACGTCGGCCTTCGGCGTGCGATGGAGCGGGTGGCTGCCCGAGGTGCACCGCGGCGTCGACCTGGGGGTTCCGACCGGCACCCCCGTTCAGACCATGGCGCCGGGAACCGTGCGATTCGCGGGCACCATGTCGGGGTACGGCACCGTGGTGTGGATGGACCACGGGGGTGAGGTGCTGTCGGTCTACGCGCACCTCTCCGAGCTGCACGTGCGCACGGGGCAGAGAGTCGAGAGCGGCATGATCCTCGGACTCAGCGGTGCCAGCGGCGATGTGACCGGCCCGCACCTGCACTTCGAGATCTGGCGCTGGGGACGCGAGGCCGACCCCGTCCTGCTGCTGGGCGGCCCGCCCCGTCGCTGACGCGGGCCACACCGATTCGCCACCCCACCCTCTTGCCCCACGACCCGCGTCTACCGACCCGTGGACGACCGGTCGAGGCTTCTCTGCTGGTAGTCGAACTTGAGATCCTGATTGTCGAGCAGACGCACCTCGAAGCGGAAGCTCCAGTTGCCACTGGCCGTCTGCAGGAAGTCGAAGTTGGCTTCCCACCGATGGATGTCGCGCGTGAGCCGAATGATGTGGTCGTTGAAGCCGCCGTTCTCGAGATCGTAGCTGGTGCGCCACGACATGTCCCACTGTTCGGACGGCTTCAGGGTCATGTTGACCGAGAGGTTCTGGCTCGCCTGTGAGGTCGTGGTCGGCCGGGGGCGAATCAGGGAGTAGCCCAGATTCAGGGTCCAGGAGCCCACGGCTCCCCCGCCCCCGGTCGAAATGCGCTGGGGCCCCGAGGTCGTCGGAATGATCGACTCTTCGCCGGCCGCGCCGAGTTCGCCCCGGGGATCCTCCGGACGCTGGAAGGGGTCCTGCACCCCATCGTTGGGACCCCCTCCGCCCCCGATTCCAAGCCACCGAAAGATGGCGGAGTTGTTGCTGAAGCCGTAGCTGAAGTTCATGCCCTCGAGATGGGGAGCGAACGACTTGGTGCCGCGCGTGCCGTCGTCGAGCAGCGCCCCGTCGTCGAACAGGTCGTGCCGCATCGAGATGGTGAGGCCCCGGAGGTAGTCCGACCGGATCGTGTTGTTGAGCGAGGCGGTCGTGAACCCGTCGACCAGCCGGCCGGTCGAGTCGGCCACGAAGTCGTAGGCCAGCGCCGAGCTCTGGATCCCGAGCAGGAGCTCGGTCTCGGCCCGTTCCGGAATGGTGAAGCCGTCTTCGGTCTGCCGCGGCGCCCCCGCTCCCGCCCCCCCGCCGAGCCCTCCGAGCGAGGTCGAGTCTCCCTCGGCCACCTCGGGTGGCCGTCTGCGGCCCTCGAACGTCTGATTGAATCCCATGGTGAGAACGTTCCTGGGATTGATCACCGACGACCCGAAGACCGCCTTCTGGAGGTCGGTCGGAGTCACCTCGGGCGAATAGCTGTAGCTGAACGAGGGCGAGACCTTGTGGCGGATCCGCTCCCACGGCCCGACCCCGGGAAGGAAGCCGTAGAGGTCGCTTCGAAGCGACGCCCCGAACGAGACCCGCGTGGGCGCCGACACGTACTCCTGGGCCAGAGCGAGCGTGTCGGCCCGCCGCATCTCGCCGTCCCAGGAGATCTGGGGCGTGAGCGTCGTCGAGCCGATCAGGTTCTGCTGAAAGTTGATCGACGAATTCCAGCTCAGTCGCGCATCGGCGATGTCGGATAGATCGGCGTAGTCCTGCAGGAGCGCCTGTCGAAGGAGGGGGTCCTGGAAGACCCCGGCACCCTGCTGGGCGATCGCCTCGGGCAGGCTGGCGATCGCGCCGATGGAATCCGTCCGGGGCAGATCACCGCGCTCGTTCACGAACACACCGAACTGGGAGTCTTCGCGGTATTGCAGCCCGCCGGACACCGATAGGCGGCCGAGGGCCAGGCTCGAGCGCAGGCTGCCGTTCAGGCTCCCGACGTCCGGCTGGGGATCGTCGTCGGCGCGGCTCGTGGTCGAGCGACGCAGAGAGCCGGAGCCGCTGAAGGTCAGGTTGTTGAACAGGCCGGCCCGCGCCTGGGGGGCCGGGAACAGGGTGATCGTCGACAGGGCGATGTTGAGCGACGGGAAGGTCTGCTCCACCCGGTCGTCGGAGAGGAACTGACGGCGGTTTCCGCTCAACGAGAGATTCCCCCAATCGAAGCGGCGCTGCAGTCCCCCCTCGGAGTCGATCGACTGCGTGACCTCGGTCGGATTGAACGAATTCTGGGTGACGAACCGGCTGCTCGAGGCGTAGGCCGCCCGCATGTTCAGGCTCGTGCGTTCCGACATCTGCCACTGGTTCGACGTGTTCAGGGTCAGCTCGGTGCCGCCCTCGGCCCTCCAGTACTGGCGAAAGCTGAGACTGCCCTGCATGAACTGTCGGGCCCAGCGATACCGAGCCGTGCCGGTGAGCGCCGTGTAGTTGTCGTCGAACCAGTCGAGAGCGACCGAGGCGTCGGAGTAGTCGCTCATCGCCCAGTAGAAGCCGAGGTTGCTCACCCGGCGCCGATAGCCGCCGCTCGTGCGCACGATGTCGTTGATGCTGAAGCGCGGCGTGAGAAGGCCCGAGGAGCGGCCTCGCCCGAGGCCCTGCGCGATAAAAGGAAGCCAGGCCACGGGCACATCGCCGAAGTAGAGCACCACCGACTTCGCGACCAGAATCCGACCCCGCACGATCTTGAGCTGATCGGTGCCGAAGTGGTAGTGCGGGACCTCGTTCGTGCACGAGGTGAAGGTCGCCTTGTGACCGTAGGCGCGCGTCGGCGAGATCTCGGGGAAGTCGCTGGTGATGTTCCACTCCGCGCCCTCGCTGTACTGCATGCGAGCCTGCCGGGCCGCCCCGATGTCGTCGTTCGCCCGCCAGATCAGACCGTCGGCCCGAATCTCGTCGCCCTCTCTCGGCAGATAGACCGGGCTGCCCTCGGCGTTCATCTCCTGCGACGCCTCGTCGAACCGAATCCTCCGCTGGGCGGTGAGTCGGCCGTCGGCCATGGTGACCGATGCCTCGTTGAGGGTGTCACCGTGCAGCTCGAGCACCTTGTCGGTGGCCGAATAGGTCGCGGAGCGCCCCGTGTATTCGGTCGCGGTATACCCCCGCAGGCCCCGCAGGTAGCCGTAGATGTCACTCTCACCCGCCGCGGGCTCCTCACCGGGACCGAAGCGGGAATTGGCCCGATTCTCGCCCGCTTCGAGGCTGTCGGCGTACGCTTGCGCCCGGGCCGAGTCCGTACCCGGGGCGCGATTCAGCATGCGCAGGCGCTCCCGACTGCGCAGCGCGGTCGAATCCACGACCACGG
>CBDUEZ010000341.1:0-4539 GCA_965366355.1 uncultured bacterium
GCGGGTGGGGATGAGGCGCGCGCGGTGCGTGAATGAGAACCGATCAGATTGGCCCCGACCACGGTGCAATTGCGCTGTTTCCCGCTCCATGCAACGAGAACAGCGCAAGTCCGCTCACTCGAGGGCGAGCTCTTGCGCTGTTCGCGTTGCATGGAGCGGGAAAGCGATCAACACCGCCGACTTTGAGGCGGTCGTGCACGGTTTGCGGTTCTTCGCCGGCGGCCGTAGCCGGCTCCTTCGCCGGGGGGCCCGGGAGGGCTCCGCACACGGAGCCCCCCTCGGATTCCCCGAAAGCTAACCCGTCCCTACGGCGTCCGGCGCAACCCCACCAGGAATCGCCCACCGTTCATGAAGTCCACGCCCTGCAGGCCGAAGAACACATTGTCGAGGGCGCGCAGCGCACCGCCATCGACCTCGAGGCTCGCGCCCACGAACGTCGGCACCACGGCCTCGAAGCTCCGGCCCCGGAAGACTCCGGCACCGACGCTGACCATGGGGGCCACGGCCACGCCCCCCAGGGGAAGCGCACCGAACCGGTACTCGGCACTCAGCGCGGCCAGGTAGGTCGGCCGCGTGTCACCAAATCCCATGGCGATCGACGGAACCAGGCTCACGAAATCCCACCGTCTCGTGACGGGCCCGATGTCGGTAGCAAGGCCGAGCAGAATCTGGCTCGGTCCCGTCGTCGCAAAACCGGTGAAGAAGCGGGTCTCGCGCAGCGAGCGGTCGATGGGGACGTTCTCGACCGCCACCGCGCCGGTCGAAGCCTGCGCCCCGCCGGCCGCCGACGGATTCGCGGCCGGCGTCCGGCCACCAGCCGCCACCGGAGCAGGCGACACCGCTGGAGCGGGCCGCTCGCGAATGATCCGCATGAGGGAGTCGATCCGAGCTTCGAGTCGACGAAGGGCTGCGGCCTGGTCGGCATCGGACGCGGTCCGCGCGGTGTCGGCCACGAGGCGGCGGAATTCGTCGCGAATGATCTCGCGCAGTTCTTCGGCGCCGAGCGACGGCGTCACCGCTTCCGCTCCGGCGTCTCCGGCAAGCCCACGACCGAGCGGGGAGTTACCCTGCGGGTCGCCGAAGCGAACGTAGAGTTCACCGCTCTCGGGCACGGGAATGATGATGTTGCGGCCGTCGGCGCTCGCAGGCGCGGCGACCCGATCGCGGGCGGGATCGCCCGTGGCAGCGCGAGGAGCTTCAGTGGCAGGCGCCATCCGTGCGGGCTGCACATCGGCGGTCCGTACGGCGGGCTCCGGAGACGCCGGATCGGCCTTCGGAGCGGCCGTGGTGCGCGGCTCTGCAGCCACCGGCTCCGGAGCAATCGCCCCGGCATCACGAGCGGGCACCGCGGAGCGAATCAGTCCGCCGCTCCCACCGAGGACCAACTTCAGTCCGGCGCTGACCTGCCAGTTGTGAATGAGCTCGTCGGGATCGACCACTGAGCCGAGGTCGGGATCGGCCGTCAGATCAGAGCTGCCGAGGATGTAGTCGCGCGCCGAGATCGACGCACGAATCCGGCGACCGAAATTGAAGTCGACGCCGGCGCCGAGAATGACCGCGGTCTGGTCGGCCGGAGCGGGGTTGATTCCGTTGCCGCGCGGGGTCCAATGCAACTGGCCCGCTCCGCCCGTCAGGAAGGGGGTGAGGCCCGGGCCCGCGGCGAGGTTGAACTGCGCCTCACCACCGATGATCCGGAAGCCGTTGGTGGTGCGGAAGTCGTCTTCGGTGCCCCACCAGTGGAAGGCGCGCACGCCGAAGAACGACCCGAAATCGACGCCCGCACGAATTCCGACCATGTCTTGTTTGGCCAATCCCGTGGCGCCGTCGAAGTCGAGGCGTCCGATGACCGGCTCGATCGCGAGCGCGAAGCCGGCGAACGGGGCCTGGTAACGCTGCGCGAAGGCATCGTCGAGGTCGGCGCTGCGGTCGAAGCTGCGGCGTCCGAGCTGGATGCCCAGTCCGGCGCGCAGCGTCAGGTTCGTCTTGGCCTCGTCGGAGGTCGGCAGCGTGGGATCGAGAAGGGTGGCCGCGTCGAAGAAATAGCGCGTCTTGTCGAGGCCCACCTCACCCTGCAGGCGCTCACCGAGCACGAAGCGGAGTCCCCCACCGTAGTCGAGCGAGAGCTTGCGTGTGCGCTCCAGCCCCTCGGGACGGAACCGCAGAAGACTCGCGCCTCCGCTCACGATCGGCACGAAGGTGCCGGTCCCGAACGCCAGGGTCACCCGGGCACCGGACTGTGCGACATCGACCGTCGGCGCATCGGCCGGATCGGTGAAGAGCGACAGATCGCTCGCCTCGTGGTGGAAGGCTTCGAGTCCGACGTAGCGTCCGAAGCCGATCCCCATCGACCCGCCGAGGAGGCGACTGTCGTCGAAGGGCAGCGCCTTGTCCCAGTCGATCCAGCGTGCGCCGGGGGTGACCGTCCAGGTGAGGCCCTGGGCGGAGATGGCTGTCGGAGCCGAAGCGAACGCACACGCGACGCCCACGACCGCCGCGCCGATGACCACCGGAGTGCGGAGTGGCCGGCGGAGGGGCATGCCGGAAGGGATCCGGCTGGAGGAGATCCCCATGGAGGGAATCCGGCTGGAGAGAATCCGGCTGAAGAAGGGCGTGCTGAGAAAAGACTTCAGGCGGCCGATCGAGACAGACGCGCTCATGGTGACCCTGCGGTTTCGAGGAGGCGGTACGAGTACTTCCGAATCCCCAGACCGGAATCTCCTCGAAAGGGTCACATTTTCGTCGACGCCCCGCTTTCGTAGAAGGCGGTGTTCTGCAGAATCACCGTCCGCCCCTCGGACCGGAGCAGGATCTGGGTCGGCGTGAGGGCCTCGACCACTCCGACCCGGCCGGCGATCTCGACCTCCTGGCCGACATGGATCGCTCGCCGCGCGTAGAAGCCGGCCAGCACACTGCGGGTGACGTCGCGACTCCCGAGTCCCAGAGACAGCGCGGCCGCGAGACAGCCACCACCCAGCACCATCAGCGTGACGTTGCGCAGGAGCACCGTATCGACTCGCAGTTCGGCCAGGGCCGTCACGGCCACGAGAAAGAGCAACACTCCGGCGGCAGCCTGTCCGAGGGTGGAGGCGAACTCGATTCCCACCCCTCGAGCCGCACCCTCGACCGCGCGCCCGGCCAGTTGCGCGAGCGTGCTCCCGACGAGGAGGATGAGGAAGGCGCTGATGACCGCCGGGAGGTAGGCCATCATGGCGGCGATGCCCTCGGAGACGGCCGTGAGTCCCAGTGCTTCCGCGCCCTCGCGTGCGAACAAGAAGAGAAGCACGAGAAAGAGGAGCCGGGGCAGGAGGTCGTTGAGCGATCGTCGGATTCCCAAGCGCGACACGAAGTCGTCGATTCCGGACCTGCGAACGAGTTCGTCGAAGCGCAGCCGGGTCAGCACCGCCCGCAGTGCACGTGCGGCCAGCGACGCGACGATCAGGGCCAGCAGTCCCACGATCACCGCCACGACGATGAGCGGAATCGCTTCGATTACCGACCTCGTCATTCCCTCGAGAATCTGGCGAACCTGCGCAGACATCGTCTCCATGGGACTACTCCTGATCGTGTTTCGAGGGCTTGAACAGCGACAAGAACTCCAGTATGACCGCCAACACGGCCCGGGTCGAAAGCCGTACCATCTCTCCCGCCACCTCGCGGCGATCGATACGGCGGCGAAGATCGTCGGCGAAGGCGGCGTCGGAGGGAAACGCGAAGTCCCTCAGTGCGTCGATCGGAGGCTCGACCTCGTCGGGGTCGTGGCCGAATGGCGCGCCCTCCAGCTCGCTCTCGTGCCCGCTTTCGTTCCCGCCCTCCAGCCCGCTCATCGGGACCGCTCCTCGGACCGCTCCTGGGACCGCTCCTCGGACCGCTTCGTCCATTCTTCCCTGAACTGGGCCCGGCCCCGATTCACGCGCATCTTGACCGCCGACAGTCCGATCCCGAGGGCGCTCGCGATCTCCGGATGGGTGAAACCGTCCATGTCGTAGAGTACCAGCGGAATCCGGAGAGTTTCGGGAAGCGTGAGGAGAACAGCGGCGACATCGGCCTCGAGCTGTTGCTCTTCGAGCGTGTCTTCGGCCTCGACCCGGAAGCCGGGGTTCGACGACTCGAGCTCATCGGAGAGGGGCACGTCGTCGTCCGTCTTTCGTTTGGCGACGTGATTGAGGCAGTGGTTGACCTTGATGCGTCGCAGCCAGGTGCGAAAGGCCGATTCTCCGCGAAAGGTCTCAAGGGCGAAGTAGGCTTTGACGAAGACCTCCTGCGCCAGATCACGCGCCTCTTCGCGATGCCCGGAGATGAATTCGCAGTTTGCACGCACATGGCCTTCGTGACGGTTCACGAGCAACTCGAAAGCGCGCAGATCGCCCTCGGGGGCGGCGCGGTGGCGCTCGAGCACGTCCTCGTCGCTCAGCTCGGGGGAGAGCCGCGACGATTCCCTGGACCGGGCGGTGGGCGGATTGGTCACATCGGGTTGGGTACGAGGGGACTCCGCCTAGATACTCGAAGGGGCGTGAATCGTTGCGGTGGGCGGTGGGGACG
>CBDUEZ010000342.1:0-4532 GCA_965366355.1 uncultured bacterium
CGGGCGGGGATCTGCGTGCCGCGGCAGATGCGCTCGACGCCGACGCGGCGGCGGTGCGGAACGGCACCCTCGGCGGTGACGCCGAGCGGCTCTCGAAGCTGGCCGGCGTCCTGCGGGGGTTGGCCGCGGGCTGACCTCCGCCGGGGTCAGCGACGCACGCGCACCGACAGGATCGAGTCGAGGAGCGGGTACCGCTCGCGCAGGTAGTCGTTGCCCTCGGTCAGGAGGCGGTCCTGGGCGCCGGCCTCCGGCTCGCCGTAGCCGTCGTAGAGGGCGTCGACGACCTCCATGCCCGACACCACGCGGCCGATGGGCGGATACCCACCGCCGCAGCAGGTGTCGTAGTCCGGGTTGTCGATGCGGTTGATGAACAGCTGGAAGTCGCGGGTGTTGGGACCGGCTCTCGCAAACGACACGGCCCCGCGCAGGTTGCTCGCGACGACCGGCTCGTCCTGGATCGGGAGCGCGCGCCAGACGCTGTCGAGCGCGGGTTGGCCCGAGTAGCCGAACTGCACGACCCGGGGATTCAGGCGAAAGAAGCGCCCGCCCTCGAAGAAGCCGTGATCGGCCAGATAGTGCACGCGGTCGGCGCCGATCGGGGCGACCGAGCGGTCGACCAACACCTCGAATGCGCCCTTGCTCGTCTCGAAGACGACCGTGAACGAGTCCGGGGCGGGCGCGGCCAGCGCATCGGGAGAGGGTTGGCGGAGTCCGGCCTCCGGATCGCAGGCAGCGGCACCGAGCAACAGGAGGGCCGCGAGGGCCCGAACGGGGTGGGGCAGGGGGATTTGCATGCCCCAATCATGCGTCGGAGCCGCTCCGCCTTCAACGGTCGAGGCCTAACGGTCGGGCGGCAGCGCCTTCGGCTCGGGATCCGAGGCGAGCTCGACCGCGCGCGCGCCGATGAGCCGGAACTGCTCCGCCCGGCGCCCGATCCAGCGCCTGGAGCCGATCACTCCGCTTCCGAACATGACGCCGCCGATCCCGGCCATCAGGCCGACGCCGGCCACGAGGCTGCGAAAGTCCGTCGATCCGGCGAGCATGGTGATCGCCGACATGACGCTCACGCCGAGGCCCAGGAAGGCGCCCCCCATGAGCCGGCCCTGCATGCTGCGATTCAACGAGCGCATGCGCAGTCGGTAGCCGCCCCGCGTCGGCTCCATGAGAATCTGCAGATTCCCGTTCGACCAGCTCCGCAGGCTTCCCTCGCGGGTCACGGTGCCCCGCGCGTGAAAGAGGTCCCGCACCTGGACCACCAGTTCGTCCCACTCCATCTCGGTGAGGCGGCGGGGCAGATCGACGGTCTGCCCGACCGACACCGGCACCCCGAACTGGGTGACCACCGGGAGTTCGACGGCCGACGCCACCTCCAGCTGGGCGGCGGCCCGGGCGACCGCCGAGGGATCGATCCCCGCCTCGATGCCGATCTGCTGGAGTTCCGCCAGGCTCATGCCGTGCCGCGACGGGGCCTCGGAGCTCGGGCGCGCGAGGGGCCCGTTCTCGTCGTCGATCCGCGTGGCGCGGTCGAAGATGTCGCGAATTTCATCGTCGTCGTAGTGGCGTTCGTCCGACATGTCGGCTCCCAGGGCAGGTCGATTGCTTCGTTGAAGCTACGAAGTCGGGGGTGGGATTCTTCCTGGATCGGGCTCGTTCTGCACCTCGAGAACGGCCGACACCCCGAGGGCCTCGAGTCGCTGGCGCAGACGGGGCACCCGCCGGTTCGCGATCCACCGACCGGCGATCCAGCTCCCGATGCCAAAAACGGCCATTCCCCCGGCCAGCGCCATGGGCATGCCGAGGAACTTCGAGGCGTCTCCGAACATCGCGAGCATGCCGAAGAGGCCAGAGCCCGCGACGCCACTGACTACGCCGACGACTCCTCCGTCGACCCACTGCTTCGCCCCCCAATCGAGCGACGTCATGCGAAGGCGCGCGCCGGCAGGCGTGGGTTCGAGGAGCACCTGAGTGTAGGCGTGGGTCCACGTGCGGAGCGACCCCTCGGTCTGGACGGTTCCCGGCCCACCGAAGGCATCCCTGAGGCGGACCACGAGGTGGTCCCACTCAAGGTCGGTCATGCTGCGAGGCAACTCGACCGTGTGGGCCGCCGTCGTCGCGACACCCATCTGACGCTTCGGCGCGCCGCTGGTCCCGAAACGTGTCAGCGCCCCGGCGGCCTCGGCGATGCGGCCCGGGTCGATCCCGGCCTCGGCACCGATCGCCTGGATCTCGCTGAGCGAGAGCCCGCCGGAGAGGGCGGGATCGCGGGCTACGGCGGGGAGGCGTGAGGTGGCCTCCAGTTTCGTCGCCCGCTCGAAGATCGCGCGCACCTCGTCGTCATCGTAGCGGATCGGATCGGTCATGGTCGTCTCGAAGAGGGCGCGCGGGATGTCGTCGGCCGCACAGTGCAGTACCTTGGCGTCGTCCCCCGCATACGGGCCCCGACTCCTCGGAGACACAAGATGCATCGATTCCGATTCGCCGTCATGGTCGCGGCGCTGTTCGCCCCTCTCGCGATCGCTCGCCCCGCCGCCTCTCAGGTCGCCCCGATGCCGACGTCGGTGCTCGGCGACGCGAGCATCGAGGCGCTCCAGTACCGACATGTGGGTCCGGTCGGGAATCGGGTGAGCGCCGTCACGGGTGTGCCCGGAGACCCGAACGTCTATCTGGTGGGCGCGGCCTCCGGAGGCATCTGGAAGAGCGTCGACGGCGGACACTCCTGGCGCCCGGTCTTCGACGATCACGACGTTCAGTCGATCGGAGCCCTCGCCATCGCGCCCACCGACCCGCAGGTCGTCTGGGCCGGCACGGGTGAGCCGTTCATTCGCTCCAATGTGAGCCACGGCGCGGGCGTCTTCCGCTCCGACAACGGCGGCGAGAGCTGGACCCTCATGGGGCTGGAGGCGACCGGACGCATCGCGCGGATCATCGTGCACCCCGACGACCCCAACACCGTCTGGGTCGCCGCGCTCGGCCACCTCTACGGAGAGCAGGAGGAGCGCGGCGTCTTCCGCACCCAGGACGGCGGCGAGAACTGGGAGCGCGTGCTCTTCACCGATCCGGGCACGGGCGCGAGCGACCTCTGGCTCGACCCCTCCGATCCCGACCATCTGATCGCGGGCATGTGGACGATGCACATTCGCACCTGGGGACGATGGAGTGGCGGCCCGGGCGGGGGAATGTTCGAGAGCGCCGACGGCGGCACGACCTGGACCCGCATGGAGGGTCGGGGACTACCCGCGGGCACCATCGGCAAGGTGGGCCTCGCCGGAACGCCGGCCGACGCGGGCCGCATCTACGCGCTCCTGGAGACCGACGTCTACGCCGACATCACCGACGTCGACTACCAGCACGAAGGGGTGGTCTGGCGCTCCGACGATGGGGGCGCGACCTGGACGATGATCAACGCCGACCACACGCTCGTGCAGCGGCCCCACTACTACAACCGCGCCACGGTGAGCACCGACGATCCCGACGAGGTGCACTTCATGGCCACGCGGCACTCGGTCAGCTTCGACGGGGGCGTGAGCACGCGGGGCGGGGGAGCCGGTGGAGACAACCACGACATGTGGATCGACCCCCTGCTTCCCGACCGCATGATCGTGGGGCACGACGGCGGGATTTCGATTTCGACGACCCGTGGGGCGAGCTGGTTTCGGCCCCTCCTGCCCATCGCGCAGATGTATCACGTGAACGTCGATACCGAGGTGCCCTACAACCTGTACGGCAATCGCCAGGACGGGCCCTCGACCCACGGCCCCTCGAACACCCTCGCCGGGGGCGGAATCGCCATCGGCGAATGGCGGTCGGTCGGCGGTTGTGAGAGCGGATGGGCCATTCCCGACACCGTGTCGAACGACGTCGTGTGGAGCGGGTGCTACGAGGGAATCCTCGATCGGCACTCTCGATCCACCGGCCACTCCCGCACCGTCAGCGTCTGGCCCGACAATCCCGAGGGCTGGCCGGCCGGCGAGCTGCAGTACCGCTTCCAGTGGACCTTTCCCATCTCGATCTCGCCGCACGACCCCCAGACCGTGTATGCGGGCAGCCAGCACCTGCACCGCACCCGAGACGGAGGCCAGAGCTGGCAGGTGATCAGTCCGGATCTGTCGACCGGTCTCGACTCGCTCCTCGTGAAGTCGGGCGGGCTCACCCCCGACGACGCGAGTCCGACCTACGCCGCCGTGCTGTTCGCCATTGCCGAATCGCCGCTCTCGCGCGGAGAGATCTGGGCCGGCACGAACGACGGAAAGCTGCACGTCACGAGAGACGCCGGCGCGAGCTGGACCGATCTCAGCGACGCCGTGCCCGGGCTGCCGCCCCTTTCGACGATTTCATCGATCGAACCGTCGCGACATGTGGCGGGCACCGCCTACCTCGCCGTCGACGCACACCAGCTCGGTGATTTTCGCCCGTTGTTGTGGAAGACGAGCGATTGGGGCGCGTCGTGGACTCCCATCACCACGGGAATCCCCGAGGGCCCGCTCTCCTACACGCACGTGCTTCGAGAAGACCCCCAGCGCGCCGGCCTGCTG
>CBDUEZ010000343.1:0-4511 GCA_965366355.1 uncultured bacterium
GCGGGCCGGCGGGCGGCAGATCCTCGCCTGGCAGCGAAATCGTGGGCACAGTGAGGGCCACGGGCGGCGGATTCAGCTCCGCCTCAGGCTCGGCGGGCGCGTCGATCTCGTCGCTCTCGAACGCCTGCAGATTCACGATCTCCATGCCCTCGACGGACGAGGGCGCGGTGGGGTCGATCGTGGGATCCATCTCGCCGAAGCGAACCGTGATGGCGGGATAGAGGAACAGGACGAAGACGTGCACGGCCGCCGATATCGCAAAGCCGATCGCCCGTACCCGCCCCGGATGACGCCGCGACCAGGGACGGGTCCACCCCTCGTCGCCCAGCGAGTCGGCCCTCGGGCCCGACGGGCGCGCAGCAACCGGCCCGGAGGCTGGGGACGGCGGTTCTCGTGGGGGTGCGGGGGCCTTCATTGGAGTTCGTAACCCGGACCCGGAGAGGCGGTTCCTGGCCCGCCGGGGACCCGTCCGGCAATCAGCGCGACGCCACGACCCGCCCGAGCCGGTCCGCCGCCCGCTGAAGCCGCTCGGGGGAGGAGGTGAGGGCCACCCGGAAGAAGCCCTCCCCGCCGGCACCGAGCGACGCTCCAGGGAGGACCACGACCCCCTCCTCCATGAGAGCACGCCGGGCGAACGCCTCACTGGGCTCACCCCCCGGGACCGGAATCCAGAGATACATCGTCGCCCGCGGCGTCCGCACATCAAATCCCGCCGCGCTCAGCGCCGCAACCGCTACATCGCGACGCTCCCGAAACACCTCGACGTTGCCCGGCACCCACGACTCCCAGGAGGCCAGGGCAGCAGCCCCCGCAGCCTGGACCCCCAGAAAGGCCCCCGTGTCGACGAAGGTCTTGACCCGGCTGAGTCCCGCGATCAACTCGGCGTTCCCCACCGCCCAGCCCAGTCGCCACCCGGTCATGTTGTACGTCTTCGACAGCGAATGAAACTCGATGGCCACATCACGTGCGCCGTCGATCTCCAGGACGCTGGGCGGGCGATACCCGTCGAAGGCGATCTCGGAGTAGGCATGATCGTGAACGAGGGCCGCTCCGTTCGCCCTACAGGTTTCGAGTGCGTCTTCGAGATAGCTGAGCGGGGCCTCGGCCGTGGTCGGGTTGTTCGGGTAGTTGAGCACGAGCATCCGCATGCGGCGGAGCGTGTCAGCGCCGAGATTGTCGAGGGGGATCAAGAACTCCGATTCGGGCCGCAACGCGACGAGGTGGGGCTCGGCACCCGCGAGCGCCACGCCCCCTCGATAGGCCTGATACCCGGGGTCGGGCAGCACCGCGACATCACCGGGATCGAGAAGGGAAAAGGCCAGGTGCGCGATGCCCTCTTTCGACCCGATCAGGGGGAGCACTTCCGCGTACGGGTCGACCACCACGCCGAACCGCCGGTCCATGAAGGCGGCGACGGCCTCCCGGAAGGCGGGGAGCCCGAGTTGGAACGGATACCGCGACATGGCCGGGTCGTCCACGGCCGCCTTCAGGGCCTCGACCGCGGCCGGTGGAGGGGCCAGGTCGGCGTCCCCCGCCCCGAGGTCCAGCACGTCGACTCCCGCAGCCTTCAGTTCACGGCGCAACCGCGGCACGTCGGCCAGCGGGTAACCCGGCAGGCGGTCGAGGCGCGCGCTCTGGGGGAGCTTCACGAACCGGCGCCCACCACGACGGGGTTCTCGACATGGCTCACGCCGGGGATCTCCACGCGAACGACGTCTCCCGGACTCAGCGGACCCACCCCTTCCGGAGTCCCCGTCGTCAGGAGATCGCCCGGCAGGAGGGTCATCACCGCCGACGCGTAGGCGAGGACGCACGGAATCGAAAAAACCATGTCGGCGATCGATCCGCGCTGCCGCTCCACCCCGTTGACGGTCGTGACCACCTCGAGCGACTCGAGATCGACCTCGCCGACCGGAATCGGTGCACCGACCGGACAAAACGTGTCGAAGCCCTTGGCTCTCGTCCATTGACCGTCGGAGCGCTGAAGGTCGCGAGCCGTGACATCGTTCAGGGCGACGATGTGCGACACAGCGGCGAGGGCGTCGGCCTCCGACGCGTTCCGAAGGGGCCGGCCCAGCAGCACCGCGATTTCCCCCTCGAATTCCACTCGGGCCGACTGGGGCGGGAGCACGATGGCCTCACCCGAGGCGATCACGGCCGACGGAGGCTTCAAGAAAAGAAGCGGTTGCGAGGGCACGTCGTTGCCCATCTCGGCAGCGTGTGCTCGGTAGTTGCGCCCGACACAGAGGATCTTCGTGGGCGCGACGGCGACGTTCACGCCGGACGGTGACATGGGTCGGCCCGGATCAATGGGGCCGCGACCCGACCTTGTTGTGAATCGTCGTGCCGATGAACGCGCCGAGCGTGGCGATCGTCAGCAGGACGCCAATCACGGACCACCAGAACGCAACGTCGGGCTGACCCGCGGCCGATCCGGCACGCGCATTGCCGAAGGCGGCCAGCACGAGAAAGACCCAGATGATTCCAACCACGTATCCGAAGTACTTCATCGATTCCCTCATCCGTTCCGGGGAGACACCCACCGCGGGCAATTTCAGGCCCCTCCCCCGCCGAGACAAGGCCCTGCCGCCCCGATCGGCAAACGGGCCGCCCCGCATCAAGCGGAACGGCCCGTTTCGGCTCGAAACCGGAATGGTTCAGAGCTTCATCAGCGGCGCTCCCTCCACCACTCATCCCGAAGAATCGAGACCGAACGTTCGATCTCGCGACCGCCGGCCGACATCACGATTCGGTAATCGCCGATGGGCGCGTCTTCCGAGACGAATCGAATCTGATCCTCACGGGCCGGCCGCCCGAACTGCTCCGAGCGGGCGCGCATCTGCGCCTGTTCTGCGGCACTGCGCTCCCGACGCTTGTCCATGCGCCAGGCGACCTCGTGCAGGCCGGGCGTGCCGCGCCCCTCGATCTCGGCGATCGCGACGTTCCCCTGGTAGACCGTAAAGGTCACATCACCCGACGTGCCCGCGCCGATGTAGTAACGCAGGCTGACCTCGGCCGCCTCGCTCTCGCCGGCGAAATTCGACGAGGCGTAGTTGGTAAAATCGGTCGCCATCCACCGCACCTCGTCTTCGGGCTCGAAGAACCAGGCGTCGGACGCCATGACCTGAGGCGTCAGCTCCGATAGTCCCCCGATGTCGGCCACATAGATTCCGCGTCCGTGGGTGGCGACGACCAGATCGTCGTCGCGCGCATGAATCTGCATGTCCTGAACCGGATTCGTCGGCATGTTGTTCTTCATGCTCGTCCACGACGCCCCGGTGTCGATCGAGGCGAACACCTCGAAATCGGTTCCCACGAACAGCAGGTTGGGGTTCTCCGGGTGCTCCCGGACCACGTTGACCGGGCCGATCGCCGGGAGATTCGCCACGATGGACGTCCAGGTCGCGCCGTAATCGGCCGTGCGGAACACCATCGGCCGGAACTCGTCGCGGCGCATTCCGGTCATGCTGACATACGCGACGCCCGGGTCGTGGTGCGAGGCTTCGACCCGACTCACCCAGAATCCCGGGTTGTTCGCGATGGGAATGTTGGTATCGACGCGCGTCCAGCTGTCACCGCCATCGCGGGTCACCTGCACGTTTCCGTCGTCGGTGCCGACCCAGATCACTCCGCCGACCAGCGGAGATTCATCGATGGTCGTGATCGTCGCGTACTGAATGTTGCCGTCGCCGCCCTTCCCGGTGGTAAGGGTTGCCGGGTCGGCCTTCGTGAGGTCGGGGCTGATCAGTTCCCACGACTCGCCCCGGTTGTCGGAGCGAAGGAGCCGGTTCGCGGCATGATAGATCACATCGCACCCATGGGGGGACTGCATGATCGGCGCGTTCCAGTTCCACCGCAGGTCGGGATCGTCGTAGCGAATCGACTTGCGCTCACCGGTCTCGAGATCGAGGCGGCTGATCGGCCCGAACTGGGACTCGTTGTAGAGGTACCGATTCGTGCAGCTGTCGAAGACGTTGTACATCCCGTCGCCTCCGCCCACACGATCCCACGCCTCGAAGTAGATAGGGCCTCCCGCCGGATTCGTGTGGTACGACATGTGGGATCCGTTGTCCTGGAGCCCCCCGGCGATGCGGTACGGATAGGAGTTGTCCAACCCGATCGCGTAGAACTGCGCCAGCGACTGGAAATCGGGGTGATACCAATTCTCACCGCCGTCGAAGGTGACGCCCAGGCCGTGGTCGTACCCGAGGATCATGTGATCCGAATCTTCGGGGTTGATCCAGAGCGCGTGGTCGTCTCCCCCGAAACCGAGCCCGCGAGCCTGCCAGGACGCACCACCGTCTTCGGTCTTCCAGGTCGACACCGACGGCACGTAGGCCACGTCGGCGTCGTTCGGATCGACGATGATCTGCCCGTAGTAGTACGCGGGGTTTCCGCCGACGGGCTGGTCGTCGGCATTGACCTTCCGCCACGATGCACCGGCATCGTCGGACCGGTAGACCTCACCGCCGATCATGCCGCTCGACGACTGGTGGTTCAGCAGTTCCTGG
>CBDUEZ010000344.1:0-4507 GCA_965366355.1 uncultured bacterium
GCGCCCTGGGTGTTTCCGCGCGGCCCGCAGGAAGTTTTCACCGACCGTCCCGCCGCCCCAGTACCGCGCCCCGGCGCCCCCGCAATCGACTTCGAGGCCACGGCCACGGTGGCGGTGCTGTTTGGATCCCACATCATCCTCGCGGCGGGGAGAACCTGGGGCTTCACCGTAAACCGGGGACCGTCGGGGATCGTACCGAAGCCCAGCCGGGCGGCCACATCGGTTGACTTCAGGAAGCAGCTCCGGATTCTCCGGGCCGGGCTCAACGTGTTCGGTGACCCCACGGGCGCCGGGCTCGGCTACGAGCTTCCACCGGGGAATGGGAGAGTGGTCGCCCCTCGAGCCCGGAGGCCGTGACCACTGACCCGGGCCCCCTCTGGGGTTGGTCCGGTCCGTGATCTCGTGTAGACCCTTGCCGTCGGTGATTTGCGAGAAGTGGTAAAAAGGGCAAGACCTGGGAACTGCCGTCGTAGGTGGGCGGCACCGGAATCCGGTGCCGCCCTGCCTTCGAGCTCTCAACTCCGCGGCGCGAGTTGCGTGAGGGCGACCCGGTACTCGCGAGCCATGGGATCCCAGGTGATCCGATAGGCTTCCGGATAATACCCTCTGCTGGGATACTTCTGAGGCATCGGAATCGGGATGATCTCGTCCCGAGCCGTGGCCTGGGTCTCACTCTTCTTCTGGAGTAGATAGGCCCGCGTGATCATCGGCTCCCAGAAGGTGAGTCGGCCGTCCCACGACCCGTGGATGAACGTCTTGGTGAACGGCTTCTGCGCGGCCGGGTTGCCCAGCATCGCCTGGAGCTCGGGCGAGCGCACATCGAGCCAATGCACGCCCATCAGAGGCACGGCGACCTCCGCGGGTGATGCGCCGGGGGGGCCCAGAGCCACGTTGTGGGCGGGCACGAAGCCCTCGCCCGGTACCCGATTCGCCTTCTGCACATAGTCCGACCGAGTCGGCACGATGGAGGCCCGTTCGTCTTGTGAGATCGTGTAGAAGTGGAAGTCGAAGTGCGGGACGTCCTGGTAGACGCCCTCGGGTTCGTGCCCCGACGGATTCCAGTTCAACTCCACGAACCGAAACGGCACATCGCGGTGGGTCGGGAGGTCGAGCAGATAGGTGTGTGGCATCTCGACCCCACCGTGGTGTCCCGCTCCTTCGGCAGGCAATCCCTCGAGTGCTTGCTCGTCGAGCGCGATGCCCACCTCGGTGGGCCGACCGTCGGCGTCCAGCGCCAGGTACACCCGGGCTTCGCCGTCGCCCAGTGGCACACGGGTCCCGTAGCGCACGGTGTCCGCTGCGGGCCCAGCCGGGGATGGGTTCGTCGGCCCACCCGCGGCCGCCGCTCCCGCGGCCGCCGCACCGGCGACGATCGCGAAAGTGAGAATCTTGAGAAGTTTGCTATGCGACATGGAGAGTCTCCTTCGATATGCTGGCAGAGGGTCTTCTCGTCGGCCGATGAGCCGGCCAGACAGACCTCCGGATCTTGTCGATGGCCGCTTAACCGTCGCTTATCGTGGCCACGGGCTTTTCGTCGGTAAGCGATCCGTAGGCGTCGCTCACGCGGTGCTTCGAATTCGCTTGATCACGGGCGGCACCGGAGCTTATCCTAGACGAGCGCCGCGGTCGGGGGTGGGGCGGCGCGTCCTTTCGATCCGTGCCGAGCATGCCCGTCGCCGCGTCGCCTCCGGTGTCGTCCGGGCTCCTGACCACTCCGGAGCTCCCGATCCATCTCACGCGCTTTATTGGTCGCGGCCGGGAGCTGGACGAGCTCGTGGAAGTCGCACGGTCGTCGCGTCTGCTGACCCTCACGGGTGCGGGAGGAAGCGGAAAGACGCGTTTGGCTCGGGAGGCTGCGAGCCGGCTGGCAGGATCGTTCGAGCGGGTCGCGTGGGCCGATCTCGCCCCGCTCTCCCATCGCGACTTGCTCTACCCGCGCGTTGCGGGGGCGCTCGACATAGGGGAACGGGCCGGAGCGGACCCGCGGGACCTGGTCGTCCAGGCGCTCGGCGCGAAACGGGTCCTGTTGGTTCTCGACAACTGCGAGCACCTGGTCGACGGCTGCGCCGAGCTGGTCGATACACTTCTCCGTGCATGCCCCGGCCTGAGCGTATTGACGACAAGCCGGGAGGCGCTCGCCGTAGGCGGCGAGACGGCGTGGCTCGTCCCTCCCATGGTGGATGGAGAAGCCGAGGAGCTTTTTTTCGATCGTGCCCAGGCGGCGCTTCCCTCGTTTGCGTTCGATGCGGAGGACACGGCCGCCGTTGGTGAAATCTGTCGGCGGCTGGACCGGATACCCCTGGCGATCGAGCTCGCGGCGGCCCGGATCCGTGTCCTGCCCCCCAAACAGATCGCTCGAAGGCTCGACGACGCGTTCCAGCTTCTTTCCGGGACGACCCGCGGCGGTTTGGCTCGCCATCGAACCTTGCGCGCCACGATGGATTGGAGCTTCCGACTCCTCGAGGACCATGAGAAGGTCCTTCTACGGAGACTGTCCGTCTTCGCCGGCGGTTTCACGCTCGACGCAGCGGAATCGGTCTGTGCGGGTCCCCCTCTCACGCCGAACGACATTCTCGACGGCGTGAGTATGCTGGTCGAGAAGTCGTTGGTGGTGATGGAATCGAGCCACGGCGACGCCCGCTACCGGCTGCTCGAGACGGTGCGCCAGTACGGTCTCGAACGCATGGAGGAGGCCGGAGACCGCGAGGCCGTCGAGGAACGTTTCGCTCGACATTTTCTTGCCCTGCTGGAGCGAGCGGAGCCCAGGCTGATCGGCGGCTCCAACAGCCCGAAGGTGCTGGCCCGCGTCACCGCCGAAATCGACAACCTCCGGGCAGCCGCCGCCTGGGCGCTCGAGGCGCCGAGCCGGGTCGAACTCGCCCTTCGTTTGGTCGGCGCGGGCTTCTGGGTGTGCTACGCCCTCGGGCTCTTTCGGGAGATGCGCCTGGTCGCGGATCAGGCTCTGGCGCTGACCGGCCCCTGCGCCGCCCATATCCGTGGCCGAGCGCTCGTCGCGAGCGGACTGACGGCGCTCGCGCAGGGTGACTACTCGCGCTCGTGTGCAGAACTCGAGGCTGCCCTCCCATTCTTGCGAGAAGCCGGTGATGACCGCGCCACCGCTGTGACGCTCGCGAAGCAGGGCGCCGCTCGCCTTCTGAGTGGGGACCACAATGGAGCCCTGAGCCTCCTGGAAGAGGCCTTGGCCTTCACACAGGGGTGGCCGGAACAGGAGCCGGGCGTCGTATTCGCGCGCTTCTGGCGATCCTGGGCGGCATACGAGTCGGGCCAACTCGATCGGGCCTACGAACTGATGGCAGGAAACGCACGGGTGGCGCGAGACCACGGGCTTCCCACGACGCGGGGCCACGCGGCGGCGGCGTTGGGCCGGATTGAACTCGCCCGCGGGAACGTCGACTCCGCACGGCGCTGGGCCGCCGAAGCCCTGGATCTGGAAGTAAAGATCGACGATGCCTGGGGGGTCGGGCTCGCGTTGGACCTCATTGCCGCGCTTTCGGCCCACCGAGGACGATGGGAGAAGGCGCTTCGCCTGCTCGCGGGAACCGAGGCACACCGGGCTCGCATCGCGCTCGCGATCCCCGGGCCCACCCCAGACGATCGACGCGGGCTACTCGACACGCTCCGGACCGTCGCGGGTGACCAGTTCGATTCGATCTACGCCGAGGGGTTGTCACTGTCGACCGTCCAGCTCATTGAAGTGGCCCGCGCGGAGATCACCTTGGCGACCCCTGCGGGGATCATCCCGTCGGCATGCGAAGCACACGCGGCCCGAGGGAACACGGGCAGGCTCGGAGTGTCGGCCCTCGGTGCGCTTCTCTTCACACTCGACGGCCTACCCATCGAGCCCTCGGCCTGGGGCTCGGCGCGGTCGCGCGAGCTGCTCGTCCACCTGTTGATGCACCCACAGGGACGCACCAAGGAACAGATCGGCCTCGCCTTCTGGCCAGACGCGAGCTCCGCTCAACTCCGAAACAACTTCCATGTCACGCTGCACCGACTTCGGAAGTCGCTCGGTGGCGCGGAGTGGATCACTCTCGAGGGCGAGCGCTATCACGTGAAGTCCGAGGTCATCGACTTCGATGGCCTCCGTTTCGAGAAGGAGGTTGCAGCCGCGCTCACCCAGCTCAGGCGGCAGGCCGACGGGGCGCAGGAAGAGCTCGAGCAGGCGATCTCCCCCTATCGTGGGGACTTCCTGGAAGGAGAACCCTTCGGAGACTGGGTGCTCGCCCACCGGGACCATCTCCGAGGGATCTATCTGGGCGGCCTCATGACACTGGGGACGTATCATATGCGCCACGAGAACTACGAGGTTGCCGTAGACGCGTTCCGCCGCATGCTGATCACCGACGAGCTCCACGAAAAGGCGCTACGTGCGCTCCTCGTCGCGTTGGACGCCTTGGGCGAACGGAGTCGGGCGCTTCAACTCTATCACCGGTTCAGAGATGGTGAACTGGCGGTGGAGGCCCACGCCGGTGACTATGCTTTTCTG
>CBDUEZ010000345.1:0-4486 GCA_965366355.1 uncultured bacterium
TCCTGATCGGACTGGGCAGCCTCGGCGGCATGCTCGTCGGGGCCGTGATTCTCGCACTGGGTTGGAACGAACTTCAAGGGCGAGAGTTCTGGCTGAAACTCGACCCCGCAGGACCCGCGCGACTGGTGCAGAACCAGTACGGGCTCATGGCCGTCGGCGCCCTCTACTCGGCGGCGAATGCCTGGGGCGCCACCCACCGGCCCGCACCGTCCCTTGCCGAGCTCGAGGGCCTCCTCGACCTCCCCGCGGGGGACCTGGGAAGCACTCTGGCCACCGGCTACCTCGTGGCCGGCGTCGGGGCGGTGCTCGCCTTCGGGATCACGGCTCGATACTACCGCGCGCGGGCGGGGCGACTGAGCGAATACCTGCGGGAGACCGACGGCTGGATCGTCGAACTGCAGCGCGGTATCGAGGGGTAGCGGGAGCCCACATCATCGCCTCGCCCCCAGGGCTTCGGCGGGGCCGATCCGGGCCGCCCGAAGCGCGGGCCCCAGGACGGCGAGAAACGCCACGGCACCCAGGGTCGCCACGCTCACGACCAGGGTGAGCGGATCCAACGCCGTGATGCCGAACAGCATCGTCTCGAGGGTGCGGGTCACGGCCATCGCAGCGCCGAGGCCGAGGAGCATTCCGATCGCGATGACTCGGCCCTCCGTGAGGATCACGGAGCGGAGCACGCTCGCCCTGCTCGCGCCCAGAGCCATGCGGATGCCGGTTTCCTGGATTCGTCCGCGAACGGCTTGCGCCGTCACTGCGTAGACGCCCAGACACGAGATTACGAGCGCGATGACCGAAAGCCCCAGGAGGAGAGATGCCAACAGGGTTGGGCGGGCCAGGGAGCCGGTCACGACGTCGCTCATCGTAGACACACCGTAGATCGGCTGACCCTGATCGAGTTCACGCACGACGGACCGGACGGCGGCCGTCAGAGCGAACGGCTCTCCAGCCGCGCGGACGACGAGAGTCGCACCGGGCGCGCCGGTCTGCGTATGGGAGAGGTAGGCGGCGATCTCCGTGCCCTGGTCGAGTCCGCGTTGTTTGACGTCACCGACCACACCGACGATTTCCACGAAGTCGTCGCCCCACCATCCGACCCGGATCTTCCTCCCGACGGCACTCTCATTCGCGAAGAACCGACGGGCCAGGGACTCGGACACCACGGCGACGGGCGGAGCCTCGCCGTCGTCCTGCCGACGGAACGTCCTCCCTTCGATCAGGGGGATCCCCATGGCCTCGAAGTAGCCCGGGGATGCCGTATTCTTGTCGATCGAGGGCCCCTCACCGGAGTCCCACTCCCGACCCTCGATCTGGAAGGTCCCGCCGTCGGGCGGCTGGTCCAACGGGAGCGAACTGGTGAGCCCCACCGCCACGACGCCCGGAAGTTGCTGCACCCGCTCCACGACGTCGTCCCAGAACCGATGACGGAGTGCCCACTCGGGGTACTGAGTATCGGAAAGCGTGATCCGGGCGGTGAGGACGTTCTCTGGATCGAAGCCCACCTCCTCATCCATGAGGATCGTGACGGTTCGCATCATGAGGCCCGCGCCCACGACGAGGACCAGGGCCAGTCCCACCTCCAACGCGACCAGCGCTCTCCTGCCGCGTTGTGCACCCCCCGAAGCACGGCGACCGATTCCGGTCTTCATGGACGACCAGGAGTGGGTCGCCGCCCGCATTGCGGGCCACAAGCCCGCCAGAATCCCCGTCCCGACGGCGGTTCCAAACGTGAAGGTCAGCACGGTCCAACTCAGCGTCGTTGAGCCGACGAGCGCCGCCAGCTCCGGGATCAGGCTCAAAACGACACGGCGGCCGAGCAGGGCCAGGCCCAGCCCTCCGACGCCGCCGACCAGTGCCAACAGGGTGGTCTCCGCGAGAACCTGGCGGGTGATTCGTCCCCGACCCGCTCCCAGCGCCGCCCGCACCGCGAACTCGCCCGTGCGATCGAGTGACCGCGCCAGGAGAAGATTCGCTGCGTTCATCGCGACGACGAACATGAGCAGGAGGGCGGCCCCCTGCAGGGCCCAGAGCAAGGGCCGCGCCTCTCCGATGAGCGCGTCCTTCAGCGGCTCGATCGCGATGCCATTCTCCGTATCGCCCGCCTCGATGAGTCCGTTCGCCAGGGCGAGAAGTGGCTGCTGGGCGGCCTCAGGAGTGAGATCCGGCCGGAGACGCCCGAGCACGGTCAGGAATCCCGTCCCGCGACCCATCCAGGGGAGGGGGGCGTCCATGGGGGCCCAGGCGTCGATGTCGCGTGAGAAGCGCAGAAACCTCTCCTCGGGGGGTAACACGCCGACGATGCGGGCCGAGCGGCCGTCGAGCACGACCGTCTCACCAACCACGCCAGGATCGGCACCAAACGACCTGCGCCAGAAATCGTCGGTGAGGAGCAGGACCGCTTCGGGAGACGCGCCCGGATCGGTCGGGGGGTAGAGCCGGCCCAGGAAGGCGGTGAGGCCTGCCGTCCCGAAGACGTCACCCACGGTGCTCCCGATGATGACCCTCTCCGGTGTCGCACCGCGGGTGAGACTGTGAACCGTGGCGTGAAAGCCGCCCAGCGACTCGAACGGCCCCATTTCGCGCCTCCAGTCCTGAACACCGGGGAGGTTGGCGCCGGCGATCCCGTAGTTGGGGACGACCGGAGACACACGAACCAGTCTTTCGGAGTTCGGCAGCGGTACGGCCTGAATCAGCAACGCGTCGACCACACTGAAGACGGCCGTGTTCGCACCGATCCCCAGCGCGAGCACAACAACGACCGCCACCGAGAAGGTCGGGCGCCTCCTGATCTGCCGAACGGAGTACCAGAGGTCCTGCCTCAACGCTCCCATCCACGCCATCGTCCCCTCCCCGAGTTTCGTCGATCCCCCGTCGAGGCGCGGTCCCAGACCGTTCACGACCGCGTCCCACAGCGCTTGCCCGAGAACGCGAGTGCGGCTTTCGCCCCGCGCCCGGGCGTCGTCCAGCTGATCCCGAAGGAGTTGTGCCATGTCGTCTCCCCACCGCCGTCGCATCGACGCCGGGAAGAGCAGGAGCACAACTCGGTACAGGCGGTCCAGCACCTTCAGCCCCCTGCCCCACTGGGGAAGAGGACACTCTTGGACCGCGCGACGCGCAGGAGGTCCTCGAGGCGGGCCGCTTCGGCCCGAGCCACACCGATGCCCAGGTCCGTCACGCGCAGGTAGCGGCGCCGACGGTCGGCGTCGCCGCCCTCCGGGCCGGGTGCCTCCTCGATCAGCCCCTCGTCGACCATGTCGTTCAGGGTTCGATAGAGGCTGCCGGGGAGGATGCGTACTCCCTCGTCGGCTTGGTCCTGAAGCTCCTTCACCAGGCTCCAGCCATGACGGGCGCCGTCTCCGAGCAGCAGGAGGATTTGGAATACCCTCGGCTTGAGAGGCCTTCCCTGGTTTGTATGGGCCATTGCGGATCTCCAGTAGTCGCACAATGTGACTAGTCGCAACTGGAGACTACCGTCGGAAACCGGGTGTCGCAATGGCGACGACGGCCGCGACGACGACGGCCGTAACCACGACCGAGCCGTGCTCTCGACCAGCCGCCCCCCGCTTTACGGCGTGTAGTCCGCCGCGTTCCCGACCCCTGCGGCGAAGGCCGCAAGCAGGTTGGCCGCATGGTCGAGGTCGCTCAAGGCGATCGCTTCGACCGGGCTGTGCATATATCGATTGGGAATCTGCACGAGGCCGACGGCCACGCCTCCCCGCGTCGTCTGCATGACGCTCGCATCGTTGGCGGCCGCGCGTCCCAGGGCTGCAACCTGATAGGGAATGTCGTTCTCGGTCGCGAGCTGAGCGAGCCGTTCGCCGACCTTCGGATTCACGGCGGGCCCCCGAAGCAGAACCGGCCCGCCCCCGAGGTTCACCGTGCCCCGTTGCTTCTTGTCGATCGTCGGACAGTCCGTGGCGTGGGTCACGTCGACGGCTACTCCCAGATGGGGATCGATCCCGAAGGCCGACGTGATCGCGCCGCGTTTGCCCAGTTCTTCCTGGACCGTGGAGACGGAGTACAGCGCACATTCGACGCCCTTCGCTGCCGCCCGCCGGAGGGCCTCCATCACTACCCACACCCCGGTCCGGTTGTCCATGGCCGCCCCCGTCACGATCCCGTTGCGCAACGTGCGGAAACCGAGTTCGGGCGTCACGGAGTCGCCGATGCCTACGAGCGACTCGGCATCGTGCTGGCTGGTGGCCCCGATGTCGATCCAGAGTTCCTTCGCCTCCACGACCTTACGGCGCTCATCGGTCGTGAGCAGATGAATGGCCTTGCGGGAGATGATGCCGGGAACGGGCCCCGACGCCGTCCAGATGGTGACGTGCTGACCCACCAGCTGCTGCGGGTCCCATCCGCCCACCGTCTGGAAGTAGACGAAGCCGGCTTCGTCGACGTGCGAGACGAGGAGTCCCAGCTGATCACAGTGGCCCGCAAACATGACCCGCACGTCGGCCCCGGGATTGACGGGGGCGATGACGGTGCC
>CBDUEZ010000346.1:0-4472 GCA_965366355.1 uncultured bacterium
AGACGAGGGGTTCGGCCGGCACGCTCGACTCACACGCGGCCACCAGGAGGGCGAGGAAGGCGGTGAGGGCGAATCGGTTCAGGCGGACCATGGCGACCTACCAGATGAAGGCATGTGTGTATTTGATCATGAGGGTGCGGCCCGCCGACAGGGGCAGTCGGGGTTGGTCTACGAGGTCGCGTTCGGTGTTGAGCCCCTCGTTGTAGACGATCCAGAGATCGGTGCCCTCGCGGAAATGATACCGGAATCGCGCATTGAAGGTCGTGAGGTCGGCCACATTGCTGTACTGGCCCAGCGTGCTGAACGACACGCGCGTGTTGAGCGCGAACTGGGCCTTGAGCTTGGCGAGATGGGCCGTGGTTTCGGTGTCACGGCTCGCAAACGACAGCCGGTTGATCTCGTAGCCGGCCGACAACTCGAGGTGGCGGGACTGATTCCACGTGGGGTTGATGGCCAGCCCCGCCCGGGAGCCGTCGTAGAACGAGCCGATGGTCGCGGTGACATCACCCCGAACACGGTCGCTGCGGGGGAGCTGCACCTTGAGGCTGCCGGTGTGGAACCAGTAGTCCCCGGCCTGCACGTCGGTACCCGCGATCGGGAAGCTCGATCGCACGCTCTCGTAGGCCGAGGTCGAATTGAGCGTGATCTGTGTGCCGCCCTTGAACTCGGCCATCAGCTGCGGGCGAATGGAGCGGGACTCCACCGTGCCGTCGCTGGCGCGTGTGTACTGGCTCGCCTCGATATCGGCCGTGGTGCTCACCAAAGGCGAGGCTTCGTCCCGGAAACTCTTGTACTGTGCACTCCCGCCCCAGAAGCGGTAGTCGCGGCGTGGTTGGAAGCCGAGCCGGGGCCTGAAGTCGTCGCCGACACGAATGAACTCACCGTGATACGAAAAGCCGTCGTCGCGCACGCGTTGCCACCGTGCCTGGACGATGCTCGCCTCGGCGGCGGACCGCTCATCGATCATCTCGTCGAAGGTTCGCGCCCACTTCACCGTGGCATACTCGTCGCCGAACGGGCGCACCACGGCATCGATCCCGAGGGCGAGGTTGTCGTCACCGTTCGATCCGAGACGGGTCGTGACCATACCCCCGATCGACGACGACGAGTTGAAGATCTCCTGACGAAGGCGCAGCACACCCATGTTTTCGGTCGCGCGACCGGCGTGGTCGGCCGTCTGCATATCGATGAAGCCGAAGTCGGTGCCCCCGATCCGGCCGACGGCCCGGGCACCGCCGAGAATGCGCACGATCGCCCCGTCGTCCAGCCCGATGCGCCGGCTGTGGAAGAGCCGGTTCGAGAATCCACCCGTGCCGAACTGGAAGGTCGACGACCGCTCCTGGAAGAACTGTCGCTTCTCCGGAAAGAAGAGGGGGAATCGAGTGAGGTTGATCTGTTGGTCGTCGGCCTCGACCTGGGCGAAATCGGTGTTGACCGTGAGGTCGATCGCAAGGTTCGAGGTGGGGGAGTAGCGCAGATCGACGCCCAACTCGGTGGTGGGGTCGGAATCGGTGCGCCACTCCGCGGGTGCGTCGGGCAGCGGGGCGACCGGGGTCTGCCGGAGGCCCCCGAGCGTGTAGGGGGTGACATAGATCGGCTTCGACGGCTCGACGTCGCGAAGGGTCACGCGCTGCGCCATCGACGGTTTGGCGAAACCCAGGAATCCCCACTTTGGCTCGATGGCGGGAAAGATCTGGCGTTCGTTGCGGCGCGCGATGAACCGGTAGGAGATCAGTCCCATCGTGACCTCTCCATCGCGGGCCTGGAATCCCAGGGTCGAGAAGGGAATCCGGAACTCGGCAAACCACCCCTCGTCGGTGCGCGTCGTCGCCACGTCCCAGTGCGCGTTCCAGTCGGAGTTCATGGGCATGCCGCCCCCCGAGAACACCGCGTCGTTCGCCACCGTGCGGTCGTTGCGCGTGCCCGCCGGAGTGGTGATGAACCAGACGGCCGTCTGGTAGTCGTCGTAGCTGTCGATCACGATGGCGAGCAGATCGTCGCCGCTGAAGACGTCGCGATAGAGGGTGTTCGACCGGATCTCGTCGGGGTCGGAGTCGAACATGCGACCGGAGACGTAGAGGTAGCGGTCGTCGTGCCCCACCCGCACCTCGGTCGCTTCACTCAGAGCAGCCCCGAAGGTCGGAGCATACTGCGTCATCGGGAACGGATCGATCGACTCCCACGCCGCCTCGTCGATCACTCCGTCGAGCGTGACGGGCCCGCTCAGTCGGGGAATCGATATGGGACTGCTGCCGGCATCAGTCGGCGACTCCTGGGCTCCCACCGGGAGGGCGAGCACGGTGAGGAGCAAGGCGATTCGCGGGATGGAGACGGCCACGGCTGGAGGCTCGCGCGGAGGAGTCGACGAAGGGAAGAAGGGCAAAGGAGAACGCGACCCGGCCACGCGACGCAACCACCCTCGGCTCGGGCGGGACATGAGAAGGGATGCGGCACCCCGCGTTCGGCCCCATCATGAGCCGCCCGCTCCCCTTCCCTTCGACCGACACCGCCCATGCGCTCGCCCACCCGCCCCGGCGCCCTCGCGACCCTCCTCCTCGCCGCAACCGCCCTCATCGGCCCCGCCCTGACCGGTACCCTGGCGCCCCTCGCCGGCCAGACTCCCGAGCCCCTGAAGATCTTCATCTCGGTCGACATGGAGGGCATCGGCGGGATCGGCACGCCCGCCATGACCCAGAGTTCGGGCAAGGACTACTCGACCGGCCGCGAGCTCATGACGGCCGAGGTGCTGGCGGTCATCGAGGCGATCCGCAGCGTCGGCCCCGCCGACATTCTCGTGAACGACTCGCACGGCGACATGCAGAATCTGTTGCACCTGCAGCTCCCCGCCGATGTCGAATACATCCAGGGCAACCTCAAGCCGCTGGGAATGGTACAGGGCCTCGACGACTCGTTCGACGGCGCCATCTTTGTTGGATACCACGCTCGCGCGGGTACCCCGGAGGCCTTTCTCGCGCACACCGGATCGGGCTCGGTCAAAGGGCTCTGGATCAACGGCACCGAGGTGGGTGAGGGGGGACTCAATGCGTACTTCGCGGGCTCGCTGGGTGTGCCCGTGCTCGTGGCGAGCGGTGACGAGGGGTTCGCACGTCAGTTCGGGACACTGGTTCCCACCACGCACACGGTGGTGACCAAGTCGGCGATCGGGTCGTCGGTGGCGCGGCTCATCCACCCCGAGGTCGTACGGGCGCGGATCCGCGACGCGACCGTTGCAGCCCTCGCCGATCTTCCGGCCCATCGCCCCCTGGCCGTCTCCGGCGCAGTAGAGGTGCAGATGCGTTTCGCCACCACCACCCGGGCCGACATCCTGCAGGCGGTGCCGGGAATGACCCGCGTCGATGGGACCGCGGTGCGCTTCGAGGCGACCGACATGGCTCAGGCGTACGCGGTGGTGCGTCTCGCCTACAAGTACATCTCGTGGTGAGACGCACACGCTAGTCGTCGAGTACGTGGGCCAGGGCGCGGCACCCTTCGGCCACGAGGTCGGCATCGCCGGCCTCGGCGCCGAACCAGGTGACGGCGGTCGAGTGGAAGAGGGCTCGGCGGCGGGCGAGGCGGAGGTCTCGCGGGGCGACCGGCCCGTAGGCGTCGAGAAAGGCGCCCCGGGCCTGGGAGGGCAGCAGCGCGTACATCACCATCAGGTCGACGGCCGCCGCTCCCCGATGCAGATCGCCCCAATCGATCACCCCCGTGGGCCGACCGTCATCGTCGACGAGAAGGTGACGAGCGTAGAGGTCACCGTGCACCACCACATCGGCCGCGACCGGCGAGTCATCGGGGCCCCACACGTCGAAGGCCTCGATCCACGGCCGGGACGCTGCGATCACCGAGTGGGCCTCGAGAACGCCCAACCGGTGCACGAGTTCGTCGCGGCGCGCATCGAGGGTCAGGCGGCCAAGGGTGTCCGGGGGGAGTGGCAGGGTCGCTGGGTCGAGGTCGTGCAGTGCGCGAAGAAAGGTGCCGAGAGTGGGAGCCAACGCGTGCCGCGCGTCGTCGCTCAGGCCAGCGCTGCACGCGGGCCGCCCGGGGAGCAGGGGGTAGCCGGCGAACGGCCAGGGAAATCCGGGCCCCGATTCCGCCCTGTGGGTCGGTTCGGGCACCGCGAGGGGAAGGTGAGGCGAAATCTCGCCCAGCACACTCATCTCCGTGCGCATCAGTGCCGCCGACGACGCCTTGCGCGGAAAACGGACCACGATCCGACCGTCGACCAGAAAAGCGGAGTTGTCCCATCCCGAGCCCAGGGCCTCGACCACATCGGCCTCGATCTCCGGGAGGCACGCCCGGATCAGTGACCGCGCGAGGTGCTCGTCGACCGGACGCTCCGCAGTCCATGGATTCAGCAGGACTCACCTCCGCGGCAGGAACAGGAACGGGGAACCCAGGCTGCTCCCATGGGTTTGGTCACCCCTGCCGGCGCGACCGCGCCGTTGTCGTGAGCTTGCCGTCCCCCGCAT
>CBDUEZ010000347.1:0-4455 GCA_965366355.1 uncultured bacterium
CGGGCGCTTCGGCCACCGGTGAGATGGTCTACGATCTGCTTCTGGCGACCAAGGGACCCTGGCCACAGGAGTCCCTCGATGCCATGTATGTCGCGATCCTGACCGACACCGGCTCGTTTCGCTTCGGCAACTCCACGCCGCTCGCCCATCAGGTGGCCGGCGAGCTGATTCGCCGGGGCTGCGATCCCGAGGAGCTCTATCGCAAGGTCTACGGCCAGGCCCCGATGCGCCGCTTCCAGTTGTTGCGCGCGGCGCTCGGGACTCTCGAGGCCGAAGACGGCGTGGGCTGGATGACCGTTCCGCCCGATGATTACGAGCGTCTGGAGGCGGTCGGCGAAGATCTCGAGGGCCTCGTCGACTACCCGCGATCGATCGAAGGTGTGCGCGTCGCCCTGCTGTTTCGCGCCACGCCGCGGGGCATCAAGATCTCCCTGCGCTCCGACGGGGTGGTAGACGTGAATGCCCTGGCACGCGAATTTGGCGGTGGCGGACATGTCCGCGCATCGGGTGCTCTCATCGAGGGAACGCTCGAAGAGGTGCGGGAGCGGGTCGTTGCGGCGGCACGGTCTGCCGTACAAGCCGGCCTTGCGGTGACCTGAGGTCCCGCGGGTCGGTTCGATCCGAATAGAGCTCCGACCCGATTCCAGCGGAGGTCCCGCGGGTGAAGCCCAAACACGACGGACCGGGTGTGCCGGAAGCCATTCCGCGCACCCTTCAGGGTGTAGCCGGTCGCCTGGGCGCGGCCTCGATGGATCGCGTCTGGATCTTTCCCCCCCGCGTGCGCGGCCGAAAGGAGTCGGGACTGTTGGTCGTGTCCCGCTTCGCCCTCGACGGCGATCCCGACCGCCGGCGCCTCTTCACGGCGTCGTACAGCGCGGAGCGCACCGGTAAGGGACTGACCCTCGACTGGTCCCTGTCGGAAGAGGGCGCCGCGCCGCCCGATCGATTCCCGCCCGTGGTCGCGGGTGTGGGACGCCGTGCGGGTGATACCGAGGTGGGTCCCCGCAACATCGGTCTCGGGGGCGACCCCGATCTGCTCGTCGCACTGCTCGACGAATGGGACCGCGCCCTGCTCGACCCCGCGCAATGGCCCATCGCGGTGCCCGAGGCGGACGAGGCCGCCGCCGAATCGCCCATCGCCGCGTCCGACGAGGCGCCCGCGCCCGAGGCCGCCGCCGAATCGCCCGCCCCCGTCCCCGAGATGCTGCCATGACGCAGACCGCCACCCGCGACGGCGTCATTCGCCTGTTCAACCGCTACCTGCGCGAGCAGCGCATGCCGGTCACGCAGCAGCGCAATGTGGTGGCGGCGGCCGTCTTTGGATCAGATGAGCACCTCTCGGTCGACGACATCGAGCGCATCTTGCGGGAGGGCGGGGAGCGGATCGGGAAGGCCACGATCTACCGCACCCTCGACCTTCTGGTGAAGAGCCGGCTGGTCGAGGAGCTCGACTTCGGAGAAGGGTTCAAGCGCTACGAACACCGACTCACGCGTCAGCCGATCCACCAGCACCTCGTCTGCACGGCCTGCGGCAACGTCGCCGAGTTCGAGAGCGGCGAAATGCTGGCCATCGAGGCGCGGGTGGCGCGCCGGTTCGGCTTCCGGCCCACACGTCATCGCCTCGAGATCTACGGAATCTGCCGCGCCTGCCAGGATGCGGGGGTCACCCCGTCGACCGAGGGGCTGGCCTGTCCGATCGACACCGCCTGACGCCCCGCCACCATCCGCAACGCCACCACCGCCCCGCCCTCAATCCCCACACCCCACCCTTCCATGCCCAATCGACGTGACCCCGACCACAGCGGTCGCGGTGGAGACCCCGCACCGGCGCGCGGCGCCCTGTCCGACCTGTCCTGGGAACTACCCCACACCTTTCTCGGACTCGACGAAGAGACCGGCGCCTTCGCCGACGCGCGTGCGGTGATCCTGCCCGTGCCCTACGAGTCGACCACCAGCTACGGCGGGGGAGCCAAGGCCGGTCCCGGGGCGATCATCGACGCGAGCCGCTACATCGAGCTCTACGATCAGGAGTTCGATACCGAACCCGGACCCGCGATCGGCATTCACACGCTGCCCTCGATCGAGCTCACGCGGGCGGGGGCCAGTCCCGCGATGGCCGAGCTGCGTGAGGTGCACGATCGCGTGCTCGACGCGGCCGGCGACCGGTTCGTGCTCATGCTCGGCGGCGAACACTCCGTCTCGTCGCCCGCGATCCGATCGCACGCGGCTCGGCACGACGAGCGCATCACCGTTCTGCAGTTCGACGCGCACGCCGACCTGCGGGCGCAGTACGAGGGCTCGCCCAACAGCCACGCCTCGGCGATGGCGCGGGTGCTCGATGTGGCCGATGTGGTGGGTGTGGGACTGCGGGCCGTCTGCCAGGAGGAGATCGACGTCGCCCGCGCGCACGACGGGGTGACGCTGATCTGGGCCGACGAGATGTGGAGCAACGACGACTGGATGCAGCGGGCACTCGATCTGCTGGGCCCCAAGGTCTACATCACCTTCGACGTCGACTACTTCGACCCCTCGCTGGTGCCCTCGACGGGCACCCCCGAGCCGGGGGGCGGCGACTGGTATCGCACGCTGAAGTTCCTCAAGCGGGTCTTCCAGGAGCGCGAGGTGATCGGGTGTGACGTCGTCGAATTGGCGCCGACTCCGGGGCTGCACGCGCCCGACTTCCTGGTGGCCAAGCTGGTCTACAAGCTGCTCACCTACCGCTTCCAGGAGTCGCTCTGAGCCGCGCGGAGTCCCCAGGCGGTACCCCTCGCACGATCTCGCTGCGCGACGGTGAGATCGGCCGCGAGGTTCCGGGCGCACGCGCGGCGTTTCCGCTCGAAGGTATGGCCCGTGCCACCGGCTCTCCCCGGATCGACGGCAACACGCTGGCGCTCCAGTTCGAGGGGCCCTCGACCTTCGACCGCTGGCTCGAAGCGATCGACGCGGCCGAGCGCTTCGTACATTTCGAGAACTACATTCTGCGCGACGACCGCATCGGACGCGCCTTTCGCGACGCCCTCGTGGCCAAGGCGCGCCAGGGCATTCCGGTGCGCGTGGTCTACGATTGGGTCGGGTCGTGGGCGACGCCGCGCCGCTACTTCAAGGTGTTTCGCGAGGCCGGGGTGCAGGTGCGGGCGTTCAACCGTCCCAACTTTCGCGATCCCCTGGGACTGCTGCAGCGCGATCACCGCAAACTCGTCTGCGTCGACGGCACGGTGGCCTTCGTGGGGGGCTTCTGTGTGGGCGTGGAATGGGCCGGGAGCGCCGATTCGCCGCCCTGGCGCGACACCGGGATCGAGATCCGGGGCCCCGCGGCCGCCGCCTGCACCCACGCCTTCGGGCGCGTGTGGGCCGAGATCGGTGATCCGATGCCGCGCGACGTCGTGGTCGATCCGGCGGGTGTCGAGCCGGTGGGCGACACCCCGGTCTGGTTGATCGAGGGCGAGCCCAACCGCTCCCGGGTCTATCGCACGCTCTCGCTGATCGCGGCCCATGCCCAGCGACGGCTGTGGATCACCGATCCCTACTTCGTGGC
The DNA here is from genome assembly GCA_965366355.1 of uncultured bacterium. Taxonomy (GTDB): domain Bacteria; phylum Gemmatimonadota; class Gemmatimonadetes; order Longimicrobiales; family Gaopeijiaceae; genus Gaopeijia. The sequence goes on from CBDUEZ010000347.1 coordinate 3,536, forward strand.
CCCTCGCCCGGTGTCGGAGGCGCTCGCGGCCACCGCGGCGGCCGGCGTCGACGTGCGCATTCTGGTGCCCGCCCACAACAACTGGCCCTGGGTCGGATCGTTGTCGCGCGGGGGGTATCGCTCCCTGCTCGAGTCGGGTGTGCGCCTGTTCGAGTGGCAGGGGGCCATGATCCACGCCAAGACTTCGGTGGCCGACGGTCTGTGGTGCCGCGTGGGATCGAGCAACCTCAATGCCGCCTCGCTGCTGGGCAACTGGGAGATCGACGTGGGCGTGCTCGACGCCAGTCTGGCCGCGCAGCTTGAGGGACTGTTTCTCGCCGACCTCGCCAGCTCGGTCGAGATCGTGCTGCCCTCGTCGCGCTACGCCCGCCCTCCGACGCGCATTCCCGGCGAGGTGCAAACGCCCGTGACCTCGCTCGACCCCGAGGGCACGATCCCCGAGCGGCTCGTCGGCGAGCTTCGCCAGCGCACCTCGGGCGAAAAGGCGGGGTCGACCGGATGGCGCATCGCCGACTTCGTGCGGGCCGGTTCGATCTTCGGTGAGGCGCTGGCCGGGCACCGTCCGCTGGGTCGCGAAGACCGTACCGTGCTCGGTACCGTGTCGGCGGCCGCGATCGTGCTCGCGGTGATCCTCGCCTTTCTGCCGCACATCGCCGGGTGGACGCTCGCCGTCTTCCTGGCCTGGCTCGGGATCACCGGCACGGTGCGGGCCTTCTTCCAGGCGCGCCGGGCTCGGGAACGCGACGAGCTCCTTGCGCATTCCAACGAGGTGGAGCGAGCCTTGCCGTCGGGTGAGCCCCCCGCCGGGGCACCCGAGCCGTCCGCCCTACCGCCCGCCGAACCTGTGGACTCGACGAGGACCGACGCATGATGGAAGTCAGTGTACTGATCGCGGTAACGGCGGGCATTCTGTCGTTTCT
>CBDUEZ010000348.1:0-4442 GCA_965366355.1 uncultured bacterium
CATCGCCGCCGCGCGGACCGTGCTCCGACTCCCACAGCTCATCGGTGCCGGGCCGGAAGGCCAGCCCCTGTGGACTGCGAATGCCGAACGCCCAGATCTCGGGCCGCACGTCGGAATTTCCCACGAACGGATTGTCGTCGGGAACGCGGCCGTCATCGAACAGCCGCACGATCGTGCCCTGATGGTTCGAGGTATTCTGGGCTTGCTGTTCCTGTCCGCGCTCTCCAATCGACACGAAGAGGTAGCCCTCGCGGTCGAAGACCATTCGGGATCCGAAATGTACGCGGTTCGAATTATAGGCGTCGGCCTCGAAGATCTCTTCGACGTCGTGTAGCGCCGACCCATCGAAGCGGCCGCGGGCCACGGCGGTCGTCGCCGTCCCGTTTGCGCCCGGCTTCGAGAAGGAGAGGTAGACCCAACCGGTTTGCTCGAAGTCGGGATGCAGAACCACGTCGAGGAGTCCCCCCTGCCCTCTCGCCCACACCTCGGGCACCCCGGTGATCGGCGTCGGATCGAGCTGGCCGTCGCGAATGATGCGGAGGCGACCCGGCCGCTCGGTCACCAGCATGTCGCCCCCTGGAAGGAAGGCCAGGCTCCAGGGGAACTCGAGCCCTTCGACCACACTCACGACCCGGTACGCATGGTCTTCGCCCTGAAGCGTGGTGGGTGTGCTCTGTGCGCAGCCAGCGGCCGGCGCGAAGCCGGCGAGAAGGGCTGCCAGCGATGCCGCGGGCCGTGGGAGCCGGCGGCGAAAAACGGAACGAGTCATGGATCGCGGGAGTCGGAGAAAACAGGCGAACGCCGTGAGGCGCCCTCTCAGGTACTCCCGCCGGGCCGGAGGGTTCGCGCGGGAGCGTCGGTTTGCATACCCTATCGTGCCCTGTCTCCCCCCACATCCGTCCGTCCGGCGATCATGAGCGCAGAGACCGATACCTTCGTCGAGTCCATGGCCCTGCACCTCCAAGCTCAGGGGGTACCCCGCGCGACGGGGAGGGTCTTCGGGTGCCTGCTTCTCCACACCGAGCCGGTGTCGCTCGACCAGTTGACGACCGAGCTCGGAATCAGCAAGGCGAGCGCGAGCATCGGGGCGCGGTATCTCGAGCGGCTGAGCCTCGTGGAGCGGGTGCCCCGTCCGGGGGCCCGGAAAGACTTCTACCGCCTCGTCGACGACCCCGCGCGCACCCTCGCCCTGCACGTCGACCCGCTCCGCGAAATGGGAGACCTCCTGCAGCAGGGCCTGCGGGCCGTCCCGGGATCGCGGTCCGAGGTGCGCACTCGCCTGAATCGCATGGCGCAGGTTCATCGCGAGGCGACGACCTTCCTCGAACGCCTGCTCCGGCGCAAGTACACCTGAGCCGAACGCGCACGGCGGCGGCACTCGCTGGAATGGGGACACCATCATGACAGACCGACCCGTTGGGATCATCGGTGGGGGGCCGGCGGGACTCGCGACCGCCGCCGCCCTGCGAGCGCGCGGAATCGAGTTCGAGATCGTCGACGCCGGCCGGGGATTCGGAGGCATCTGGGACATCGATCGGGACGAGACGCCGATGTATGAATCGGCCCACTTCATCTCTTCGAAGACATTGTCGGCGTTCGATTCCTTCCCGATGCCCGACGACTACCCGGACTACCCGCGACACGATCGGATCCTCGCCTACATCCGGTCGTTCGCGGATTCGCTGGCCCTGGACGATCGGGCCACCTTCGGTGTGCATGTCGACGCCGCTCGGCGCGCCGACGACGGGGGCTGGCACGTCGAGCTCGACGACGGCAGCCGGCGCCACTACCGAGCTCTCTGTGTGGCCACCGGTGCCAACTGGGTGCCGTCGCTCCCCCCCGTGGAGGGCACCTTCGAGGGGGACTCCTACCACGCCTTCCACTATCGATCGCCCGACGAATTCGCGGGAAAACGGGTGCTGATCGTGGGCGGGGGCAACTCGGGATGCGACATCGCCTGCGACGCGGCCCGGGTGGCGGATCGCGCGTATCTGAGCGTGCGTCGCGGCTACCATTTCGTCCCGAAGTACGTCTTCGGACAGCCGTCCGACGTGTTCGCCCACGGGGGACCGACGTTGCCGGCCTGGCTCGAGCGACGCGTCTTCGGACTGCTGATCCGGCGCCTGCTCGTGGGCGACGTGACGCGCTTCGGACTCCCCGAGCCGGACCATGCGATCCTGGAGTCCCATCCGATCATGAACACGCGCATTCTCGATCACCTCGGGCACGGCGACATCGAGGCCCGCGCCGATGTCGCGGGCTTCGAGGGCCAGACGGTGCGGTTCAGCGACGGAAAAGCCGACGAGGTCGATCTCGTGGTGTGGGCCACCGGATACCAGCGGTCGTACCCCTTCTTCGACGAGCCGATGGTCGACCCCTCGGCGGGGGCGCCGGAGCTGTATCTGAACGTCGCGCATCGTCGGCACGACGATCTCTTCTTTCTCGGTCTGTTCGAAACCGACGGCGCGGCGTATCCGCTTCTGTCCCGCCAGGGCCGGATCGTCGCGGCCGCGCTCGACCGCCTGCCCGACGCGGCGCGCGCCGCCTACGATCGCCGCCGCACGACCTCCTACCCCGACCCGAGAGGGGGGCGGCGCTACGTCGACAGTCCGCGCCACGCCTTCTACGTGCACGCCGAGAGCTACGAGAAGCTCCTCGACCGCGAGATCGCGCGCCTCGCGACGTAGAGATCCGCCTCAGGAGTCGGATCGCTCCCGGGCCGCCCGCCATTCGTCGAGGGTGTCGATGTCGCGCAGCACCGCCGCGTCGTCCATCGGCACCTCCTGCACCCAGGCCCCGTGACGCTCCAGGAGCACCCGCGCACCACGGTCGCCCTGAAGGCCCCCGATCTCATCGAAGAAGCGCGCCGCCCACACGACGGGATTCCCGCGACGCCCCTCGTAGGTCGGAATACAGATCGCATGCCCCGCGCCGGGGTCGAAGGCCTCGATCAGGCGTTCGACATGGGCGCTGCGCACCCAGGGCATGTCTCCGAGCAGAATCGCGGCGGCGTCGACCGATCCCGCGACCCACCCCGGGCCCGACCCCGCCACCGCTCCCACCCCGAGCACCAGCGAACTGGCGAGGCCGCGTCCCGGAGCGTCGTTCTCGATTCGCACGACATCGAAGTCGGCGGTGGCCGCGAGCACCTCGTCGTCGCCCGGCGCCGTCACCAGCACCACGGGGTCGAGTCCGGCCTGGACGGCCGCCTGCACCGCCCACCAGACGAGCGGGCGTCCGTCGAGCGGCAGCAGGAGTTTGTTGGCCGGGCCCGCTCGCGCCGACGATCCGGCCGCCAGGACCACTCCCGCCAGGCGGGGCGACTCAGTGGCCACGGGCCGCGCTGCCTCCGCGAAGCACGGCCACGATCTCGGCGAGAATCGAGACCGCGATCTCCTGGGGCGCCCGGCCCCCGAGATCGAGTCCCACCGGCGCGTGGATGCGGTCGAGCTGCTCTGCGGGGACCCCGGCTTCGGCGAGGCGAGCGCGCCGCTTGGCATGGGTCCGTCGACTTCCCAGGGCGCCGACGTAGAAGGCCGGGGACTCCAGCGCCGCCGTGAGGGCCGGATCGTCGAGCTTCGGGTCGTGGGTCAGGGCCACCACGGCGCAGCGCGCATCGAGGCCGACCTGCTCCAGGCCCTCGGCCGGCCAGCGGCGCACGACCTCGACATCGGGGAATCGCTCGGGTCGGGCGAAGTCGTCTCTCGGGTCGATCACCACCGTGGCGAACCCGGCAACCCGGGCCAGGGCGGCCAGCGGTTGGGCAATGTGAACGGCCCCGATCACCAGGATCCGGACCGGGGCGGCATAGGGTTGCAGAAACACCGGACCCGCCGCGCCGTCGACGAGCGCGGGAAGGTCGCCCGCCACCGACCGTTCGACCGCCCCATCGGGCAGGTCAGCCCGGTCCAGCGCATCACCCACCCGCTCCCCGACCAGGTCGAAGGCCACACACCGCGGCGGCCCGCCCCGCCGTGCCTCGAGGGCGGCGGTCAGCAGGGTCGGTGACATCTCCCCCGCCCCGCCGCCGATGGGAGTGAGAAGCACTCGAATCCGTCCGCCGCATGCGAGTCCGACGGCCCACGCCTCTTCATCGGCGACGCCGTACTCGAGCACGCGCTCGCCACCCTCCCGCAGGAGTCGCCGGGCCTCGTCGATGACCGCGACCTCGACGCACCCCCCCGAGACCGACCCCCGAAATCCCCCCGCCTCATCGATCGCCATGTGATGCCCGGGGCGGCGCGGGGCCGAACCCCACGTCTCGACGACGGTGGCGAGAACGACGGGCCGCGCCGCCTGGGCGTGGCGGAGCGCGAAGGCGAGCGGATCGAGGTCGTCCTGACGGTCGAGGCCAAGAACGATCTCGAGTACCTCGTGTTCGAGGACTGGAAGCCGGCCGGGCTCGAGGCGGTCGGGGTCGAGAGCGGGACCGGCGTGACGGC
>CBDUEZ010000349.1:0-4441 GCA_965366355.1 uncultured bacterium
GACCATCGTATTCTGGATGCCGTCGAAAGCACCCCCGGATTCCGGGACCTTTCGACTCGACTCCCCTCGCCGACCCAGGTGCTTCGCGTATCGGGCGTGTACGGCTCGTCGGGATCGGCGACCCTCGCGGCCCTTCATCGGCAGCACCCCGAACGGCTTCTCGTGGCGGTCCTTCCCGACCCGGCCCGCGCCGCCTCGGTAGAGGCCGATCTCGAGAACCTGCTGGGTGAGGGCCACTCCGTGCTGTTCCCGCAGAGAGAAGCTCTGCCCTACGAATCCGACGAGCCGCATCTGGAGATCGGCGGACTGAGAGTCGAGGCGGTCGAGGCGCTGTTTTCGGGCCGCGTGCACATTCTGGTCACCACCGTTCGTGCGCTCCAGGAGCGGGTGCCGGTGCCCGAAGGCATCGCCGAACTTCGGCTCACGCTGACCGCAGGCGAGGAATCGGGATTCCAGGCGTTGGTCGGCGCGTTGGAGGAGCGCGGGTTCGAGCGCGTTCCCCTCGTGGAGGAAGTCGGCCAGTTCGCGGTTCGCGGCGGTATCGTCGACCTCTTCTCGTTCGGGTCGCCCGAACCGGTCCGGGTGGAGTTCTGGGGCGATGAGATCGAGTCGATCCGGAGCTTCGACGTTCTGGATCAACGATCCACGGGTCCCCTGAACGAAGTGCACGTTCTGCCGGTCGATTTTCGGAGCCACGCCGACGCCGAGGCCACGGCCCCTCGGTCCCTCCTCGAGCTGCTCACGCGCGACTCGATCCTCTTCGACTTCGGAGGTCCATCGTGGGACGGGCTGCTGCACCACGCCTGGGACCACGCCGTACGGATCCATCTGGAACTGCGCCAGTCCGGGGTGCGCGACCTGCCGCCGCCGCAGACGCTGTTCCTTCCACCCGAGAACGCCACCGAGGCCCTCGCGGCCTTCCCGCGGATCGAATTCAGCGACGGACCCGAGGGAGACGTGTCGATGGGGGCCGAGCCGCCTCCCGCGATCGAACGCGACATGAAGCGCCTGGCCGCGCTGCTCCGGGAGGGCGCCGCCCGAGGTGAAGCGACCCTGCTCCTGTGTGACAACGAGGGACAGGCGCACCGGCTCGAAGAAATCCTCGAAGCGAGAACCGGGCTTCCCGCCGGCGCGCAGGTGGGCATCGGATCCCTCGAGGCGGGATTCCTCCTGCCCCGGGCCAACCCGCCTCTCCGCGTCTTCACCGACCACGAGATCTTTCGCCGCTCCCGCCGTCTGCGCCGAGGCCGTCGTTTTCGCGGTGCCGTCTCCCTGGAGTCCCTCGCCCAACTCACACCCGGCGACTACGTGGTGCACATGGACCACGGGGTGGGTCAGTTCAAGGGCATGCAGAAGCTCGAGATCGGGGGACGCGAGATCGAACTCCTGGCCATCGAGTACTCCGGCGGCGAGGTGCTTCGTGTGCCGGTCTACCGGCTCGATCTCGTCGAACGCTGGGTCGGCGAAGACGACAAGGCCACACCTCCGCAGGTGCACAAGATCGGGGGCCGGAAGTGGAAGGCGCTGCGCCGGAAGACGGAAGAGGCGATCGAGAAGATGACCGTCGAGCTCCTCGAGTTGTACGCGAGAAGAGAGGCGGCGAGTGGCTACGCCTTCGGCCCGGACACCGCGTGGCAGAAGGAGATGGAGTCGTCGTTCCTCTACGAAGACACGCCCGACCAGCGCACGGCGACGACCGATGTGAAGAACGACATGCAGTCGGGTCGGCCGATGGACCGCCTGATCTGTGGCGACGTCGGCTACGGCAAGACCGAGATCGCGATCCGGGCCGCATTCAAGGCGGTCCAGGAAGGCAAGCAGGTCGCCGTCCTGGCGCCGACGACGATCCTCGCGGAGCAGCATCGACATACCTTCGACGAACGGCTGGCCGACTACCCCATTCGGATCGGCGCCCTCTCCCGCTTTCGCACCGCGAAAGAGACGGCCGAACTGATCGAGCGCATCGAGACCGGCGACGTCGACATGGTCATCGGCACCCATCGCCTGCTGTCGAAAGACGTGAATTTTCGCGATCTGGGACTGCTGATCGTCGACGAGGAACAGCGCTTCGGCGTCAAACACAAGGAGCGCCTCAAGCACCTCAAGTCGTCGGTCGACGTGCTCACGCTGAGCGCGACGCCGATTCCCCGCACACTCTACCTGTCGCTCTCCCGCATTCGGGATCTCACGGTGATTCGCACCCCGCCCCGGGACCGGATGCCGATCATCACCCACGTGCTTCCGTGGAGTGACGGCCTGGTGTCGGAGGCGATTCATCGGGAGCTCGACCGCGGGGGGCAGTCGTTCTTTCTGCACAACCGAGTGGAGACGATCCATACCGCCGCAGAGCGCATCCGGCTCCTCGTGCCGGAGGCGAGCGTCGGCGTGGCCCACGGACAGATGGGGCCGCACGAACTCGACCGTGTCATGACCTCGTTCGTCGACGGTGAGCTCGATGTGCTCGTGGCCTCGGCCATCATCGAAAATGGGCTCGACGTGCCGAACGCCAATACGCTGATCGTCGATCGCGCCGATCGTTTCGGCCTCTCCCAGCTCTATCAGATCCGGGGGCGGGTGGGTCGATCCGACCGCCGCGCCTACTGCTACCTGATCACGCCCGACGGAATGACCGACGACGCGCGGAAGCGCCTCAGGGTCCTGGAACACTATACCGAACTCGGCAGCGGCTACGCCGTGGCCATGCGGGATCTGGAGCTGCGGGGCGCGGGCAATCTCCTCGGTGCCGACCAATCCGGTTTCGCGCACGTGGTCGGCATCGATGCCTACCTCCGCCTGCTCGAACGCACGGTCAAGAGGCTCCAGGACGAGGAGGCCGGCGGCACCGACCATCCAGAGCCCGAAATCTCGCTCGCCGGCTCCGCGTATCTTCCCGAGAGCTACATCGACGACCCGGGGCAGAAGCTGCATCTCTATCGCCGGCTTTCGAAGATTCGCAAGTCGGCCGAAGTCGAGGAGCTGCGCGAGGAACTGGTCGATCGCTTCGGTGCGATGCCCGACGAGGTGGCCCGCCTACTTGACGCGGCGACGCTCCGACTACTTGGTAAGAGGCTCGGGATCGAACGAATCCTGGTTCGTGGGCGTACGGCTCGACTCAACTTCCGAGCCAACGTGGTGCCCCGTCTCCAGGCCTTCCAAGGTCCCCTGGCCGATCGGCAGGTGACGGTCGATATCCGTCGGATGGCCCCGCTCTCGTTGGCGTTGACGCAACACGGAGCAGAACGACTGACGGCAACCCTGATCGAGGCGCTGTCGGTCCTGGACGAACACCAGGACGCGGTAGCGTCCGGACACTGAGCTGAGGGATCAATCCCCTCACAAGGAGTACTGAGTTGAAGACGATGATCCGCACCGGCGCCCTGGCCCTGGCCCTCCTGGCCGCGGCCTGCTCCGACGGTACCGAAGGCATTCTGGCCCGGGCTGGCGACCATACCTTCACCGTCGACGAGGCCGTGCGCCTCCTGGGTGGTCAAGCCGACCTGCCCAACGAGCCACAGGTGGCGGGCGCCTTGGCCGAACTGTGGGTCGACTACACCCTGCTGGCGATCGCGCTGGCGGAAGACTCGACCCTCAGCGATTTCGACATGGAGCCGATGGTCCGCGGTCGGGTCGAACAAGACATGATCATGGCCCTTCGCGACTCGGTCATTCTGGCCGATACGGTCGTCAGCGAAGACGAGCTCCGGGAGCTCTTCCGGAGCCAGGCGCCCGGAGCCCAGGTGCGGGCCCGGCACATTCTGCTCGGATTCCCGCTCCAGGCGTCCGCCGCGCAGCGCGACAGCGTGTTGCGTCAGGCGGAAGCGATTCTGGAGCGCGTGCGGGGCGGCGAGTCGTTCGAGACGCTCGCGCGCCAGTTCTCCCAGGATCCGGGAAGCGCGTCGAACGGCGGCGACCTGGGATTCTTCGGGCGGACCGACATGGTCGAGCCCTTTGCCAATGCCGCCTTCGCGCTCGAGCCGGGTGAGGTGAGCGAGGTGGTCGAGACCCCGATGGGGTACCACGTCATTCGCACCGAAGAGAAGCAGGTTCCGACCTACGAAGACGTGGCCCCGGATTTCAGGCAGCAGATCCGCAACCAGCGCAGGCTGGATGCCGAGGCGGACTACATCGCCGCCATGCAGGAGGCCGCCAACATCCGGATCCAGCCCGAGGTGGCCGAGGTCGTGAGGCGGATCACCGAAGATCCCCAGTTGACGTTGTCGCGGCGCGCCCAGGATCGGGTGCTCGTGCGATACGTCGACGGATCGCTGAATGTGGGCGAATTGCGGGACTTCATGCTCACGCAGGATCCCGAGGCCCGGGGCCGCCTCTCGCAGGCGCCCGATTCGGTTCTGATCGACACCGTCTTGAAGGGCCTGACCCAGAGAAAGCTCCTCGTCGCCGAGGCGCGTGTGCAGGGCTTCGAGCCCGCGGTCGAGTACCG
>CBDUEZ010000350.1:0-4422 GCA_965366355.1 uncultured bacterium
TTCCGTGGGCGTCCCTTTCGGCACCGGCGGGGGGGGGCAGACGGGGGGACAGGCAGAGGTTCGACCCCCGAGGGGAGCGGCGGGTTGACCAGCGCGGCCTCGATGCCGGCTGCCGGCGTAAGGGGTTCGGTTTCGGCCGAGCCCACAGAAAAGACCCACTCCGACGCCACCCGCCCACTCGCGGCCCGCACCCGGGCCTTTCCCATGGCTAGACCGTGCACCTCGCCGCTGTCACCCACTTCGACGACGCCTTCGGGTGTGGCACTCCACACGACGAGACGATCGGGAAGGGTCTCGCCCCGGTAGTCGAGGGTCGACGCTTCGAGCCGGAGAGACTCGCCCACCTCGAGATGGCTGCGCTCCGTCCCGTCGAGGGAGCCTGTATCCTCGCCCGTCGACGGTCGGATCTCGACCGAGTGGGTCCAGGACGCCAGGCTGGCCATGGCATGACGCCTCGGATCGTCGTGTCGGAGCGTCGTTCCCCCCAGTGCATCGACCGCATCATACAGCGACGGCCAACGGTCGTCGGCCGATTTGGCCAACATTTTCATGACCGTCTCGGCCAACTCATCGGGACAATCCGGTCGGAGCTCCCGCACATCGCGCGGCGATTCGCCCACATGGGCCTGGATCACGTTGATCGTGGTCCCGACGAAAGGCGCGGTCCCCGCGATCATCTGGTACGCGACGGCGCCGAGCGAGTATTGGTCGGAAGCGCCGGTCACCTTGCCGGTCGTGCACTGCTCGGGACTCATGTAGGCCGGTGTGCCCACGAGCATGCCGGTCCGGGTCAGGCCCGGCTCCTCCGCCACTTTCGCAATGCCGAAATCACCCACGAGCGCGTTGCCCTGCTCGTCGAGAAGGATGTTGCCGGGCTTGATATCGCGATGCACCACGCCGCGCTGATGGGCGTACGAGAGGGCACCGGCGATCTGTCGAACCCACGCCTCCGCGACCCCCAGGGGCAGCGGCGCCGCCGCCTCCGCCATGACCTGACTGAGTGTGCGCCCGGGCACGTAGGTCATCGTGAAGTAGTGAAGGTCTTCGCGCTCGTCGACCTCGTAGATCGTGACGATGTTCGGATGATTCAGCTGAGCCGTGGTGCGGGCTTCCTGCTCGAAGCGCTCGATCTGGCTCGGATCCATCAGGAGGCCGGGAGCGATCACCTTGATCGCCACGCGTCGCTTCAGTCGGAGTTCTTCGGCCAGGTAGACGCCGGCCATGCCTCCCCAACCCAGCAACCTCTGCACGTCGTAGCGTCCCGCGGTCACGACCTTGAGGCGCTCGAGAATCCGTTCCCAGGGTCCCAGACGCGTCGTCTCCTCCGGGGCGCTCTTCGGCGCACCGGAATGGTGGCCACAGTGCGCACAAAAGCGTCCCTCGGGAGGGAGCGGCTTTCCGCATTGATCACAGGTGCGGTTCGGGGCCATGTGTGCGCGGAAGGGGGGAGCGGACGACTCGGTAGTTTCCTACGTCTGCCCCCGCGACGCAACGGTCGGGCGGTCCCATGGTTTGGGTTGGAGCGTTACCTTTCCCGCCATGACCTCATCGGCCTCGACCCCGGTTCCCGACCCGGCCCCTCCGCCCTCGACCCGGCCCGACGCGCTCTCCGCTGCGGAAGGCCTCGACGCGGCGATGCGCCGCGATTTCGTCGTGGTGATTCCCGCGTTCGACGAAGCGCCCGTCATCGAAGCGACGATCCATTCGTTGATGGCCTGCTTCGAGATGTATGGTCTCGAGGGCGACGTTCTGCTCGTCGACGACGGATCGAGCGATGGCACGGCCGAGCTGGCCCTCGCGGCGGCCGATGGATGGTCGCACCTGAAGGTGGTGCGGCACCGGGCCAATCAGGGCAAGACCGAGGCGATGTTGACGGCGTCGCTGCATACCGATCGCACCTTCATGGTGCTCTACGACGCCGACCTCCAGCACGCGCCCGACGAGATCCCACGATTTCTTCGCGAGCTCCAGGACGGCTGGGATATCGTCACCGGGCGCAAGATCGGAGCCTACGGGAAGCGCGCGGTCTCGTCGGTCTACAATGCGCTCAGCCGGCGCGTCTTTCGGGTGCCGGTCAGCGACTTGAACTCCATGAAGGCCTTTCGGCGCGAGATCCTCGACGAGGTGACCCTTCGGCACGATTGGCACCGCTTCTTCGTGGTGCTCGCCCACGCTCGCGGCTGGACGGTGACCGAGATCGACATCGCGCTCCACCCCCGGCGCGCCGGCGTGTCGAAGTATCAGGGCCCCGGGCGTGTGCTGGTCGGGGTGCTCGACCTGCTCTCGGTGGCCTTCCTTCTGCGTTTCGGGCGCAAGCCGCTGCTGTTCTTCGGTACACCCGGGGTGGCGATGCTCGGGCTGGGCGTGGTGGTCGGGCTTGTCGCGCTCTGGCTGCGCTTCGTGCAGGGCTTCGGCTTTCGACCCTTTCTCTATCTCGTGATCCTGCTGGTGACGGTGGGTGTCCTGCTCATCGGAGTCGGATTCCTTGGTGAACTCGTGGCGCAACTCCGCGAAGAGAACGTGTCGCTGCGGCGCCTCGATCGGAGTCGCGAGTCGGAGTGACGGCCCGATCGGAGCGCCCCGGAATCCTGGTCGTCGTGGGCACGCGTCCGGAGGCCATCAAGATGGCGCCGGTGCTCGACGCATTCTCGCGCCGCCCAGAAGTGGGAGCACAGCTGGTGCTCACCGGACAACACACCGATCTCGTGCAGGGCGTGCTGACCCGGTTCGGCCTCGAGGCGGCCTACGACCTCGCCCTCATGCGCCCGGGCCAGTCCCTCTACGATGTGGCCCACGGCGTGCTCGACGGGCTGCGGAACGTCGTTCGCGACGCTCAACCGTCGGCCATCCTGGTCCAGGGCGACACGGCCACGGTCGCCTTCGCCTCGCTCGTGGGGTTTTTCGAGAAGATCCCCGTGGGACACGTGGAGGCAGGACTCCGGAGCGGAGACAAGTGGGCTCCCTGGCCCGAGGAGATCTTTCGGCGGCTCACCGATGTGCTGAGTGACTGGTATTTCGCGCCCACGCTCGAGGCTGCGGGCCACCTCCGCGCCGAAAACGTGCCGGCCGACCGGATCTTCGTCACCGGAAACCCGGTGGTCGACGCCCTACGCACCGTCTCGAGTGGTCACGCGGTCGCCCACCCCGAACTGTCGCGAATCCTGCACCGGCGACGGGCCGGCACGGGGCGCCTCGTGCTGGTCACGCTTCATCGCAGGGAGTCGTTCGGCGCCCCGATCCGCGACGCGCTCGACGCGATTCGAACGCTCGTGGATCGCGAGCCCGACCTCGAGGTGGTCTATCCGGTCCATCCCAATCCCGAGGTGCACGGCCCGGCGCACGAACGGCTGGGCGATCACCCGCGGATCCACCTCATCGAGCCCGTCGACTATTTCGACCTCGTGACGGGCTTGAAGGAGGCCGACCTGGTGCTCACCGACTCGGGTGGCATCCAGGAAGAGGCCCCGTCGTGCGGCACCCCCGTTCTGGTGCTCCGCGAGGTCACGGAGCGGCCCGAGGGGGTCGCGGCGGGGGTCGCCGAACTCGTCGGCACCGACCCGACGCGCATCGTCGAGCGCGCGCAGGCGTGGCTGAATCGCGGTCCCACGGAGGGGGAGCCCATCAATCCCTACGGCGACGGACGAGCCGGAGAACGAATCGCCGACATCGTAATCTCGCGACTCACCGGGGCGGCCCGCACGACCGACGACTGGGCGGGCCCCTTGTGACTCACGGAACCGGTCGCGCGACGGCCCCGGAGTCCCTCTCGATCCTGATGCACTGCGTGTACTTCCCCCCGGAAGTGGGCGGGCTCGAGAGCCATGTGTTCTACCTCTGCCGCGCGCTCGCCCAGAAGGGCCACCGCGTTGCGATGGTCACCTCCCTGTCGAAGCCGGGCCTCGCTCGCCACGAGGTCATGGATGGCATCGACGTCTGGCGCACCTGGCTCCCGACACGCAACACGTTGGGATGGGGACTCCATGCCTTCGGTTCGACCCCACGCCTGGGCGCGCTGGCCCGCTCGGCCGATGTGATCCACGCCCAGGACATCGCTTCGGTGCTACCGGCGATGGTCGCCAAGCGGTCGCGAAAGCTCCCCCTGGTCACGACCTATCACACCAGCCACTTCCTGAAGCGGGCCGATTCGCCGTTCTGGCGTCCCGTCTTTCGGCGGTTCATCGAGGCCGCCGACCACAATCTCGCGGCCAGCGAGGAGATCGCGAGCGTCGCGGAACACATCGCGCCGGGGCGCACGGTCGAAGCCCTCACCAACGGCGTCGACACCGACCTGTTCCACCCGGTGGCCCCCGCTCTCGCCCCCCCGGCGCCCGGCCGGCGTCGCATCGTCGTGCCCCGCCGCCTCTTCGAGAAGAACGGGGTGGAGTACCTCGTGCGGGCCCTCCCACTGCTCGCCGAGAGCCT
>CBDUEZ010000351.1:0-4411 GCA_965366355.1 uncultured bacterium
CCGATTCACCCGTGCAACCGGTGTTGAGCGCCGAGGCCCTGTACCAGCAGCATTCCGACGGCACCGTGGAGGGCACCTGGTTCGACACCCGCGGCGTGCGTATCGAGCTCGAGGGCGAGGCTCAGGACCGCGAGCTCCGCATCACCTGGACCGCGCCCACCGAGAACGGCGTGACCCTCTATCGCGTCGTGGCCGACGGTGTCGAGGTGATCGACTCGGTGCAGGCCGCGAGCGGGTGGCGGGAGTTCGGGCGGGCCCACTACCGACGACGCTGACGTCCGCGTCCCCGGGAGACGATCTCCGCGGTCTCAGTGTGTCCGGGGCTCGTGTTCCGGGTCTCCGCGTCTCCGCGTCTCCGCTTCGATGTTCTGGCTCTCGCGGGGGGCGTGGCCCATGTTGGCCCTGCGACCGAGCGGCAGGTCATCGGTGGAAGCTTCACCCGGCGGTAGGTCACACGGCGCGCAGTCGTCTCCATCCAGGGGGGAGAGCGGTGCAATCGACGGAATACGATGCCATCGTCGTCGGCTCGGGAATCTCGGGCGGTTGGGCCGCCAAGGAGCTCACCGAGAAGGGACTCCGCGTACTCCTGCTCGAACGCGGGCGCAACGTCGAGCACATCAAGGACTACGTCAACGCCACCAAGGGACTGTGGGAGTATCCCCATCGGGGCGGGCGCACGCGGGCCATGGAAGAGGCCTACCCCGTCTTGAAGCGGGACTACCCGTTGAACGAAACGAACCTCGAGTTCTGGGTCGACGAACAGGAGTCCCCCTATACCGAGGAACGCCGTTTCGACTGGTATCGGGGTTATCAGGTCGGGGGGAGATCCCTGCTCTGGGGACGCCAGAGCTATCGCCTCGGCGATCTCGACTTCGAGGCGAACGCCCGCGACGGAATCGCCGTGGACTGGCCGATCCGCTACGCCGAGATCGCGCCGTGGTACGACCACGTCGAACGTCACGCGGGCATCGCCGGATCGATCGAGGGTTTGTCGCAGCTGCCCGACGGACAGTTTCAGCCGCCCATGCCGCTCAACTGCGGTGAGGAACTGATCGCCGGACGGCTCCGCGGGCTCTACGACGGCCGCCGCCGCATCATCCCCGGGCGCACGGCCAATCTGACCCAGGCACTCCCCGGCCGCAGCCCCTGCCAGTACCGCAACGCTTGCTGGCTCGGGTGCCCCTACGGCGCCTATTTCAGCACGCAGTCCTCCACCCTTCCCGCTGCGGTCGCCACGGGTCGGCTGACGTTGCGGCCGTTCGCCATCGCGACCGAAATCCTCTACGACCGGGATCGCCAGCGCGCCACAGGTGTGCGCGTACTCGATGCCGTCACCGAAGAGACGATCGACTTCCAGGCGCGGGTGGTCTTCGTCTGTGCCTCCACGATCAACTCCACCTGGCTGCTGATGCGCTCCGCCACCGACGTCTGGCCCGACGGACTGGGCAGCAGCTCGGGCGAGTTGGGGCACAACCTGATGGACCACCACTTCCGGCTGGGCGCCCGCGGCCGCATCGACGGACTCGACGACCAGACCGTCTACGGCAATCGCCCCACCGGCTTCTACCTGCCGCGGTATCGCAACCTCTTCGGCGACCGGCGCGACTACCTGCGGGGCTTCGGTTATCAGGGAGGCGCCAGCCGCCAGGGATGGGCTCGGGCCGTCCGGGAACTGGGCGTCGGGGCCGACTTCAAGGACCGCATGGCGCAGCCCGGCGAATGGTCGATCGGCGCGACCGCGTTCGGCGAGATGCTCCCGAGCCACGACAACCGCATGAGTCTCGACGAGACCGTCGTCGACAAGTGGGGACTCCCGGTGCCGAAGATCGATTGCGCGACCGGTGAAAACGAGCGACTGATGCGCGTCGACATGATGAACGACATGGCCGAGATGCTCGACGAGTGCGGCGTGCAGGACGTCGCGCCCTACGACAGCGAGTACTTTCCCGGCATGGGGATTCACGAGATGGGGACGGCTCGTATGGGACGCGATCCCCGAACCTCCGTGCTCAACGAGTACAACCAGGTCTGGGACGCCCCGAACGTCTTCGTCACCGATGGTTCGTGCATGACGTCGTCCGGCTGCCAGAATCCCTCACTCACCTACATGGCGCTCACCGCGCGGGCGGCCGATCACGCCGTGCGCGAGCTGAACCGCCAGAACCTCTGAGGCGGCGACCGATGACCCCCATTACCCTGATCGATCGCCGCGAGGCGATTCGACGCGTCAGCTTGATGCTGGGCGGTGCCACGTTGATCGGAGGCACCTCGCTGCTCACGGCCTGCGAGCAAGCCGAGCGGCCGATCAGTACTCCGACCGGTGTGGGCGACTACGGGGCCGACCAGGTCGCCTTCCTCGACGAGGTGGCCGACACCATCCTCCCGGAAACCGGCACGCCGGGGGCGAAGGCCGCGGCCGTGGGCGCGTTCATGGCCCTGATGGTGACCGACACCTACTCGCCCGAAGACCAGGACATCTTCCGAACCGGGATGGGCACGATCGACGACGAGTGCCGCGCGGATCACGGAGTCGCCTTCATGGAGGCGACGCCCGCCCAGCGCCTCGCCCTCCTGGAGCGCCTCGACGTCGAGCAGTTCGAACACCAGGCCGCGCGCGGTGAAACGGGACTTCCGACCCACTACTTCCGCATGATGAAACAGCTGACCCTCCTGGGGTATTTCACCTCGGAGATCGGCATCACGATCGCGCAGAACTACGTGGAAAGCCCGGGTCGCTTCGACCCGTGTGTGCCGTACACCGCGGGCGAGCGCAGCTGGGCCGGGCACGCTTGAAGGCGGGGCGAACTGGCGTCGGCCTCTCGACGCCCCCCATCTTGCCGCACGCCTGATCCTCCTGCGCTCGTCGCGCACCCATGCCGGTCGTGGTCCAGGTGATGTCGGCCTCGCGCCCCCCTCCCTACGCCCCGGTCCTCGATGACGCGCTCCTCGATCCTTCACCACGCCCTTCTGGCCGCCCTCCTTCTCGGGGCCTTCGGCTGCGCGGAGCCGCGGCCGCCTGCGATGCTGGCCGAGTTCAACGTGCTCGTGGTCACGCCCGATGCGATGTGGAACACGATATCGCGGATGCTCGAGGATACCCTCGGTGTGCGCCCCTTCGGCATGCAGGCCGAACACCCGCTGCGGCTCACCCAGCGCGACCCCGAGGCGGTGACGACCTCCGACCTGCAGCGATACCGACAGGTGGTGGTGGTGGGGGGCACGAATATGTCGTTCGTGGTGGATGCGCTGGGCGGTACGGTCTCGGGCACGGAACTGCCGGCCCTTTCGACCAGCCGCGACGTCTGGGCGGCCGGGCAGGGGGTCGTGGTTCTGGCCCTGCCCGATGGGGCCGCCGAGGACGACGTCCGCACCCCCCTCGGTGAGGTCGGGCGGATCCTCCTCGTGGGGCTCCACGATTGGACCGTCGAACGGATGTACGCGGCGGGAACCCACCCGGAGATCGACAGCGCCACGGCCGCCGCGGGCTTCGGGCTCGACGTACCGAGCAACTACGGCTGGCGGTCGGTATCCGACTCGATCCTCATGGTCGCCAGCCGCCCCACCGGCATGGACCCGCTCGTGCGCTCGGTGCTGGTCACCTGGCGACCGCTCGGTGAGGAAGAGGCGACCCCTGAGGTGGCCCTCGACTGGCGCGAGAGCGTTGCCCCCCTGGCGTACGAGGGTAACCAGACCACGCGGCGCGATCCCGTCGAGGTGGTCGAGGTGGCGGGAGCGGCGTCCGGGCTCCAGGTCAGCGGCTTCTGGTCGGCGATCGTCGACGGCGAGTTGCAGGGAGGGCCCACGCGGGTGCGGGTGGTCGACTGTCCGGACCAGGGACGTCGCTATCTGCTCGACAGTTGGATCTATGCGCCCAATCGCGGCAAATACCGCTACCTGATCCAACTCGAGGCCATTCTCGATTCCTTCCGCTGTTCGGCGACCTGACAAAAAGGGCGGTGCCCGTCGGGGCACCACCCTTTCGCCTCACTGACTGCTCGCCTTCGCGAAACGCTTGGGCGGACCGCTTAGAAGGTGTTGGCGAGAGCGCGGAAGTTCAGGTTCCGCTCGGCCAGACGGGAGAGGTGCTGGTTGGCGTTCCCTTCCTCGTTCAAAGACTGCTGGAGCAGGTCGGCGGCGTCGTACGCTCCCAGCTTCTCGGCCAGCGTCCTCGCCACGCCGTACGCGGCGATCTCGTAATGCTCGACTCGCTGCATTCCGGCGACGAGTGCCGCATCGATCACCGAGTCGGCTACCTCGCCGTTCAGGGTCTCCTTCACCTCGTCGAGAAGCCCCTCCATGCCCGAGCACCGATGTCCACCGGGGCTGTAGTCCAGGCCTTCGAAGATGGACTCGATCCGCTTGCGATGCCGAGCGGTCTCGTCACGGTGCGATGAGAACGCTTCTTTGAGCT
>CBDUEZ010000352.1:0-4397 GCA_965366355.1 uncultured bacterium
CCATCATGGTCGACCGCTCCTGCAGATTGAAGAGCGCGAACCCGACGGCCACGCCTTCGCGATCGGCCACCAGCACTCCGCGAGACCGCCCGCGTAGCGGACCGGCCCAGGGACCCCACTCCGCGAAGGTGTGGTGGAGAATCCCTTCGCCGCGGGTATCGGTGAGAAACTCGGAGCGATAGCCGAACAGACCGCGGGCCGGAACACGAAAGCGCAGGCGCGTCGTGCCGGAGTCCCCCATCGGCTTCATCTCGACCATCTCGGCCTTTCTCGGGCCCATCTTCTCGATCACGGTGCCGACCATGGCCGAGGGCACCTCGACCACGGCCTCCTCGTACGGCTCCTGCACCTCGCCGCTCTCGTCCTTGCGGGTGAGCACGCGAGGCCTGGACACCTGAAACTCGAACCCTTCCCGGCGCATGGTCTCCATGAGGATCGTCAGGTGGAGCTCACCGCGGCCGTGAACCGTGAAGGTGTCGGGCTGGTCGGTCTCCTCGACCCGCAACGCGACATTGCGCTCCAGCTCCTTGAAGAGCCGGTCCCGCACCTGGCGGGTCGTCACGAACTTCCCGGACTGCCCCGCGAAGGGGGAGTTGTTGACCGTGAAGTCGACCGACAGGGTCGGCTCCTCGACCGCAATGCCCCGAAGCCGGTCGAGCTGCTCCGGGTCGGTCACGGTCTTTCCGATCTCCACCCCGTCGAGGCCGGCCATGGCCACGATGTCGCCGGCCGACGCCTCGGGAACGTCGATGCGGTCCAGACCCTGGAAGGTGTAGAGCTTGGCCACCCGCGAATACTCGGCCTCGGTCGGGTCGCCGAGCCGGCCCGCATCGCCCAGCGGGAGGAGTGCGACCCGATCTCCGACACTCACCCGGCCCCGTTCGATCAGACCGATCGCGATCCGGCCGACGTAGCTGGAATAGTCGAGGGTGGAGATCAGCATCTGGAACGGTCCTTCGGGATCGACCGCAGGAGCGGGCACATGCGACACGATGGTGTCGAACAGCACGTCGAGATTCTCGGTCTTCACCTCCGGATCGATCGAGGCCCACCCGTCGCGGCCCGACGCATACAGGAACGGCGCGTCGAGCTGGGCATCGTTCGCCTCGAGGTCCATGAACAGCTCGAGCACCTCGTCGTGCACCTCGTGCACGCGGGCGTCGGGACGGTCGACCTTGTTCACCACCACGATCGTCAGCAGGCCGAGCTCCAGCGCCTTGCGGGTGACGAAGCGCGTCTGCGGCATCGGACCCTCGGCCGAGTCGACCAGGATCACCACACCGTCGACCATGCGAAGAATGCGCTCGACCTCGCCACCGAAATCGGCGTGCCCGGGGGTATCGACGATGTTGATCTTCGTGTCGCCCCAGGTCACGGCCGTGTTCTTGGCGAGGATCGTGATGCCCCGCTCCTTTTCGAGCGGGTTGGAGTCCATCACCCGCTCCTCGACCGCCTGGTTGTCGCGAAACACTCCGGCCTGCCGGAACATCTGGTCAACGAGGGTCGTCTTGCCGTGATCGACGTGGGCGATGATGGCGATATTTCGAATGGACATGGTCCAGGATCCTCGAACGGTCACCGGCCGGCGTCGCCCCCTATGGACGGGCCGGTCCCGGCACAGCCATTCAAGATAGCGAAAAGGGGCGTTTCGCTGGAGGGCTGCTCCGGAACCGGGAGATTTGCCGACCCCTTCGTCAGCATCGACTCAGGGATCGCGTCTCACCGATAGGATCGCCTCGCGCGCCTCACCCGCGACCACCTCGACGGGGTCGGGAATCGCCACCATGCTGCCGTCTGGAAGCCTCACCTCGATGCGGTATTCTCCGGGAGGGAGTTGCACGAGGACGAAGCGTCCATCGGGACGGGTGAGGCCCCCGACCTCCAGTTCCGGAATAGACACGCCTACACTGCCCAGCGGTTCGCCGTCGGCGTCGAGCACCCGACCCGACACGGTGCCGAGCTCGTCGGGCGACATCCCGGCCCACGGCGGAAGGGGGCGCACGGGCGCCGCCGTCGGTGCGTCCGGCCGTGCCCCGCCCGCGTCGGCGATCGGCGCAGGCGCGACCGATGGTCCGGGAGCGACGACGATGCGCAGTTCGACCTGGCCCGCCACGTCCGGGTGTTCAAGCACCAGTTTCTGCTCACCGGCCGGGACCTGAAGCATGATGAAGCGGCCCTGGATGTTGGTGAGGGATCCCATCTCGTGTTCGGGAAGCAACACCCGCACCGAGGCGAGTGGTCGTCCCGAGGCCCGATCGGTGACGGTGCCCGTGATCACTCCCTTCTCGGCACGCGCCGACACGATGAAGGGCGACTCCGGGCCGGATTCGGCCTGTTCGGTCACGATGGCGTCGGCGAGGTTGGGCTCGGTCGGCCGGTCCATTCGGCACGCGGTCGCCAGCACGATCGTTCCGAGGGCAACAGCGAGGATCGCACGAAAGCGGCGGGGTGTGCGCAGGTCGGTCATGATCCGGATCCTCCGTTCGAGGAGTGAGGAGGGGTGGGCGAAGGCCGCGACACCGAGGCGCATCGGGCCGTGTCGGCGGCTCGTGTCGAGCAGCAGTCGGGCGTAGCGGCGCAGGTCGGCGTCATGACGAAGCACGCGCCGGTCACAGTCGATCTCGATCGCACCCCGCAGGCGCCCGACCTGCCACCAGACCGCGAGATTCCACGGCACCAACACGAGTGCGACCAGCCCGCCGAGCAACAGCCAGGCGTCTCGCGCCCGCACGTGCTCGGCCTCGTGGCGGATCAGCACGGCCTGTTCCGCTGCGGGCAGGTCCATGAACCAACGGGGCACGACGATCTCGGGACGAAAAACGCCGACCGCGGCGGGTCCCGTATCGATGGAGACACGAACGACGCCCTGCTCGAGCTCCAGCCGGTCCCAGGAGCGACGCTCGGCGGCCAACCGCCGAACGGAACGGGCCAGCCCAAGGGCGACCAGAAGCGACAACCCGAGCCAGGTGCCCGCCAGGATCGGATCGAGACTCAGGGGCGGGGCGGGAGGGGCGGGCAGCCGCGGCATCGACCGTTGGGCTGCGATCACCGGGGCGGTCGAGGTGATCGAGATGGACGGTGTCACCGGAGTCGCTCGGCCGGCGGCAAGGAAGCTCCATCCGACCGCCGCAGTGGAGAGGAGCACCATCGCCGCCCAGATCCCGCGCTGCGGCCATCGGACCGATCGCGCCGCAGACTCCAGGAGCCATCCGGTCACACACAGGAAGCACGCCAGGACGAGTCCGTACGTCATCGTCGCGCCCACTAGGCACCCCCTTCTTCGCCGTCGTCCCGCAGTCGCTGATCGACGAGATCGCGGAGCCGCTCGAGGTCATCGGCGCCGATATCGTCCGACGCCACCAGTTGTTGCATCAGGAGTTCGGGCGATCCCTTGAACACTTTGCTGAGGAGCCGCCGAAGCTCGCCACGGCCCGCGGCCTGCCAGTCGACGAGCGGGTGATACCGGTACGCCCTCCCCTCGGTCTCATGCCCCACGAGACCTTTGTCTTCGAGCGTCTGAAGGACCGACAACACGGTCGTGTACGCGAGATCGGCAGACAGTCGATCTCTCACATCGGCGACCGTCGCCGTGCGGAGGTCCCAGAGCACCGACATGACGTCGAGTTCGCGAGGGGTGAAGGTGCGAGAGGTCATGTGAAAGGCCGGGAAGAGGTTGTTACTAGCTTTCTAGTAGAGAAATATGCCGGCCCGATCGTTCTGTCAACTAGAAATCCCGTAGCAGCGTTTCGTCGGGTGTGTTTGCGTGCATGGGACGGCCGGTGGATTCTACGGCCCATAGTGCACGGCCACGCCCCCGACGAGCCGCCTCGGGGCTTGCCCCACGTCTTCCACACACCCCACCCCTTCAACACGCCTCCCCGTGGACAGCCCTCGCCTACGCCCGACCTTCGACCTTCACGTCGATCGCCCGCCCGACGAGGCGATGAGAGTCGTGCGGGAGAGGATCGAGGCGGAGCCGCGCAGCCTCCGGTGCCAATCGAAGGGACGCTGTGCGGAGTTGTTCCTGGTCGACGAGGGGCGTCGGCTCTGGACACCCTACCTGTCGATCCAGGCCGAAGAGGCAGAGGGGGGCGGGACCCGACTGCATGGTCGCTTCGCGCCGTATCCGGAGGTCTGGACCTTCTTCATGTTCGTCTACGGAGTCGCGTGGTTCGTCACCCTCTTCGGAGGGGCCTTCGGGTACGCGCAGTGGGCCTCGGGAGAAGCGGCCTGGGGCCTCTGGGGGGTGTGGATCGGCCTGCCGGCGGTGGCCCTGCTTCATGTCGCGAGCGGTGTCGGGCAGCGCCTCGGGGCGCCACAGATGGAGGAACTCGGGCGACGCCTCGATCGACTCGTCGCCGGCCTATGACCTCGGCGGGTCCCGGTGGTCCCGGTGG
>CBDUEZ010000353.1:0-4395 GCA_965366355.1 uncultured bacterium
GCTCGTGGGTCACGACGGCACCATGACCGTCGATCCCGAGGGTGACAGCCGCATCGAACCGGGAGACGACGTTGTCGTGTTCGCCCGGCACGATCGGATCCTCGACGTCGTGTCGCGAAATCGGAGAGGTCGACGGGCGTGACGCAGGCGGCCACTCAGCTCGCGCGCTTCATTCGGGAGCGGGCCCGCGCTCACGGCTTCGGCCTGATCGGAATCACGACGCCCGACGACTCGGCGCATCTCTCGTTCATGCGCGACTGGACCGAGCGCGGCTTCCACGGCGAGATGGGGTACCTGGCGCGCCCGGACGCGCTCGACCGGCGGGCCGGCCCCCGGCATTCCTTTCCCGAAGCGCGTGCCGTCGTGGTGGTCGGCCATGTGTACGGCTCGGGGCCCCCGCAGAACACGGCCGAATCACACGGCATCATCGCTCGCTACGCGAGAGGTAGGGACTATCACAAGGTGCTGAAGGGCGGATTGCGACGCCTTCTCGCCGATGTGCAGGCTGAGGTCGAGGGTCGGGACGGAGGTGCGGTCGAGGGACGGATCTTCGTCGATACGGGACCCCTCTTGGAGCGCGATCTCGCGAGGCGGGCCGGCTTCGGTTGGTTCGGACGCAACACGATGCTCATTCATCCGCGGGGAGGCTCGTATTTCCTTCTCGGCGCCCTCCTGCTCGACCTCGAGCTCGAGGCCGACCCGCCCTTCGAGGCGGATCGCTGTGGCACCTGCCACGCCTGCCTCGATGCCTGCCCGACCGGGGCCTTGCTGGGTCGGACCGATCACGGCGCCCCCCTGATGGACGCGCGTCGGTGTATTTCCTACCTGACGATCGAGTCGCGCGGCCCCATTCCGCTCGAGCTGAGAGAGGGGGTGGGGAACCGGGTGTTCGGGTGCGACATCTGCCAGGAAGTCTGCCCCTTCAACGGACGGCTCGCCTGGGTCGAGGGCGACCCGGCCTACGCCGCACGGGCCGCGGGGGAGCGCCCGGCCGGAGTCGAGGCGGAGGGCGTGCGGCCGATGAGCGCTTCGACGAGAACCGCGATGCGATCCATCCGGGCACCGGCGCGCCCACCCTCATCGATCTCCTCCAGACAGCGCTGACGCCAGACCGGTGGGAGGCGTTTTCACGGGGCTCACCCATTCGGCGCGCGGGTCGTGCGGGCTTCGCGCGCAACGTCTGCGTGGCGCTGGGCAACTGGGGTTCTCCCGCGGGACTGCCCGTGCTCACCTCTGCGCTTCGGGATCCGAGCGAACTCGTGCGTGCTCACGCCGCCTGGGCGGTCGGTCGAATCGATTCGCCGCTCGCCGTGGGGGTGCTTCAGACCGCGTTGGCCGGCGAGCGTGATCCGCAGGTCCGAACCGAACTCGACACCGCCCTGGCCGGCCGCTCCTAGCCTTCCTCGCGCCGCGGTCGCCGGCCTCCCTGACCAGCTTCGCGGGACTGTCGGCGCCGGTCGTTCAGCGCCAGGAGGCGGGCGCGAACGTCTTCATCGTCGATGACCTCGTCGAGCAGGAGGGCCATGGGACGCTGCCAGTTGGGTCGCTCCGAGGAGCGCGTGCCGGGCAGGTTGACCTGGTCGGGTTCGAGCCACAGGTCTTCCAGCCAGGGCATGACGAGCGGACTCTCGGAGCCGCCGAGCCAGTCCAGGAGGCGGGAGAGGAGTCCCGGGACGTCGTCGGTTGAACCCCCGATCACCGAGACGAGTCGATCGACGGCCTCCCTCCGGGCTTCGTGTTCCGCGGGAGCCTCGTCGACCGGGAGTAGCTTCGAGCGCACGCGCTCGTCGATGTCGCGTCCCTCGAGCCATCCGACGAAGGTGGGCGTGTCATGGGATCCCACGAAGGCGACCTGATCGCTCCGCGGCGCGCGGGGGTCGTCGCCGGTGGCGTCGAAGATTGCCATGTACATACCGCAGATTCGGTGCCGCGGCAGGGCCACCCGAATGTCGGCGGGCACGGTTCCAAGATCTTCACCCACGATCTCGCACCGGTGGCGATGCGAGAGCAGGGTCAGCAGAGCGAAGAGCTCCTCGGCCGGGTAGCGCACATAGGTGCCCTGGCGGAGCTCGAATCCGTGCGGAATCCAATAGAGCCGTGAGAAGGCCATGACATGGTCGAGGCGAAGAACGCCGGCGAGCGACGCCTGATGGGCGATGCAGGCGGCCAGATAACGGTGTCCTTCGGCTCGGGATCGGGTCGGTAGAACGGGAGAAAAGCCCCAGTCCTGTCCGCTCGGGAACCCGGGATCCGGCGGAGCGCCCACCGCCATGCCGGGTGCGAAGAGCTCCTGACGCGACCACGCATCGTAGCCGTCCGGGTGAGCTCCGACGGCGAGATCGAGTCCGAGCCGCACACCGCACCGCCCGAGGTCACCCTGAAGCCCAGCCAATTGGCGACGAAGCAGGGTCTGCGCCGTCTCATGGAACTGCCGTTCCCCCGTGTCGACGTCGGCGTCGGTCAGATGACCACCCCGGGCCCGCTCGGGCCAGTCTCTCCAATTTCGACCCATGCGGAGTTGCGCGCCGCGAAAGGCCGCATATCGGCGTAGTTCATCGTCGATGGGTGCGGGGTCGGTCGTTTCGGTGGGGGCGCGGGACCGGGCTCGGCGAACCTCGACGTCGGCCGCGGCGACGTCGAGCCGCTCGACCGAGCGGACGGGCACGTGATCCGGGCCGAGGTCGAGGATCAACTCCGACCAGAAGAGTCGACTGACGGGCGAGTAGGGACTGGGTTCGGTCGGCGATTGGTTGAAGGTGGGGAGGAGCGGGAGTACCGCGACCGTGTCGGCTCCCAGCGACCCGGCCCACGAACACATTCGCGTGAGGTCGGCGAGATCGCCCACCGCACGTGACCGCCGGCTTCGGAGCGCGGCCAGCTGGGTGGCCAGGCCCCAACGCGGAACGCCGTCGTCTCGGCTCCAGGATCGAACGGGCGCCGCGATCACGGTCGAGCGGGCGTCGCGGCCGTCGACCCGGACCGTGAGGGTGTGGATTCCAAAAGGCAGTCGCGAAGGGGGGCGCACCGTGCCGGCCAGGGTGTCGAGCGCGATCGTGCCCCCGGCTTCGAGGCCCAGGGCGGCCTCGACTCGACCGTAGCCGTCGACCGGCACCGGTGGAAGCTGCCCGTCCCATGCCACCAGGACCGGCGCCACCACCGGCCCCCGGCCCCCCCTTCGATACTCCCGATAGGCGCGAGCGGCGCCGCTCACCCCGTCGATGGGCGCACCGAGGGCGGCACATACCGCGGCCAGCGTCTCGGGCGCGACCTCGACGTGCCGACCCAGACCGTCATCGAAGTGGGTCTCCACTCCGATGTCGCCGGCCCAGGCCCTGAGAGCTTCTCGATCGTCGAGAGGAATCATGTAGATTGACCGAATGAGAATCTGGCTCGATGCCGACGCGGCTCCCCGCGACGTCAAAGATATCGTAGCGCGCGCAGCACTGCGCCTGGAGGTCGAGACCTACCTGGTCGCGAACCAACGTCTACAGACGCCGGCCAACAACCCGTTCGTTCAGTCCCTCCGGGTCGCCGGAGGCCCCGACGTCGCCGACGATCACATCGTCGAACATGCGGTAGCCGGCGACCTGGCGATCACGGCGGACATCCCGCTCGCCGCCCGTTTGGTCGAGAAGGGAATCGCGACCCTCGACCCCCGGGGCGTGGAGTACAACGCATCGAATATCGGGGAGCGACTCTCCATTCGCGATTTCATGGACCAGCTTCGATCCACGGGTGTGGAGACGGGGGGGCCCTCGGCGTGGGGCACGAAGGAGAAGCAGGCGTTCGCGGCCGCCTTCGATCGCCTGCTCACGCGCCTCGCCCGGCGGGTCTGACCGCCTCGAGTCGCCGCGGGGGCGCTACCGGCCCGAGGGGGCTCCACCCACCAGTTGCGCCACGTCGACCCGGGTCGCCCCGAAATCATCGACCGTGATGTGCGCCACGAGTCCGTTCGGCCCAAAGGCATCGGGCATTGCAATCCCATCGGCGGCCAGGGTGCCCAGGTACTCCCCGTCGGGTCGCAGCACATCGATGGGTCCCGGGCGATCCGGGGCCGATCCCGCGCGCGCGACCCAGAGATTTCCGTTGGGATCGGCTCCCAGCCGGCGGATCACCGGCACGACGTCGTGGAATCCCATGCCATCGATCCGGGCGAGTTCGAGGCGTAGAATCGCCTCGTTGGCGACCTCGGATTGCACGCCGTCGGAGTTCGACTGCATGAGGCGGGGCGGCGCGGCCTGGAGGAGTCGGGTCCGCCGGGCTTTCTCGGCCTCGCGCACGCCGTCGTCGACCGTCTTCGGCGAAAGGGGTCGGACCACGTCGGGCGTGGGCTCGGTTCCGCCGACGAAACGAACTCGATAGTCGGTGGAGTCGACGATGGCGAGGCGGCCGTCG
>CBDUEZ010000354.1:0-4387 GCA_965366355.1 uncultured bacterium
ACCTTGCCAGCTTCCACCGAGCGGGAGCGAAGCCGATGCGAAGGGGAGTCGACGACCTATCTGAGGGGACGGCCGAATCGAGCCGCCGCCCGGCGATCGCCTTCGTCGCGCTCCTCGGTCTCGTCTCGGGCCTCGCATCGCCCGCCTCGTCGCGCGCCCAGACCCTCTCGCACGGCAGCCTCGGGATCGATCACTTCGACCTCGAGGGCGGGCTGCCCGGAATGTTCATCACCGACCTGGCCCTGGCCGACGACGGTCGGCTGTGGCTCATCGCCAGCGGGCAACTGACGTCGTTCGATGGGCGGGAGTTCGAGACACATCCACTTTCAGTCCCTGCCTCGGAGTTGGGGAACGCGATCATCGGGATCGGCGCCGGGCGTGGTGACACGCTCTGGGTGATCGTAGGCGATCAGCTCGTGTCGTTTTCGCGGGGTCAGACCGAAACATTGGCGCAGCACGACGAGCTTCTGCGCGACGTCTGGCAGGCGGACGACGGGAGCCTCTGGGGATGGGACTCCGAGGGCGCCCTCCGCTTCGATGGCCGCACGATCACCCGTGTGCTGGCCACCGGATCCGACGGGGGCCCGCTTCTCGCCGAGACCCCGAGTCGGGACGACCCGCAGGGCTGGTCGACGCTTCATCTTCAAGACCCGGAGGGGGGCAAGACCCGGGAGATCGGCCGCACTCGTCTCGACCGCCCCCCCTCCGACTGGCCCCTTCCCGGCTTCGCCGACCGCGCCTTCACGACGCGGCTCGTGGGAGACTCCGTGGCGGTGGCCCGATTCGACGGCACGCCTCTCTTCCGACTGGGGGCCACCCCGAAGCCGGCCCCCTTGCTCACCGATAGCCGCGGGATCGTCTGGGTGACCCAGGGCAACCGGGTGGCCGCCTACGGGGTCACGGGCGAGGAAGTGGCCGCCTTCGACCTCGCGGCGGGAGGTCGTGTGACCGTCGCGGCCGAAGACCACGAGGGAAACGTCTGGTTGGGCACGCTGACCCAGGGACTCTTTCGGGTGCGCCACCGGCCCGTGCACACGCTCGGCGAAAGCGTGGGCCTCACCGACGGCCAGGTGCGAAAGGTGACGCCCGGCGGGGGGGCGGGACTGTTGGCGCTCGAGGCCACCGGGAAGGTGATCCGCTGGGCGCCTGGCGGCGTCGATACCCTGTACCTGCCCACCTCGGCGGCCGACGTCGCGATTGCCGCCACGACCGATCGGCGGGGCACCGACTGGATCGCCTATCGAGAACGCCCCGAGAATCGGCTCTGGGGACGCCTCACCGACGGTTCGGAACTGCTGATCTCGACCGAGGGGTTCATTCCCCATCGCATCATCGAAGACCCGGCCGAGGACGGCCTCGTCTGGATGGTGGGGGGCGCCGTCCAGCGCCTTCGGCCCTACGAGTCCCGGCCGATGATGGAGGAACTCCTGGCCTCCGGGTGGGGCGCGCGGGACCTGTGGGTCGAGGGGGAAGGCCGTGCATGGGCCATCGGGGCACGGGGGCTCGCCCATATCACGCCGGATGGAGTCCAGGAGTTTCTGGCCGCCGACGGATTCCCGACGACGGGCGGGCGGGCGGTTCACCGCAGTGCCGATGGCACCGTATGGATCGGCCGCTACCTGCAGGGCCTCGTGGCCTACCGGGACTCGACGTTCTACGAGATTCGTGCGGCCGACGGCCTCTGGGACGACGGGGTCTCGACGATCCTGGAGGGCGACGGCGGCAACCTCTGGATGAGCAGCAATCGCGGCGTGCACCGCGTGTCGCTGGACGATCTCGTCGCCTTCATCGAGGGCCGGATCGATCGGGTTCGGGGCACCGGCTACTCGCAGGCGGACGGCTTTCTGAACCCGGAGACCAGCGGCTGGAGCGGGCTCCGCAGCGCCGACGGCCAACTCTGGTTTCCGACCTTCGGCGGCGTCGCGGTCATCGATCCCGCCGCGGTGCTGGCTCAGGAGGTCACCCCACCGCGGGTGCGAATGCGCTACGTCCAGGCGGGCGACCAGCGGCTCCTCCCCGATACGGTCATCCACCTGGCTCCAGGCATGCGCCGGGTGGACGTCGGCTTCTCGGCCACACTGCTCAGGGGCCACGACGGCGTTCGCTACGAGGTGCAGCTGGAGGGGGTCGACGCCGACTGGGTCGACCTCGGCGACCAGCGCCAGATCTCGTACGGAACGCTACCCCCGGGGCGCCACCTGTTTCGCGCGCGGGCCATGAGTGGCGCCGGGGTCGTCAGCGAGGAGGTGGCTGCGGTCGCGCTGGTCGTGCCTCCGTTCTTTCGCGAGACCGCCGCCTTCCGCTGGCTCGCCCTTCTCTCCGCGGCCGCCGTGCTGGCGTTGATGTACCGCGCGAGAACCCGCCAGTTGCGGCTCCGGGAGACGAAGCTCCGGGGACTCGTCGATGAGCGCACCCGACACCTCGCCGAGTCGCAGCGAGAGACGGAGGCCGCCCTCGTCACCGTCGAGGCGCAGTCCCGCGAACTGCGCACGCTCGACGAGGCGAAGTCGCGCTTCTTCGCCAACGTCAGCCACGAACTGCGCACGCCCCTGACGCTCGTGCAGGGCCCGCTGCAAGACGTGCTCGACGGCCGGTTGGGCCCGACGCCCGAGCCCGTGCGACAACAGGTGGAAACGGTTCTGGCGAGTGGGCGGCGACTCGGCGAGCTGGTCGATCAATTGCTCGATGTCGCCCGCCTCGAATCGGGCGAACTCCGCCTGGTGAAGCGCACCCACGATCTGGCCCCGCTGCTGGAGCGGCTGTCGGCCTCGTTCGGCGCCCTGGCTCGCCGCCGGGAGATCGAGTTCCAGGCCACCCTTCCGACCGATGCCGTCTACGGGCGGGTCGACGTCGACCATCTGGAGAAGGTGTTGGCGAATCTGCTCGGAAACGCCCTGAAGTTCACTCCCTCGGGGGGTCGCGTAGAGTGGGTCGTCGAGGTGGTGGAGGACGCTGGCGAGCAGGCGGGCGCGGCGACCCCTCCCGCTGCCGCTCGCAACCTCCGCGTGCGGGTCACCGACGACGGGCCCGGCATTGCCGAGGCGGAACAGAGCCGGATCTTCGAGCGCTTCCGTCAGGTCGACGACTCGCCCCAGCGGCGCCACGGAGGAACGGGGCTGGGCCTCACCCTCGTGAAGGAGATCGTCGAGTTGCACGGGGGCGAGGTGGAGGTCGAGTCGGAGCTCGGTCGGGGGGCGGCGTTCACCGTGCGCCTTCCGATCGGCCCCGTGCCGGACGAGGCGTTCACCGACTTCGGGGCTGGCGCCCGGCCCGCGCACGTCGCGGACGCCCCGCCCGACCCGGTTGCGGGCGCCCAGCCAGGCCACGGCGCCGACGGCCGGCCCGTGCACGTTGCAGCCCCGGTCCTGGGGGCCGACCCGGAGTCCCCCGAATCCGACGCCGAGCGCCGCACCGTTCTGGTCGTCGAAGACAACGCCGAGCTGCGCGCGTACCTGCGGCGCCATCTCGGTGACGACTATCGGGTGCTCGAGGCGGCGAACGGAATCGAGGGACTCGCCATCGCCCGCGACGTCGTGCCCGATCTGATTCTGTGCGACGTCATGATGCCCGAGATGGACGGCGAGGCCCTCTGCCGCGCGGTGCGGGCGGATCCCGAGCTCTCGTTTCTTCCGGTCATCATGGTGACCGCCCGCGCGTCTCGTCCCTCTCGGCTCTCGGCGCTGGAAGGCGGGGCCGACGACTATCTGATCAAACCCTTCGACCCCCAGGAATTGCGGCTCCGGATTCGCAATCTCTTCGCGGCCCGGCAACGGCTCGAGGCGCGCCTGCACGACCGGGGCGAGACCCTGCCCTTCGTGGGCCTCGATCTACCCCAGGAACCCGAAGGGCGGGACTTCGTCGCCCAGCTCGAGGAGGTGCTGCGCGAGCGCATGAGCGATGAAGATTTCGGTGTGGCGGAAATGGGACGAGCTCTGGCGATGAGTCGATCGACCCTCTATCGCCACGTCGACGACACGCTGGGGGTCTCGCCCATGGAGGTGTTGTGGCGCTATCGCCTGAGACAGGCTGCTCATTGGCTGCGCGAGACCGATGCGACCGTGAGCGAGGTGGCCTATACCTGTGGCTTCAAGACCGTGCCCCACTTCACACGGCGGTTCAAGAAGCGCTACGACGCTACGCCCGCCGTCTATCGCGAGGCCAACGCTGGGGGAGAGGGCGACGACCCGGCCTGAAGGCGGCCCGCGCGAAGGTCGAGCCCGACGCCTGAACGCGGTCCGAACCAGGAGGAGCCCCCCGACTCACTCCTGGCCGGACCAACATCCGTGCTTCACCTACAACGCGGAATTCCAGACCCGACCGCCGCGTCTTCTACTAGACGGACTCACCCGCCCCCATTCCCACCTCGGCGCGGATACCGGAAGGACTT
>CBDUEZ010000355.1:0-4380 GCA_965366355.1 uncultured bacterium
GGATGAGAATTGCCCCGCCCAGGACCACTTCGACGAACTCGTTCATCCAACCGGCTGCCGAGGCGTTGAGCGCGATGTCGTCGCGCTCTTTCAGGTACGACGCATAGCAGTGGATCGAGCCCATCCCGACCGAGAGCGTGAAGAACACCTGACCCGCTGCTGCGAGCCAGGTGCTCGGGTCGAGGAGCCCCGAGACCTGCGGTTGCCAGACGAAGTTCAGACCGACCATCGGGCTCTGGACCACACCCGCGGTGCCCGGCTCGAGGAGCAGGCCGCGAACGGCCAGCACCGACGCGAACACGAGGAGGAGCGGCATGCCGATCTTGGCCGCCATCTCGATGCCCCGCGTGAGTCCGCGCGAGAGCAGCCAGACGTTGAGCGCCAGCGTCAGGAGGAACCAGAAGAGCGCCTGGCGGGGCACGGCGAGGAGCGAGTCTTCGCGCATCCCCAGGTATTCGGGGAAGAACGACGACGGGGCGACGTCTCGGAAGGTGCCGATGATCGAGTGCCATACGTAGGCGAGCGTCCACGACTCGATGTAGCAGTAGTAGGCGGCCACGGTGAGGTTCGTGAACAGGCCGAAGACGCCGATGTACTTCAGCCACGGCTGCGGCCCCAGCCGATCGAGCATGCCCGGCGCCGAATGGTGCCCATAGCGTCCGCCGTGCCGTCCGATGGCCCACTCGACCCAGAGCAGCGGAATGCCCATGAGAAGGAAGGAGATGAGGTAGGGGACCAGGAACGCCCCACCTCCGTGCTGAGCCGCCTGAGCCGGGAAGCGCAGGAAGTTGCCGAGTCCGACGGCGTTTCCCGCCATCGCGAGCACCAGCCCGATGCGGGTGCCCCAACGCGGCCCACTCATAGCGCGCTCCCGCGTTCCCAACGGTCGACGACGACCGAGGTCACGAGGTCTCCCATCACATTGGGTACGGTCCGGGCCATGTCGAGTATTCGGTCGATGCCGAGCACGAGCGCGATCCCCTCGCCGGGGACGCCCACCGTCTCGAGCACCACGATGAGGAGGGGAATCGACCCGCTCGGCACTCCGGACGCGCCGACGGCGGTCAGGACGACCATCACGAGCACCACCGCCTGCATGGAGAGCGACAGGTCCACGCCGAACGCCTGCGCGAGGAACAGGACGGTGACGCCCTCGAAGAGCGCGGTCCCGTTCATGTTCATCGTCGCTCCGAGTGGGAGCACGAAGCCGGCTACCTCCGGGGTGACGCCGAACTCCTCACGTGCCGTCCGTATCGTGGTGGGGAGCGTTGCGTTGGAGCTCGATGTGGCGAAGGCCGTCAGCATGAGCCCGCGCGTCCGGCGCATCAGTCGGATCGGGCTGATCCGCGCGAGTCCGGCCGCCATGAGGGCGAGCATGCCGAACTGGTGGAGCGCAAGTCCGCCGAGGACGACCGTCGCGTAGAGCGCGAGCGGCACGAGGAGGTCGAATCCGAAGCGGGCGGTCATGGTGAAGATCAGCGCGGCCACGCCCACGGGCGCCAGTTTCATGGCGTAGCCGATCAGGACCTCGACGGCGGCTGCGATGGAGGAGACGACGTCGAGCATGGGTTTGGCGCGCGTCGGGCCGGTGCTGGCCAGGGCGATTCCGAAGATCACGCTGAAGAAGACGAGGGCGAGCATGTCGCCCCGAGCGGCGGCGTCGAGCGGATTCCGGGGCACGATGTTCACGAAGGTCTGAACGCCGAACCCGATCTGCTCGGCCGCACCCACGCGCTCCGCGGCCTGTCCGGCGAACTGCTCCATCAGCTCGACCCGCACCGTCTCGTCGATCGCCCGGCCCGGACCGACGACGTTGACCAGGACGAGGCCCAGGGTGCCGGCGGCGATCGTCGTCGTCACGAACAGACCGAAGGTCCGGGCACTGATGCGGCCCAGCCGCGACAGGTCGCCCAGCCCGTTCACGCCCAGCACGAGCGACGTGAAGACGAGCGGTACGACGACCATGAACAGGAGGCGGAGGAACACCTGACCGACGGGCTGGGCGACGTTGGCGACGAAGAGCGCCAGGCCACCGGAGTCCCGCCAGAGTGCGTTGCAGAGGCCACCGGCCGCCGCTCCCACGACAAGGCCTGCGAAGATCTTGCCGTGGCGCGGCGCCGGACGGTGGCCTGGGGACGGATCGCTCAAGCCGGTCGGCCGCCTTTGCCCCGGGGTCGACCCGACCAGAGGACGAAGACGAAGCACCCGGTCAGGAGCGCGAGGGTGAACAGCGACGCGGGGTCATGCGGGAGGCTGACCACCACCTCGTGGAGGGTCAGGCCGTCGTTCTGCGGGCCCAATTGGGCGGCTACTGCAAGGTGAAGCGTGGACATGGTTGCTCCTCCCCGCGATCGGGAAGGAAGATGGTGAGGCGCTCACACCGGAACGGCGCGAGCGTGATCCAGGGGCGCGACCACCCCGAGGCGGCGCGGCGAGTGGGTCGAAGGTGGAGGGTCCCGGGGGGCCCTCCTGGGCGGCGTGCGGCGCGTGGCCGATGGCGATCGACAGAACCCCGGCGGTCGCGGGAGGCGACGCCTGGTGCGATTGTCGCAAGCCGGGAGCAAAGGGCCCCCGCATCGGTCGATCCAGTCAGAATACCGCCCCGGAACCGGACCATCCGGGTCCGGTCGTGGAGCATCGCCGATAAATTAGTGGCACGGCGGTCCGGCAGGTAGCGGGGCCCGAAGCTGGAACCGCCGGGGTATCACCGAGAGCTCACCTCCGGAACCGACAACCAGGAGTTGGACCCGTGGCACAGGAACGCGCAGTACTCGCAGGCGGTTGCTTCTGGGGGATGCAGGATCTGATTCGCAAGCTCCCGGGTGTGGAAGCGACCCGCGTCGGATACACGGGAGGTGACGTGCCCAACGCCACCTATCGAAACCACGGCACGCACGCCGAGGGCCTCGAGATTCTGTTCGACCCCGACCGGATCTCGTATCGACGCATTCTGGAGTTCTTCTTCCAGGTCCATGACCCGACCACCCCGAATCGGCAGGGCAACGACATGGGGCCGTCGTACCGCTCGGCGATCTACTACACGAGTGCCGAGCAGAAGGCGGTGGCGGAGGACACGATCGCCGATGTCGACGCTTCGGGACTTTGGCCGGGCAAGGTGGTGACCGAGGTCGAGCCGGTCGGTGATTTCTGGGAGGCGGAGCCGGAGCATCAGGACTATCTGGAGAAGCATCCCAACGGCTACACCTGCCACTTCCCGCGGCCGAACTGGGTGCTGCCACGTCGCCACGCCGAGGTTTCCGGCGCGGAGTAGGGCACTCCGGTGATCCGCCCGCGCACACTGGCGTTCGACAACAGCTACGCTGAAGAACTCGAGGGCTTCTATGTGCCCTGGTCCGGCGCGAAGGTGCCCGATCCTCAGATCGTGCACCTCAATCGCGAGCTGGCTGTCGAGTTGTCGCTCGATGCGGATACGCTGGCGAGCGAGGTGGGTGCGGCTGTCTTCGCCGGTAGCGAGGCCCCCGACGGAGCGACTCCGCTGGCGCAGGCGTACGCGGGGCACCAGTTCGGCAGCTTCTCGCCCCAGCTCGGAGATGGCCGTGCGCTGTTGATCGGCGAGCTGATCGATCGGTACGGCGAGCGCCGCGATCTGCATCTCAAGGGTTCGGGCCGAACCCCGTTCTCGAGGGGAGGAGATGGCAAGGCGGTTCTCGGGCCGGTTCTCCGCGAGTACCTGATCGGTGAGGCGATGCATGCGCTCGGTGTACCCACGACGAGAGCACTGGCGGCGGTGACCACCGGCGAGCAGATCATGCGCCAGCAGGGGCCGGAGCCCGGAGCGGTTCTCGCGCGCGTCGCGTCGAGCCACATCCGCGTGGGGACGTTCGAGTTCTTTTCGGCTCGCGGGGAGACGGAGAAGGTGCGCCGCCTCGCGGACTACTCGATCCGTCGCCACTTCCCGGAGCTCGTAGATTCGGCCGACCCGTACCTCGACCTGTTTCGCGCGGTTCGAGACCGCCAGGCCGCGCTCGTTGCGCAGTGGATGGCGGTGGGGTTCGTGCACGGGGTCATGAACACCGACAACATGACGATCTCGGGCGAGACGATCGACTACGGACCGTGTGCCTTCATCGACGGCTACGACCCCGGTGCGGTGTTCAGCTCGATCGACCACGGTGGACGCTACGCCTACGGCAATCAGCCCACGATCGCGCAGTGGAATCTCGCGCGGTTCGTCGAGACCCTGTTGCCGCTGATCGCGGCCGACGACATCGAGCACGCGGTGGAGCTGGCGACGACCGAACTCGAGGCGTTTCCGACGATTTACGACTTCTTCTGGCTTGACGGGATGCGTGCGAAGCTGGGCCTGGGGCTCGCCGAAGAGGACGACCTCGACCTGGTGAATGAGCTGCTCGCGATCAT
>CBDUEZ010000356.1:0-4358 GCA_965366355.1 uncultured bacterium
GCTGGGGTTCCCCGGGTCACATTGCTCGAGATCGATCGGGGGCTTGTCCGACGCGAATAACGCTCCGAGCAGTTGCTGACCTCGAAACCCCGGTCTAACCTCTTCCACGCCGCGTGGACCCGCATCCCCCCGAACTGTTCGCCCGGCTTCGGACATCGATCTTCGATCTCGACGGGGGGAACCATCATGAAAATCTGTTTCGCACTCACCCTTTCAGCCGCAGTAGCCGTGGGCGCCTGCGCCTCGTCCGGGACCCTGGACGATCCGAACGCGCCCGAGGCCTGCGTGGTCCTCGACAACACGGAAGGCGGTGAAGCGGCCGGCCGGGTGACGCTTTTGTCGGAGGCGGGAGAGCGCATCGGGATCGGTGAGCTGACGATGGGCCGCAGCCTGCGCCACTGCTTCAGGCGTCGCACCTTCGGGGGCCTCTGGCGGCTGACGATCGAGACGCAATCGGTGGGTGCGGCCCGGGTATTCGGCGCAGTGGGCGGCCCCAAACGGTCGGACCAGTTCTACATCAATGCGGGCGACGAAGTGACCTGGCAGGTGCTCCTCGATCGCATCGTGCACGGTCGCATCGACGGCGGGTCATGAAGCCATGGCCGGATCGGCGCCGCGAGCCCCTGGATGAAGCGCTCGGCGGGCGCATACAAACATGGCTTGCGGTGCTTGAGTGCGATATACTCATATCATGAGTACGCGTCTTCAGGTCGTCATGGAGGACTCGGAGCTGGATGAGATCCGGCAGGCCGCGGATCGCGCGCGCCTCACCACCTCCGAGTGGGTGCGGCGCGTGCTCCGCGAGGCGCGGGGACCCGCCGCGAGCGGCCCGGGCGAGGCGGCCGCCGTGCACGAAGCGAAGGCCCGCTATCGCGACGATGCCCCCTCGCGCTCGCCGGTGCTGGTCAACGACCGGCTGCTCCACATTGTTATGGAGCGCTACCGCTTTCCCACGCGGCACGCAGCGGTGGAGTTTGCGCTTCAGCGTGCGGCCGAGCCATCGATGACGCGCGAGGAGATGCTCTCGATGGAGGGCACCGGCTGGTTCGGCGATCTCGACGAGATCCGAGAGGGTGATCGTCCGCCGGATGTGATCGAGTAGCATGTCCCGCCCCATTCTCGTCGACTCCTCGGTCTGGATCGAGTACCTGCGGAAGACCGGGAGCCCCGCGAACGTCCGACTCCGCGAACTGCTCCAGAACCGCGAGCAACTCGCGGTCACCGAGCCCATCGTCCTGGAGATCCTCATGGGCGCCCAGAGTGAAGCGCACGCCGAGCGGCTTCGGAGCCTGCTCGTGTCTCTGGATCTCCGACCGCTGGAAGGCCTCCGGGACGCGGAGCGTGCGGCGCAGATCTACCGCGCTTGCCGACGGCGGGGCCTCTCGGTTCGCTCGAGTGTCGACTGCTTGATCGCAGCCGTAGCGCTCCGTGAAGATCTCCCCGTGCTGGCGGCGGACCGGGACTTCGGGGCGATCGCGGAGGAGACGGGGTTGGAGCTGGTGTATGTGGACCCCGGCGCCGCAATAGCTCGACCTGTCCGTGACCCTCGTCCCTGACCGACCGATCAGCCCGTCCCACGACCTCGTACCCCGCCGTGGGCCGCCCGCCCAGCTGCGGGTAGTGAACCCCGAAGCGCCGGGCGGACCCGCGATCGTGCTGACTGCGGGAGCTGCCCAGAAGTCCGGTGTCGGCGTCGAAGTTCTCCGCCGGGACTCCCTTCCCGCGGTTCGTGCAGAGAGGGGCGTGGCCACCGTGACCGCCGTCGTCCAGGCCGTGAACAATGGAGCGGGCCTGTGGGCGCGTCCGGGAGGCAAGATCGGGAATTCAGAGGTGCGAGCGCTTCGTGTCGTTCGAGAACCCACGCCCCAGGAGGTGGAGGAGGGGGCGAGTCCCGAGTTGGCGCTCGAGGCCACTGGATACGAAGCCCTCTCGTTGGTCTTCGATCACGCATCGCTGGATGCCCAGACCGAGATCTACCGCCGACTGTCGAGGAAGCGGCCGTGGTGGGCTCGGTTGGATGTCTTCGGTTGGTTCAAGGGAGCTCGAGCGCCGGTCGAACGGTTCGAGGAGATCTACGAACCCGGGGGCAACGTCGAGGTCTTCGTGATGGGACACGATCACGGATCCTGGCTCTTTCCCAAGCTCTTCAAGCGGCACCTCCGCTTCACCAAAGGGGGCGGTGATTGGAAGATCCATCGCGATGAAGTGACTCGACGCGGTGGCGACATCGAAGCCGACCTCGTGACCGAGCGGGGCTATGCGCGATCCATCATTCGACAATTCGCCGATATGACCCCCGCCCAACGCTGGCGGGCACTCACGGCGCTCGAGCCCGATCTGCTCGACTCGCCGATCACGAGCGAATTGGCGGCCATCGATCCGACGTGGTTCGACCCCGGCCGGTTCGGCGTCGCCGTTCTCTTCGACCCGAACGACCATGAAGTGGGTGAGCGGCTGCGCGACCAGGCGACCCGGGTCAGGGAGTTCTTCTTCGACCACCTCGAGCTCAACCCATACCTCGTGGAGAACGGATTCGACGTCGGCTTCGTTCCTGTGTCTCGAGACTTCCCAGAGGTCCCCTCCGAGCCGATCCATCAGTTCGCCGTCGACGTCCGCGAACTCCTGCCTCGTCGTGATCCCCCGAGGCTCGATCTCCCAGGGTTCGCCGACTTTCTGGCGGCCTTCTACCCGCGGTGGCCCCGCGTGACCCCCGAGCAACTCCATCGCGTGCGTGCAGACGACGACTACGCGCGCTTCGTCGGAAAACGCGTCGATCTCTGGGGGTGGGCCAGGAGAGTGCGGATCGAGCGGTACACGAAGACCGAGGTGTTGACGTGGTCCTCCCGTGAGCCCGCGGGGCGGGATTCCAAGGGCAGACGCAAGTACCGCACGCGCACGACGCGGTGGACGGTCGAGGTGCCTTGCGTTCGGGCGCACCTGGACGTGGAGGGAGAAGAGGGCCTGGTCGTGCCCGCGATCGCCCATCGAGAGGGTGGGGCTCAGGCCGCGGGCCACCACATCCACCACATCACGCAGCCCGACATGCCGGTCTTCTCCGGCGAGCGGGACTTGATCCCCGGCCACCTTGGGGAGCGCCTGCTCCTGGTGATCTGATCGAACGGAGGAACGTCGCCCGATCGCCCCGACGCCGGTGGCAGGCGCAGGAGAACGCCCACCGTCAGCAGCTCTACCTGCCCGTGGGCTGAAGCCCGGCGCTCCCCGAGCCGAGGCTCGGGGTGCGCGGCTCGTTTCGGTCAGGAGATCGGTCGCGTCCTCTTCTTCACCACGAAGAGTCCCTCCTGCATGCTGGTGACGAGGATTGCCCCGCTCTCGAAGAAGGGGTACGTGCTCCACGCACCGCCGAAGCCGGGCCCGCTGCCGTACGGTGCGGTATCGAACATCCCGACCTCGACGGGATTCAGCGGATCGGAGATGTCGAGGATGTGCAATCCGTACTTGTAGTTGGCCTGATAGGTGAGGTCACCCTTCACGTAGAGGTTGTGCGCGCTGGCCGGGAGCGATCCATAGAACTCCCGGGCGAGCACCGGATCTTCGAGATCGGTCAGGTCCCAGATGAGCGTGCGGGTCGTCTCGGCATTTCCGGCGATCACGTCACTTTCGTCGTTCATCACGAAGTAGCGGTGGTCTTCCGTCAGCCAGCCCTGGTGCATGTAGGCCGGGTTCGGGTGCGTGGCGGTGGAGAGTTCGACGGCGTTCTCCTTGTCGGACACGTCCGAGATCTGGAAACGATCCCCCGCCATTCGCAGGCAGATCTCCCGCCCCTGGTACTCCTGATCAGGACCTCGGTAGAGTACGCATTGGGCGTCGTGGGTGCCTCCGGGCTCGGAGCACCCGACGAAGGTCGGGCGGAGCGGATCGTTGATGTCGATCATGTGCAGGCCCGCGCACCCTCGGCTGGTGAGGTAGGCGAATCCGGTCTCCTCGTTGATCACCACGTTGTGCGTGCTTTCTACCACGTTCAGACCATCACCCCGGTAGAGCAGGTCGGGCTCGAAGACGACGGGTGCGTCCTCGACGTCCCTCAGTCGCCGAAGGTCGAAGACCTGCATTCCATGCGCTCCCGCGCCGTCCGCCACGATGAAGGCGTGGTCCTTGAACGTCTTGATGTCGCGCCACAGCTGGGATCGCGGGGTATTGGGCGTCTTCGGGAGGTCGCCGACGAGCACGGGCTGCGTGGGATCGGTGATGTCGATGAACGAGGTGCCGTCATTGCGCCCCACGAGAGCGTATTCCCGGCCCGTTGCGGCATCGGTCCAACCCCAGTTGTCGTTGGCGCGGACGCCACGGGCGCGCTCGGGCGCGGTCAGCATCGAGCCGGGGATGTAGGCGTAGAGCTC
>CBDUEZ010000357.1:0-4346 GCA_965366355.1 uncultured bacterium
GATCGTGTTCGTAGCCTTCCCGAGGGTATCGCGGGGCTGGGCGGGGCGGGGCGAGACCCTGGCCACATCCGTGGCCGGTTTCTCCGACAACATCTCGCTGGGCGAGCACGGCTCCACGATCTACTCCAACCCCGAGATCGTGCTTCGCGTCGAGTTTCCAGACGGCGTCCCCGACCGCCTTCTCGCTCTACACTGGCGGGGGCGATCGTACGATCGCTTCGACGGGGTCCGGTGGAGCCGCTCCGAGGGTGTGCGTCCCTCGTCGGCCCCCGTGGAGTGGTATCGAGAGCGCTGGGGGGGCGAAACACTGACCCAACGGATCTACGGCGCGCCCCTCGACGTGCGCGTCCTCTTCGCGATCCATCCCCTCATCTCGGTCGAGGCCGACTCCCGGATCCAGCCGATGTTCGACAACGTCGGCGACTTCTTCTATTGGGGCACCTCGACCCCGATCTACACGGCCCGTTCCGCGGCGGGCTCGCCACCACCCGACTCCCTCCGCCGTGCGAACTCCGGCTTCATGCCCGACCGCTCCCGATACCTGCAACTTCCGAGGCTCCCAGACCGGATCGGGTCGCTGGCCGACTCGCTCACTCGCGATCACGAGACTCGCTACGACAAGGTGCGCGCGATCGAGACCTGGCTCAGAAGTGAGTTCGGGTACACCCGCGAGCTCCCTCGAACGGCCGCCCAGACCAGCCTCGACCATTTTCTTTTCGAGCGTCGAGAAGGGCATTGCGAATACTTCTCGAGTGCCATGGTCGTGCTGCTTCGGTCGGCGGGAATCCACGCGCGAAACGTGAACGGGTTTCTGGGCGGCCGCTGGAACGAGTTCGGAAGTTATCTCGCGGTCACCCAGAATGAGGCCCACTCGTGGGTGGAAGTCTGGTTTCCCGGGTACGGATGGGTGCAGTTCGACCCCACTCCGGGGGGCTCCTCGACCGGGAGCAGTGCGGCCGAATGGACCTGGCCGGGACGCATCTTCCTGGACGGACTGCAGCACCGTTGGAGCAAGTGGGTGCTCGACTACTCGCTGACCGACCAGGTCGATCTGGTCGACCGACTCGGCTCATGGTTCGACGGGTCGGCTGAGGTGCCGTCGGGGGATTCCGACGACCGGGCGCCCGTTCGGTGGCCCTGGCTCTTCATACTCCTCGTGCCGCTCGCTTTCTGGAGGGGAATTCGGTCGCCCCGATGGCCGGGACGGCATTCTGCAGAGAGCCGCGCCTACCTCCGCCTTCTTCGCCGTGCCCGGAAAGCAGGGGTGGTCGGCGATGCGGTCGTGGCGCCGCTCGACCTCGTGGAGCGCATTCGGTCGGCTGCACCCCAGGCGGCCGGCCCTGCCGCCCGGCTCGTCAATCTCTATCTTCAGGCGCGCTTCGCCGGTCGACCTCTGACCCGGATCGAGGCCCGGGAGATGCGAGAAGCCCTCACCGGCGCGAACCGTGCCTTGGGATCACGATGAACTCCGACACACCGTTCGATTGGGGTGAACACACGGTAGAGCCCGAAATCGAGACCAGCCTCCGGCTCGGGCCGCTCGATCTCGCCTTTACACAGGAGTCGGGTGAAATCCGGCTCCGGGTCGGTGACCCGCTTTGGTCGAGGTTCGTTCCCGGCGAGTGGAACGGGAGAATCAGATTGAGTCCCCTCCTCCCCGACCGCCTGGTACTCGTCAAACCCGAAAGCGATTTCTGGCTCCTCCGGGGTGCCCGTGCCCGTATCTACATTCGTGTTCCCCTGACGGTGCGAATCGAGGCCCTGGGGCCCCACCCACTCACACTCATCGATGTGCCGACGGAGCCCATGTCGGACACCTGGTGGGGAACGCCGGAGGAGGGCGAACTCAGCTATTGGCTCGACACACGAGCTCGCAGGGAGGTACACTCCGGGGAGTTCGAGGAGCACCTCTGCATCTGCCCGCTGGAACTCAAGAACTTCTCGGCGGAAGACCTCAAGGTGGGTCGCATTGCCCTGCGCGTCGCCTACCTGTCGGTCTATCGAGATGGCACGCGGCTCTGGTCGGACGAGACACGGGTGCACTACGTCGGCGGGGACGCCGAGAGCCGGATCGAGATGGCCGGTAGGCCTCCGGCGGAGGCGCCCGAAGCGACCCGCGTCACCGGCCCGCGTCTGGCCATGAGTCGGGGCTTCACCGCGCGCACCTTCGCTCGGATTCGTTCCTCCCTCGGGGGCTGGCTATGATCGACCTGTGGGCGACCCTCCAATCGGCGCAGCCCGACGACACTCCCGACTTCATGCAACGGGTCCTCGACGACCCCGGGGCACTCCTTCGTCCCGCCGCCCTCGTGGTTTTCGGCGTCCCGGCGATTCTCCTCGTGAGTGGTTGGGTGCAGCGCTGGGTCACCTATAATTCGACACCCCAGCGGGGTCTCGTCGTGGGGCGCCTGATGACCTACGCCGGCCTCCTGGGGCTGGCGGTGACGGTGCTCACGCAGCTGGGCTTCAACCTCGCCCCCCTCCTGGGCGCCGCCGGAATCCTGGGGATCGCGCTCGGTTTCGCGTCGCAGACCTCGGTGTCCAACCTGATCAGCGGCTTCTTCATCATGGGTGAACAGCCCTTCGTGGTGGGCGACGTCGTTCAGGTGGCCGGGCGAGAGGGCACGGTGCTTTCGATCGACATGCTGTCGGTGAAGCTGCGCACCTTCGACAACACCTTCATCAGAATTCCCAACGAGACCCTCGTGAAAAGCGAGGTGGTCACGCTGACGAGGTTCCCGGTGCGGAGAATCAACGTGCACCTGGGTGTCGCCTACAAAGAAGACCTGGAACGCGTGAAGGGCGTTCTCTTCGATGTCGCACGGGCCAATCCCGACATTCTCATGGAGCCCGAGCCCGTCTTCGTATTCAGAGGATTCGGGGACTCCTCGCTCGACATCCTGTTTGGAGCCTGGACCGTGCGCGAGAAGTGGCTTCAGGCGAAGAACGCGATCCATATCGAGATCAAGCGGGCGCTCGACGAGGCCGGAATCGAGATTCCGTTCCCCCACCGCACGATCTACCCGGGAAGTGTGGCGGAGCCCTTCGGAGTGCGACTCCATGCCGAGACGAACTCGCAGGGCCTCGCCGAGCCCGCCCCGCAGAGTCCCACCGAAGCTCCCGCCGCCGACGGCCTTTGAAACCCCGACGATCCAGTGGTAGACTGAAGCCATGACCGACTCCAATCCGCCCAAAGACACGACCGACTCGAGCCCTGCATCGACCGGGCACCACCTGGCGACGCTGAGTCATGAGGGACGGTTTTGGGACGTGTACGTCGAGTTCGACGACGACCCGCGCCGAACGGACTCGTTCGGGGCATGCCTCTGTTTTTCGCCGGCCGACAGCGATGAGGGAACGCCCCCCCTTCGCACGACGACGATTCTCATCGAGCCGTCGTACGAAGAGGTGCTCTACCGGGCGAGGGCCTTCGAAGACCATCAACTCGGCGCACTCCTGCGCAGTTGCCTTCCCGACTAGGTGGGTGTGGGGTCGGGAGCCGTCTCAGGCCTCTCGCACCCAGCGGAACAACTCCGGCAACGTGGGGCGCTTTCCGGCCATCAGAATCCCCACCTTGTAGATCCGACCGGCAACCCAGGCGATCACCCCGACCGCCACCACCATGCCCACGACCGATAGCCCGATCTGCCAGAGCGGCGCGGCCCCGGCGGCGGCCCGCGCGAACATCAAGATCGGACTGAAGAGGGGCACCAGGCTCAACGCCACCGACAGCGGCGCATTCGGTTCGGCGATCACCTGCGTCACGAAGATGATCGGGACGACGAGCAACAAGATGACCGGCATCTGAGCCTGTTGCGCCTCCTCGTCGGTGTTGCACATGGCGCCCACTGCCGCGTACAGACCCGAGTACATGAAATAGCCACCCAGGAAGAACACGATGAACAGCCCGAAGTAGCGGAGTCCGGGCAGAAACTCG
This sequence comes from uncultured bacterium, assembly GCA_965366355.1. GTDB lineage: Bacteria > Gemmatimonadota > Gemmatimonadetes > Longimicrobiales > Gaopeijiaceae > Gaopeijia. The sequence goes on from CBDUEZ010000357.1 coordinate 3,938, forward strand.
CGCAGCTCCGACAGCTGAGCCAACGCCGGGTTGGCCGCGAGGAGGGCGGGAACTCCGGCGGCAACGATCAGCGTGCCCGCCAGTCCCCAGATCGCGAGTTGCGTCAATCCGACCGCTCCGACCCCCAGGATCTTGCCCAGCATGAGTTGATCAGGGCGCATCGAAGAAATGACCACTTCGACCACACGACTGGTTTTTTCTTCGAGCACGGATCTCATGACCGACACCGCGTAGAGCAGGATCGTCATGTAGAGCAGGAACGCTCCGATATAGGAGGCGACGAATGCCGGATCATCGACACCCGCGCCTCCGTCGGAGAGGATCTCGAGCCGCAGATCACCACCCTCGAGGAGTGCGCGAACGGAATTGTCGTCTCCACCGAGCCGAGCCGCCACCGCAGCCTGTACCA
>CBDUEZ010000358.1:0-4343 GCA_965366355.1 uncultured bacterium
AGGCGAACAGCGTGCCCACCTGTACGCCCGTGGCCCCCGCGGCCTGAACCTCACGGAGGCGGTCCGGGTGACCGGCTCCACCGGCGATCCAGAACGGCAGTCCGAGGTCGGCGATCTTCTCGAGGTCGACCACGTCGCGCTCACCGTACTGCGGCTCACCGCGTTCGTTGTAGACCACCTCGCCTCGCGGCGGGGCGTTGTGTCCGCCGGCCGTCGGACCTTCGATGACGAATCCGTCGATCCGGCCGGTCGCCTTTCGCACCAGCATGGTCGCGAGCGAGTTGGAGGCGACGATCGGGAGGAAGTCCGGCCGGGGGATCTCCGGGGCCGGGCCGTCGTGGATCACCGCGGGATCGAACCCAAACGTCTCCTTCTCTCCGCGTTCCAGTCCCACAGCGTCGAGTGTCATCTCGACGGGCTCCCCACGGGCGAGACCGTCCAGCACGCCGGGGATTTCACGGGGAATCCCGGCCCCCATCAAGATGTAGTCGACGCCGGCCAGCATGGCTCCGTAGAGCGACGCGGGGTTCGGCAATTGGATCTTCGTGAGGAGGTTCAGCCCCACTCGGCCGTCGTGGCCCTCCCGGGCCAGGTCGACTTCCACAAAGTTCGCCAGCACCGTGATCATGTGCCGCCAACGATCGAGCTTCTGCTTGAACATCGGCAGGAGGCAATACGACTCGTTGGGCGCGCGCCCCTCCGGCCGGAAGTACCGTTCCAGGGCTTCCGCCGCCACCCCCGGAATCGGGAACCGCTCCATCGATCGGCGCAGGTTGCCTCCCGGGTCACCGTCCTGGAGACGCCGAACGAAGAGGGTGTCGAGGCCCGTACCCGACACGACACCCAGTTGGCCGAGCGAGGCTACGGCTCGTGCGAGGCGCCAGTTGGAAACCCCGACCCCCATCCCGCCTTGGATGATCGTCGGAAGTGCGGTCGAATCGGTCATGAATGAACCCGTAGGGAGGCCGTCCGCCACGTCAGAGGCAGACTCGCGAGAATCACAAATCAAACACCGTTACGACAGAAGCGCGAACCGAAGCTAATCCGAAATCAGTCGTGTGGCAGGGTCGAGGGGGTCGATCCGATCGAGCCCCAGTCGCTCCAACTCACGGTTCACCGCCGCAAGATCGGTATCCCAGATCTCCTGCAAGAGGTCCGTATAGCCGCGAAGCTCCTCCACCATGATACCGAAGATCTCGCGCATTCCCGACCCCGGGGGGCCATCTCCGCGCTCCGACATCGAGAGGAGATTGGCCAGCCGGTTGTTGACCTTGATTGGAAAATTGAGCGGGTCCTGCCCACTTCGGTTTCGAATCTGGTAGATGTCGGCTTCGACCTCGGAGGCTCTCGATACGAGGCGCTCCGCCGTCGCCGCGAGGGCTGCGTCGTCGTCGCTCTCGAGGCGATCGTCGACCTGCACCTTCATGCGGCGAATCGCGATCACGGCCGAATTCGCTTCGGCGACTTTTGCCTGCACGAGTCGCCCGAACTCGTACTGGGCCTGCAGGTCGGCGTCGGTGACGTCTTCGATCCACGGGTTGCGCTCGACTACGACGGTGGTCTGCGACGTCAGTCCGTCGGCGGTCAGGCGGGCGGTATACCGACCGGGCGGGACCACGGGTGCCATGGTGCGCACTCCCCAGAGGATCATTCCGGGAAAGGTGGGAGCGGGGTCGGTCGAGAGGTCCCAGGTAAAGGTGGTCAGGCCCTGGCGGACCGGCAGCGGACTTCCGGTCCAACGATCGCGAGGGGCGCTGGTGTCGGCCGGCTCGAAGGTGCGTACGATCGCCCCGGACTCATCGATGATCTCCAGGGTCGCTTCTTCGGGTTCCACCGCCATCCACCACGACAGAGTGGCGCCATCGGCCGATCGGTAGGCCACAGGGGGAGTGAACATCAGGAGCGCCTCGTCGGTGAGCCCCGGCCGCGCCTGCCGCAGGGGGGCCACGTTGTCGAGCACCCAGAAGCCCCGGCCGTGCGACGCGATGACGAGCGCGTTGTCTTCGACGATGAGGTCGACGATCGGCAGATCGGGGAGTCCGGGATTCAGTTCCATCCACTCCGCGCCGTCATCGTACGAAATGTAGACACCGTGATTCGTCGCCGCATACAGGAGTCCTGCGCGATTCGGGTCCTCCCGGACCGCATTCACGTAGGCGTCGTCCCGGATGCCGTTTACGATGCGCGTCCAACTCTGCCCGTAGTCCGAAGTCTTCCAGATGTGGGGCGCGAAGTCGTCGAGTAGCGGGCGTCGTACCGACACGTAGGCGCGCCCCGGCTCGAAAGCCGACGCGTCGATCTGGCTCACTCGCCCGAAGTCGGGCATGTCGGGCGGGGTCACATCCGACCAGGTCTCGCCGCCGTTTCTCGTGACGTGCACCATACCATCGTCCGATCCGGTCCAGATGACCCCGATATCGACCTTGCTCGGACCGACCGAGAAGATCGTGGCATAGACCTCCGGACCGTTCATGTCACCGGTGATGGGTCCCCCCGAATGGCCGAGGGTACTCGGGTCGGCACGGGTCAGGTCGGGACTCAACACTTCCCAGGTACGGCCATTGTCGGTCGTCTTCCACAGTCGCTGCGACGAGGTGTAGAGGGTGCTGGGGTCGAGCGGAGAGAACAGGATCGGGAACGTCCACTGCCAGCGCTCCACCAGGGCGGAGGCGGGTTCGCCGGAGTAGAACCAGGGGTAGGGATTGACCTCGCGCGCGTAGTCGAGCGTGCGATTGTAGCGATCGATGTAGCGCCCGTTGTTCGTGCCCGCGAAGAAGGTGTTGAGATCTTCGGGATCGGGAGCGATGTAGCCGGGCTCGCCTCCCCCGACCCGGTACGCGACGTCCATCGAACCTGCGGTCGAGGCCCCGCCCCGTCCCCCGCGGGCGTTCCAATCGGAGGGCAGGCAGAGGGTGCTGTTGTCCTGCTGCGATCCGCACACGTGAAACGGAATGTGCGCGGTGGTGACGGCGTGGTAGAACTGAGAGGTCGAGAACTCCTGGTCGGTCCAGCTCTCGCCGGTCGCGAAGCTGACCGCTCCCCCTCCATCGTTCCCTACGATGACGTGCGACGGGTCCTGGGGATCGATCCAGAAGTCGTGGAAGTCGCCGTGGGTTCCGTTGTTGATCGTCTCGGTGGTCGCTCCGCCGTCGGTGGACCGGAAAAGCGACGTGTTCTGAATGTAGACCACGTCGGGATCCTGGTGGTCGGCGAAGACGTGCGTGTAGTAGAAGGCGCGCTGCCGGATCGCCCGATTGTCGTTGACGAGCTCCCAGCTGGCTCCGCCGTCGTCGCTGCGAAAGAGGCCGCCGGCGTCGTTCTCGTACAGCGCGTAGACCCGGTCGGAGTCGGCACTCGACACCGCGACCCCGATCCGACCCACGACGCCGTCCTGTGGAAGCCCGGGAGCGCGCGTGAGTTCGGTCCAGTTGGCGCCGCCGTCGGTGCTCTTGAAGAGCCCGCTCCCCGGTCCGCCCGACGACATGGTGTATTCCTTTCGGAAGGCCTCCCAGAGCGTGGCATAGAGCACGTCGGGGTCGTTCCGATCGAGCACGAGGTCGATGGCCCCGGTCTCGTCGTCGCGGAACAGCACACGCTCCCAGCTGTCGCCGCCGTCGGTGCTCTTGAAGACGCCCCGCTCCTCACTGGGCGCGCTGTATTTTCCGAAAGAGGCGACGTAGATGATGTCGGGATTGGTGGGGTGGATGCGAATCTTCGAGATGCCATGGGACTGCCGAAAGCCCACATGCTCCCACGTCTCACCGCCGTCTCGACTGCGATAGACGCCGTCGCCGGGAAGGATGTTGCCTCGAATGCACGTCTCGCCCGTGCCGATGAACACCAGATCCGGATTCGATTCGCTGACCGCGACGGCACCCACCGAGGCCGAGGTGATCTGGTAGTCGGTGACCGGTGCCCAGTTGGATCCGCCGTCGGTCGTCTTCCACAGGCCTCCGCCGACGGCCCCGAAGTAGCCCTCCAGCGGCCGACCGACGACGCCCGACACGGCGATCGACCGCCCGCCCCGGTCGGGGCCGAGGTTGCGCCAGGCGTAGCCGTCGAGCAGCGCCTCGCCGAGATGACTGTGCGTGTCCTGTGCGACGGCCGGAGCCGCGGGCGACAGGGCGAGCGCCGAAAGAGCGGCGAGGGCGGTGATCGGAAGAAGGGCGCGCGAGGACGGCATGTCGGCGTTCCGGTCGGGGGTGGCACCTTTGGCGGTGCCAATGTACGCCGGCCGGTCGCGCGTCGCACCGTCGGGGTCGGGTTCTAGAAGGCTGTTGAAGAAGTAGGGCGGACATGACGACGGGGTCTTCGGGCCTCAGGCAAGGCGGAAGACCGCCGAC
>CBDUEZ010000359.1:0-4309 GCA_965366355.1 uncultured bacterium
TCGCGCAACTCGGGCAGCTCGAGCTGCACCGGATCGCGCCCGAGCAGGTCTTCGATGCGAACGTCGCGCAACAACTCGGGGCCGGCCCGCCCCGAGAGCACCTCTTCGGTACTGGGAAGCACCTTGAAGGGCACGTCGGCGGCCTCACAGGCCTCGACAATTCTGCGCAGATCGACGGTCCTGGACGACGGCACCGCGATGATGATGGCCTCCGCCCGCACCTTCTCGGCGATCTCGGCCAGATCATCGGTCCCGCCCAGAACCTCGAGCCCGTGTAGGCGCGTGGCCCACTTGATCGGATCGTCGTCGACGAAGCCCACCGGGTGGTAGCCCATCGGGTCGCGCTGAATCTCCCGCACCAGACGGCTGCCAGCCTCACCCGCACCGATGACAAGGGCCCGCCTCGTCGGAGCGCCCCCCTGCCTCACCCGACGATAGAATGTTTCGAACACCGTGCGGTAGGCCAGCCAGATGCCCGCCGTCAGGAGCACCAGGAGCATCCAGTCGATCAGGAACACCGAGCGCGGCACGCGGGGCACTGGTCCAAGTACGGCCATGGTCACGAAGAAGAGCACCGAGCCGAGCGTCGAGCCCAACACGAGTCGCACCATGTCGCGGGGGCCGATATGCCGCCAACGCTCCATGCTCAGGCGCATCAGATGGAAGCCCACGAGCTGAAGTGCTGTGACGAGCATCACCGTGCGGGCCATGGTGCCCACATGTTCGGCTGGGATGCCCAGCTCGAAGCGCAGCAGGTACGCCCCGATGTAGGCCGCGAAGGCAACGGCCGAGTAGGTGCCGAGGGCGACCCATCGCCGATGGCGAGAGAGCAGGCGGTGGAGGTCGGCGACCACGTGCCCTTCGAGTCGGTCGATCAGCAGGCGCCAGAGCGACAGCACCAGCGCGAGGATCCCTGTGGAGACCGCCATGAATGGCGCGGAAACCGCCAGGTCAGGCACGACGGCCGCGGTGAGACTCAACCCCGTCGCGACCATGGCGACGGCCGCGACGACCTGAACGATGCGCTGGACCGGATGAGCCGAGCCGTCAAGCCGATAGAGGTGTACGGCCCAGAAGGCGACCGGGAGTCCCAGCGCAAGGACGGCGGGGGCCACCCATGATCCCACGTCGGTCGTAGACGCGGCGATCCAGGCCGTGTTGGCGGCCAGAAGCAGATCCCCGACGAGAATCACCAGTACAGTGAGTTGCGGCACCACCTTGAGCCTCCTTGCTCGCCCGACGTGTCACGACCTCATGTCGCTGCTCCAGGCGTTCGGCCCGTGAGGGCCTATCGAAAACGCAGAGGAGACGCTGCACTCGGGGCGTCAACACGCCGTCAAACCCGCATGACAGAACCACAGTCAATGCGCCGTCGGGGGGCCGGCGGGGGCACTCAGCGTAATCACGGACGATCCGAGTACGCAAGGATTAGAGAATGCAATGATCGGGCCGGGATTTCGCGGGTTTCCGGCCCCTCGGATTGGTATGACTGCTCGCACGGGGCGGCTAAGCGACGGCGCCCGTATCGTTTCCGGGCGGTCGGGGTCGCGGCTTTCGTATCGTTTTGCGGCAGCCCCTCCTACTCCCCGAACGTCCCACTGAAATTCACCGTCCCCGCCGCCCCACGCTTTCCTCGCAGCGTGTAGCTCGCCTCGATACTGAAGGTCGCATGGCGGCCGACGGGGGCCTTCAGACGAATGCCGGTGCGGCTGAAGTCGTTTCGCGAGTTGGGCATGTACCATTCGAACGTCTCGGGAAGCCCGAGAATGTCGCGCTGGAACAGCTCGACCCAGACGTGCTGGAGCGAGTCGGGCGACACGATCACATCGCCCCCTCCAAGTCCACCGAGGCTGAGGGTGAAGCCGGCATGATCGATGTGAACGGTGCAGTAGTTGCCCCACACCGCCACGTGCAGCGAGGTGATGTCCAACCGCGAGCGGGTCTCTCCGAAAAAGCTGGAGAACTGCATGTTGGGACTCGGCGCATGGCCCCCAGAGGGGTCTTTCGCAATGCGACCTCCCGCGAGATCGAGCGCCGGGAGGTAGGTGATCTCCCGAAAGCCGATGCCCGTGGTGACGGCCATGGAGGCATCGATCGCCCAGTGGCCGTCTTTGTGCACATTGCCCTCGCGAAAGACCGGTCGCCCCTCACGCATCGCGCTCCGGAGACTGCCGAGCAGGGCGGGGCTGTTCTTGAGCGAGGTGCCGAGCGCCCGGCGCAGCCGCTCCGGCATGAGCACTTTGAAGGCGATGCCCTCGAGCACGGAGTCCTCCACCGCGAGTCCGTGGGGAATTTTGGTGCTGGGCCGCGGCTCGGCCGAGAGATCCATGTGCTTGAAGAGGTCGACGTTCACATCCAGCAGTCTCCGGTGGATCTCCTGGAAGGTGGGACGAATCGTCATGCCGAGGATCGCGGCGTTGGGATGAAGCATGGAAACCCCGGGGCCGAGGGAGAGGGCGTTTCCCCAACCTAGCTCAGTAGCTCGATTCCGCGAGCCGATGAGCCGCCCCACGTGGTGGAATCGCCACCCCGCAGCGTACCTTGCCCCTCATGCCAACCGATTCTTCCTGGGAACGGCTCAAGCAGACCCGCCCCGTTCGGGTGCTGGGCGTCTATCTGGGTGCATCGTGGATCGTGCTCTCTGGAGTCGAGACGCTTCAGGGTCTCCTGTCTCTGCCCGCGTGGGTCGGACCCGTCACGATCGGAGTGCTCGGTATCGGACTTGTGGTCGTCGGGGCCACCGCCTGGATCCAGTCCCTCGAGTTGACGACCGCCGCGCTTCTTCGGCGCGGGCGAGACGGACTGGCGCGGGTGGGGGGATAGACCGTGTTCTTCAAGAAGAAGCCCAAGGTCGAGGCACCGGTCATTCACGCCGACGACGCCGATTTCGATGAGGTGGTGTTGGGCGGATCGGGCATCACCGTGGTCGATTTCTGGGCCGGGTGGTGCGCCCCGTGCCGAATGATGTCACCGATTCTCGACGAGATCGCGATCGAGTTCGAGCACCAGGGCGTTCGCATCGTGAAGGTCGATACCGAACGGGCCCTCGAGACCGCCGAACGCTTCGAGATTCGCTCGATCCCCACACTCGTCTTTTTTCGCGACGGCGAGCCGCTGTTCGAGGTGACGGGAATCGTGAGCAAGCCGGTGCTTCAGCGGGAGATTGCGGCGCTGGTGGCGGGGGACGGCTGAGCCTCCCTCGGCCCGAACGCCTCCTTCGGCACCAACACCTCCTTCGGCACCAACACCTCCTTCGGCACCAACACCTCCCTCGGCACCAACACCTCTCCCGGCACCAACACCTCCTTCGGCGGTAGTACGCGGCGCTCGATTGCCCGATCGCTCGATCGCTCGATCGCCCCACCCGCTCGTCCCGACGTCAGGAGTCCCCCATGTCTCTCCGTATGCGATGACATGGTCGACGGCGTTCCCGCGTCGCCCATTGCATCGGCCTCCGGCGCGATCACCATCGCCGGCGTCGGCTTCGCCACTCCCGAGTCGGTTCTGCACGACCGGGGCGCCGACGTCTACCTCGTCTCGAACATCAACGGGGCTCCGACCGACCACGACGGGAACGGCTTCATCTCGCGCGTGTCGCCCGCGGGTGAGGTGCTCGCCCTGAAGTGCCCAGGGGCTGCTCTGGGTCACCGACATCGACTGTGTGCGCATGTTCGATCTCGCCTCGGGTGCACCCTCTGGCGAGGTGTGCATCGACGGCGCCGCGTTCCTCAACGACCTGGCCCCTCATCCTGCCGGCGACGGCGTGCTCCTGACCGACACCGGACTCGACGCCACCTTCGCCCCGACCGGAGCCGACGCGCTTTATCACGTGAGCACCGACGCCTACGCGCCGATCATCGCCGACGCCGACTTCGGCGCACCCAACGGCGTGGCGACGACGGCCGACGGCGGGGTGTTCGTCGTGACGTTCATGTCGGGGCAGGTGTTCCGCGTAACGGGTGAGAACGAGCGCACCGAGGTGTTCGCGGTCGAGGGTGCGCAGTTCGACGGCATCGAGGTGCTGGCCGACGGACGGATGCTTCTCTCGAACTGGACCTCGTCGTGCGTGCACCTGCTCGCGACCGACGGCACGCTGAGCTGCGCGGTCCCCGACGTCGATGCCCCTGCCGACATCGGCTTCGACCTCGATCGGGGCCGCGTGCTGATCCCGCTGTTCAATGCGAACGAGGTGCGGATCGTCCCGGTGGGGTGAGGGTCGTTGACTCAGCAGTCCAACGCCTCCATCGCCCGCGCCTCGATGCTCCAGGGAATATCGGCGTCGCGATCCCAGCGATCGGCGCCGGGGTAG
>CBDUEZ010000360.1:0-4305 GCA_965366355.1 uncultured bacterium
GGGCGTTGTAGGTGAACTCGGTATGATCCTCGCCGAACTCGATCAGATCTTCCAGGAGCGTCAGCCGCTGCGTGCCCTCGAGTCGGGCCTTGCCGGCCACATTGAGCGCGCGCCGCCAGGTGAGGTCGTTGAGGGTGGGACGGGCGAGGAGCGCCCGCGCGACCTCGGCCCGGCCGACCTGGGTCACGATCCGCACGGCCGCGAGGCCGCCGAAGTCTCGAAACAGCGACTGGGTCGGCTCGGAGAAGAGGTAGATGTAGGGACCCACCTGGGCCCACAATCGACCGCCCCGCTGAAGCTGGTCTGCACTCTGGGCGACCGTGATCTCGGCCACGTTGCCGACCATCTCGGCCGAGATGATCTGCGTGGCCGAAAAATACTCCGCGACCTGGGCGTCGGTCGGAAGGGTGAGATCGGGCTCCTCACAACCCGACATCGTCCCGACCAGGGCCAGCGCCCCCAAGACCTTCCATCTCAGCATCATGGCCTTTCCTCCGGAGCGGGAATTCGGTTGGTACGTCGAGGAACCAGGCGACGGGCGAGCGCGTCGGCGGCAGAGGCCAGCCGAGACGGATCACCAACGGCACCGGGCAGCCCCCCTTCGGCCCCGAACCAGATCACTCGGCCGGTGCGAATGTCGAGAAGAGCCGCCACGTATTCGGCCGCGACCGGGCCGTCGATCACCGAGCCGGTCGAGTCGACGGGTGGGGGGCCCGGGCGGATCGCGATCGGAAGGAGCGCAACATCGGCGCTGGTCACCGCCCCGATGCGTCGCATGATGCCGTAGATCGGGTCGCCGATCCGATCCACCTGCGCCTGCAGAAACACGTCGACGGGCAGATTGTCGAGCGGTGCATCGAGCGACCCCGACCGGGCCATCGTCGAGCGCAGCTCGTCGGGAAGCAGCCACTCCGGCCCCGATCCGGTTCCCTGAAGCGCGAACACCATCTCCGCAGTGGCGTCGCCGCCGATCCCGAGGTCGCGCTGCACCGGGAAGACGATCACCTTCCGCCCCAGCAGGGAGGGCACGAAGCCACGGGCCTGTCCGGCCGACGGCGGCGGTGTGCCCCCACAGCTCGCCAACGTCCCGGCCAGCAGGGCCAGGTACGCGACACGGGCGGCCACGCGATGCGCGGCGATGGAGTCGAATGACACGTTCATACCTCGATGTACGAAATCCCGGGCGGGGGCGTTCCCGCCGAAGGGATAGACCTGTAAGCTATTTCAGGGATCGGAGGTGGTGAACCCCGGCCCCCACATCCGAGGGGAGAGGCGAATGAGGCACCGGTTTCGTACACCACTCACGCTGTTGTGCGCGGTGATGGTCGCGTGCGGCGACGACGAGGGTGTGGGTCCCGGCATTCAGGGGCTCTCCTTCGACCAGCCGTCGGTGCGGTGGGTGGCGGGGGAGACCGTGCGCCTCACCCTGCACAATGGCAGCGATTCCCGACTCGGGCCCATCGCGATTCGCATCGGCCCGGTGCGCGATGCGGCCGGGCTGGCGCAGCCGGGCGCCGCCATCGTGGGTGACCCTCCCGCGATCGCCACCCTCGCCGCCGGTGCCACGGCCACGCTGGACCTCACGCTCGAGGGGGTCGAGGCCCTGCAGCCCGGCGCCTACCGGAGCCAGGTGACCGCACAGGTCGAGACGGGCGGATCGGTCGGCATCGAGGCCACCGTCGAGGTCCCGACCGGTTCGGTGGTCCCCGTGGCCTCCCTGCGCCTCGCCGCACCCGGCCCGCTTCGCCAGGGCGACGTCGTGCGGCTGGAGACGACCGCGCTGGATGCCCAGGGCTCGCCCATCGCCGGGGTCACGCCGCGCTTCACGGTGTCGCCGGGCGACGCCGGATGGGTCTCGGCCGACCGGCGCTTCGTCGCCTATCGCACGGGGACCGTGCAGATCGAGGCCCGGGTCGGCACCGCCGCCGACACGGCGACGCTCGTCGTCTCACCCCGTGGACGTCGCATCACCCTGGTGCAAACGGGCGAAGGCCTGGAGACGACCCGTTTCACCTCCGACCTCTGGGTCTTCGGCGAACACGCCTGGACGGGTAGCTGGGGCATGCGGGGCAGCGACGACGGGCCCACGCCGGGCAATCTCGTGCGGGCGTGGCGCCTGGGCTCGGGCGACCCGATCGCGACCGACTCGGTGATTCTCGACGCCCGCACCACGAATGACATCAAGATCTCGGCCGACGGGCGGCTGGGTGTGGTCACGCACGAGGGGTCGAACGACGGTCTCAACGGGGTGACCCTGCTCGACCTGGCCGACCCGGGCCATCCGCAGGTGGTCGGGCGGATCACCGACGGGCTCGCCTCGGGTGTGCACAACGCCTGGATCGACGGCGACGAGCTCTACCTCGTCGTCGACGGCGTGGGGTCGGGACTGCGCGTGTTCGACATCGCCGACCCCTCCGCTCCGCGACTGCTCTCGTCGTACTGGGCGGGCGAGAGTTTCCTGCACGACGTGCTCGTGCGCGACGGGCTGGCCTTCCTCGCGCACTGGGACGCGGGTCTGGTGATTCTCGACGTCGGTGCCGACGTGACGGGCGGATCGCCCGCGGCCCCGCTGGAGGTCGGCCGACTCCGGGAGCTGGGGGGGCAGACCCACAACGTCTGGTACTGGCCGGCGCGGGGGGTGGCCTTCGTGGGCGAGGAGGACTTCGGGTCGCCGGGCCGCATGCATGTGGTCGACGTCTCCGAACCCCGGGCCCCGCGAGAGATCGCCACGTTCGCCGCGCCCGGACTCACCCCGCACAACTTCTGGCTCGACGAAGAGGCCGAGGTTCTCTACCTGGCCTGGTACGACGCCGGCCTGCGCGCACTCGACGTGTCGGGCGAACTGCTCGGCGAACTCGATCTCCAGGACCGGCTGATGGGGGAATGGCGGCGACCGGGAGAGGCCCCGGCCTGCTGGTCGGGCCTGGGCACCTGCACCTGGGCACCGCAGCTCCACGACGGGAGGCTCTATCTGTCCGACGTGAATCGCGGGCTGGTGGTGCTGACCCCGGGCGGACCGTGACGGTGAGACAGTGGGTGCCGGCCCACCGCGCGGCCGCCTTGCTTGCCGTCGCAGTTCTGGGTTCGTGCACTCCCGACGCCGGACCCCGTCTGATCGTGACGTCGGGATTCACCGACGAGGTGATTCTGCTCGACCCCGCCGATGGCCGAATCACCCGCCGCATCGCCCTCGACCCCCGGCCGGGCGAACGCGACGAACCGCACGGCGTCGCCGTCAGCCGCGACGGCGACTTCTGGGTGGCGACCGCCTCACACGGTGACCCCTCGCTGTCGATGTTCGAGTCGACCGGGGATCGCCTGGTCGGGCGGGTCTCGCTCGGTCTTCCCGGTGCCGGACGTCCCGGTCTCAGTCCCGACGGACGGGTTGCGGTGGTTCCCGACTATTGGCTCGGGGGCGGCGGAGAACGTTCGGGGGCGGTCGTGGTGCGCCTCGACGATATGGCGGTGACCGACCGGCTGACGCTGTGCCCGGCACCCCACCAGGCCGCCTTCTCTCCCGACGGACGCTGGATCGCCCTACCCTGCCCGCTGTCGGATGAAGTGCTCCTGCTCGATGGCGAAAGTTTCGAGATTCGCCACCGGGTCAGGCTTGGCCCCCTACCGGGAGAGCCCGCCGAACCCGGGACGCAGCCCGGCAATCCCCTCACGCGACCGATGAACGTCGCCTGGGCTCCCACATCGGATCACCTCTGGGTCACGCTCATGCGCCAGGGGGCGGTCGCCGCCATCGATACCGCGGGCCGGGAGATCGCCCGGGGAGCCACGCCCCGCGGCCCCACGCAGATCGCCGTCACCCCCGATGGCCTTCGCCTGGTGGTCCCGGCGCGCGACGACTTCGTGGTGGCGGTACTCGACGCGACCACCCTCGAGACCCTGACCCGCGTGGTGCTGCCCGATGGTCCCCATCCGCACGGCGTGGTGGTGTCGCCCGACGGATCGACGGCCTATGTGACCAACGAGGGCACGACACGCAGTCGCGGCGGCGTCGCCGCGATCCGGCTGAGCGATGGGGAGGTCCTGTGGCGCACCGAAGCGGGGGTGTTCACCCTCGGCATCGCCTGGCGGCCCGCTCCTTGACCTCGCCCGAGGCGCCGCGCCGGGCAACGAACCCGTATCTCACGTGGCGATTCTGGCGCTACATGGCGCGCCTCCAGGTCGGCCTCTTTCTGTTCGGGCTGGCGGTATCGCTCATGCTCGAGGCCCACATCGGACTCGACCCGTGGTCGGCGCTCCACGACGTCTTGAGCGAACGCACCGGCCTCAGTTTCGGTCGCATCTCGCAGA
>CBDUEZ010000361.1:0-4300 GCA_965366355.1 uncultured bacterium
CGATGGGTGAGGTGGACCTCTCTTCGGAACTCCCGCTCGAACCAGGCAGGGCCGGCGATCAGCCGGTCGTTGTGATAGAGCAGGCTGTATCGGTCGATCAACAACTGCCGATCGGGGGCGTTGCAGCGCCGCAGCTCGCGCCCGAGGGCCGCGCCCACGCCGTCCCCTTCGAAGGTGAAGGTCTGTACGAGGGCCCGCCGCGTGGCGGACCGCAGATCGGCGCGCATGCGATTCCAGAACGGTGTGGAGTCGACCAGGAGTTCGATCTTCACGACAGGCCTCCGACGGAGTGGGCGGCCCAGGCGATGGCACCGAACCGCAAGGCTCGTCCGGCGGTGCCCGTGACGAGGAACGTCTGGATCCGGATTCCCAGGGCGCCGCCCGCGAGACTCACGCCGTAGAAGGGAGGAATCCCCGAGGCCGCGCTTGCGAAGACGAGCGAGCCGGCGGTGGCCTGCCGACTTCGAACGCGATCCACCGCCCGGGCCAGGGCCGCCCGTGCCCGGGCCGGAAGTCGAGCCGGAGCGCGGCGGGCGACCTCGAAAAGGAGCGTCTTGGTGAGCATCTGCCCGACGGTCGCCACCATGACCACGAGCGGAATGGCCGGGGTGGGGACGGCGATCGCCGCCGCCACCACCAACAACTCGGCGTTGACCAGGGGAACGACTCCGCTGATCACGCAGCCCAACGCGAGCCCTGCCAGGATCTCCCACATCTGCCCCTCCCTTCGACGGGTGTTTGGCCTTCATGCTATACCATACTGTATAGTATGGTTGAACGTCAAGGAGATCCAGTCAAGGCGACGGGCGTGGCAGGAAACTCGACGGGGGGGCAGTGAGCGCGACCTCCGTTTGCGAAACACGGCCACGGGTGTAGTCATTGTGTCATGATCAAGAGGAGTCTGGCTTTCCGGCATCTCCCGAAGCGAGAGGCATAGCAGAACGATGCGATCTCCTCAGCATGACGTCGTCTACCGCGGCCATCGTCCCGGCGACATGGGGTGGGTCGTTCAGCGGCACGGCGAACTCTACCATGAGATGCGTGCCTGGGATGCGACGTTCGAGGCCCTCGTGGCCGAGATCTCCGCCCAGTTCCTGCGCAACTTCGATCCGGCCTTCGAGCGGAGTTGGATCGCTGAAGTCGCCGGCCGCCGTGCCGGCTCGTGTTTTCTCACGCGCCGTGACGACGAGACGGGACAGTTGCGGATGCTGCTCGTCGAACCATGGGCGCGGGGAAGGGGGATCGGGCGCCGCCTCGTCGCGGAGTGTGTCGCTCAGGCTCGCCGGGTCGGGTACCGTCGCATGGTGCTGTTTACGTCGCAGGGCCTCGACTCCGCACGCCGGCTCTACGAGGCCCAGGGGTTCGCACTCGTCGAAGAGACACCCCGCCATGAATGGGGCCGGGACCATGTCGAGCAGTGGTGGGAGTTGGCGCTGTGAGCGAGGGCGCACACTACCTGCTTGGCCACACCGACAAGGAGTTGCGTAGGCTCGACATCCAGGGTGCGATTTTCCGGGCCCCCACGAAGCGGGCGTTCGAGGACGCGGGCATCGGACGGGGAATGCGGGTGCTCGACGTCGGCTGCGGGAGCGGCGATGTGTCGATGCTGGTGGCGGAGATCGTGGGGCCGGACGGAGCGGTGGTGGGCATCGATCGCGGTGGCGACGCGGTACGGGCTGCTCGCGGGCGCGCCGAAGCCCGCGGACTCGCGAATGTCGAGTTTCGATGCTCGGAAATCGACGATTTCTCCAGCGCGGTGCCCTTCGATGCCCTCGTGGGGCGGTTTGTGCTCATGCACCAGAGCCGGCCGGAGATGGCGCTCGCCCGAGCCGCCGCCCAGGTGCGCCCCGGGGGGGTCATCTGCCTCGTCGAGTCGTACATGGACGCTCTTCTCACAGGCGCCCACTCGTTCCCGCATTCCCCGCTCTACGACGAGATCGTGCGTTGGAAATCGGCTGTGGTCGCTGGGGCGGGCGCCGATCTACACGCGGGCGCGCGGCTCCCGGAGACCTTCGCGGGCGCCGGCCTGCCGCATCCGGTTACGCGACTGGAGGCCTCGCTCGAGGGAGGCCCGGACAGCGATTACTATCGCTACGTCGGGCTCAGTCTGGAGAGCATGCAGCCCGACGCGCGTCGGCAGGGTCTCGGAGGACTCGTCGATGCCGACCCCACCGCGATCGCCGAGCGTCTTCGAGCGGAGGTGGTGCAGTCGGGGGGGACCTTGGTCGTGTGGCCCGTCGTGGCGGCGTGGTGCCGGACGCCGGAGCGAACGGGGCCGTGAGGGCAGGGGTGCCCCCGGCTGGCGGGTGGCCGGTGCTGGGCGGTTGCCGCCCCACGCCCCCAGCGAAACTGCGCGAGCTCCTTCTCGTAGGGGTGGAAGAACACGCACCCCCACCAACGAGGAGTGAGAGATGGCCAACGGACGCGGAGCGACGGGCAACGTGGTCGCCGCGATCGCGAGTTTCATCGTGCCGGGACTGGGGCAGTTGGCCCAGGGCCGGCTCTTCGCCGCGATCTTCATGTTCGTACTCTCGGGGGCCATCTGGCTGGTCTCGCTCGGGACGCTCGGTTGGGTGGGGCACGTGATCGCGGCTCTCCACGCAGCGACCTACGACGGCGACTGAACCCGAACTCGTCGGGCTCAGCCGTCGCACCGACCCGCGCCGCGCATCGGGGTCAGAAGTGGAATCGGAAGCCGAAGCGGGGAATCCGAGCGGAGGCGAAATGCGTTGCGGTTTCGTCGCACACCTTGGCGCCCGTCCCTTCGTCGAAGTAGTCGATCCGGCTCAGGCCGAACCATTGGAGCGAGATGGCTCCTTCGATCTCGCGGCTGTACCCGATCTCGCCGGTCAGGATGGTTTCCTGCACGCTGAAGCCATTGCCCAGCGAGCGCGCCGCGCTGGTGAACGTCCACGATCCGAGGGGCGCCTCGGCGCCCTGGAACGCACTCCCGTCTGCATTGACGATTCTCAGACCGTTGGACTCGTCGTACAGGAGGGTCGCGGAGAAGTCGAAGGTGCCGGGCTGGAAGGGGCCACAAGTGGTGCTCTGCCGTACGATCGTGCCGAGCGCCGGGAGCCCACTCGCGGCGGTCTCCGGAGCGAAGCGCACCGGGAGCACGGCGACGTCGAGCCGGGCTGCGGGCTCGCTGCGGCCCCTCAGATCGTAGTTGAAGCCGATGCTCGACGCGATCGCCTCCCCCGAGAAGTCCACGTCGACCGCGGCGTCGGTCGCGACGGGGCACCCGGACTTCGACACGGTTCGCCCGAACACGGCGTCATCGATGGCGAAGCTACCGACGTCGCCCGTCGCATCGACGTCGAGGACGTTCGCGCCCCCCGGCACCGGGCAGCCCGCGCCGTTCGTCGCGACGGCACCGACCGACAGGGTCTGCCCGAGCTCGGTCGGCAGAATCACCATGCGGGTCTCTCCCTCGTCTTCGAAGATGAGCGGGTTGGCGAGAATCTCGAGGCCCGCCTCGCGCACCCGCACGGGGACACCGTCTTCGAGAGGCGCTCCGCCGACGGTCAGTGTGAGGGTCGTCTCGAGCGCCTGCAGTCCACGAACGTCGATCGTGGTCGCGACGGGGCCCCGGGCGATGGCCCCGACCCGTTCGAGTCCCTCTGGATACGAGAAGACGTCGAGGGCGGGACCCGTGCGGCGGCCGTCACTCCACTCGTTCCACGCCTCGATAGTGAAGATCTCGCCTTGAACGATGTCGACCATACCGGGTGTCGTTCGCACCACGGTGCGCCGAATGGTGGGTTCGTCTGGATCGACCGTGACCTCCCTACAGCCCGAGAACAGAAGTGCGGCGAGGACGGGGGTCGTGAGCCAGTGGGAGAGGTATCGGGGGCGGTTCATCGGGCACCTGCCGTTAGGGATGATTCGTGTGCTTCACCCCCAGACGCTGGAAACCGCACCGAACCCGATCATCCTCCCCCGGCAACCTCCCGGGCGATCTGCTCGAAGCCGCTCGCCAGACTCGCCGAGACCTCGCCGAGCTGTGGCCGCACGGCCTCCAGGATCGAATCCGCGGCCTCGACCCGGCCGGTGCGGGCGAGCGCCCGGGCGAGCGAGATCCGAGCCTGGAATCCCCGTCCCGGTTGGGGCGGGTCGAGGCCGTCGACGCCCGCTGCGGCCTCTCCCAGGAGGGCGACCGCCTCGTCTTCGGCGCCGGTCAGGGTGAGGCGGCGGGCGAGGTTCACCTGCTGCACGAGAGTGTAGACGTTGTCCGGGCCCAGCACCCGGAGGTGATGCTCCCAGGCCTCGCGTGCCACGCGGTCTCCAGCCTCGGTTT
>CBDUEZ010000362.1:0-4291 GCA_965366355.1 uncultured bacterium
GATCACCCGACCGGTCAGGCCGGTTGGGTCATCCCGTTGGGTCGTCAGTTCGAGATCGTGTATCCGTAGCCCGCGACCGGCTGGTCGGTCTCGAAATCGACCTGGAAAGCCTGCGAGGCGTCCGGACCCGGGAGCGACACCATCGCCTGCTCCGACCCGATCCGCGTACCCGCGGCATCGTAGAAGTCGAGGTTGATGGTGACCGAAGAACCGGCAGGCATCGACACGTTGGCGATCGATCCGCTGACCAGCCCGCCCCCGCTCGAATACCGCTGGAGCTGGATGTTGTTGACCGTCACGGCCAACTCCTCGATTCCCGCGATCAGCTCACGGGCGCGATCTTCGTCGCCCATGCGGTTCACCGTCTGCGCCAGAAGCACGTAGGCGATGCGGTTGTTCGGGTCGAGCTCGATCCAACGCTCGGCCGCCGCCGCCATTTCCTCCAGGGCACCTGCCGGCGGCTCGGCTTCACCCTCGCCCTGCGGGTAGGCCAGCTGAACCGAGCGCGCCCACATCTCGAGGGCGTCGCGGTCGTTGACCGAGATCCCGGCCGCCGTTTTGAACGACTCGATCGCGGCTGGCAGATTTTCCATCTGGTAGTATCCGACGCCGATCGCGTAATGCTCGACCGCCGTCAGGTTGCCGGTCGCCGCCATGCGGTCATAGATCGCCTCGGCATCGGCCGGCTGCTCCATCTCGAGATAGAGGCTGGCGAGCTGACGCAGGTAGTTCAGATTCTCCGGATCGTCGGCGAGGAGCATCTGGAGCTCCTGCGCGGCTTCACCGTACCGCTGCATCTCGATCAGCGCCTGCGTGATGTAGGTCGGCAGCAGTTCGTCGGTCTCCCTCCACGACGCGGCGGTCGCCGAGTCGGTCTCCGTGATCGCATCGGAGTTGATGATCGCACGGGCTCCGCGGAGCGACACGATCGCTTCTTCGTAGTCGCCGACCTGGACGAGAAGCTGTCCCATGTAGGCCTTGACCTCAGGACGCTTGTCGAACATCACGTCGGCATTGCGGAACACCGCGATCGCGCCCTCGTAGTCACCGGCGTTCACCAGGGGAGCAGCCTCCTGGTACAGGTCGATCCAGGCACGCTCCCGGATTCCCTCGGTCTCGAGCGTGTAGATCGGACGAAGTTCCTCGGCACGAGACAACGACTGGTCGGCCGCGACGTAGTCGCCCATTCCCATCTGGGCGAGGCCCAACTGGTAGTGGGGGAGCGGATTCGTCGGGTCGGCGTCGATCGCGCCCTGAGCCGACTCGACAGCCATGGCGTAGTGGGCGCGAGCCTCGTCCGACGATTCGGCCTCTACGGCCTGCTCGATGTGACGGGCCGCGGCACGCGTCATGTCGTTCTCACGGGGGCGTTCGCCCTGCGCGAGGGCAATGCCGCCGGACGTGGGGGCCGAGGGCGCGGCGGCGGTCGTACCACCTCCGGAGGCGGCACAGCCGCCCATGATGACCAGGGAACCCGCAAGGATCAGCGGCAATCGGAAATTCATCCGGAACTCCTCCTGTGATTTCGGATGTTGAGTGCGCAGCACTAGAAAGTAGAAACGACCAACGATACGGTCAAACCCTTTCGAATATTACGCCGCCCATCAGGGGCGACTGCGTTCGGCTGCGAGGCCGACCGTGTGCAGGAACCGGGCCAGTTCAAGGAGTTCGAGCGCCTGGCGTTACGACGAGCCAACCCCGAGGTACGTCAGGACCCGGGTGGCCAACGCGTCGCTGAAGCCCGGAACCCTCGAGATTTCCCGAACCGAGGCAGCCCGCACCCCTCGTACCGACCCGAAACGAGTCAACAACGCCTGCTGTCGACCCGGCCCGATGCCGGGAATATCGCCCAGTTCGCTGCGGATCGTCCGTTTGCTTCGCAGCTTCCGGTTATACCCCACGGCGAACCGATGTGCCTCATTGCGAATGCGTTGCAGCACGTGGAGGGCCCGATCGCGCCGGTCGAGGCGGATCGACGACGAGCGGCCCGGAACGAAAACTTCTTCTTCGCGCTTCGCAAGAGAGGCCAGTTGCACGTCGCTCATTCCGAGGGACTCCAGGGCCTGAAGCGCCGCACTGAGCTGCCCCTTGCCCCCGTCGATCAGACACAGGTCGGGAATCGGCTTGTCCTCGTCGCGACGCCGTTTGAAGTATCGCGTCACCGCCTCGTGCATCGACGCATAGTCGTCGTTGCCCCAGTCCCCCTTGATGCGCATGTGTCGGTACTCCGACTTGCGAGGGTCTCCGTTCTCGAAGACCACGGCGCTCGCGACCACCTCCGAACCCTGCGTGTGCGAGATGTCGAAGCAGACCATCAGCCGCGGCACGACCTTGAGGTCGAGCTTCTCCTGCAGGTCGAAGAGCGTCTCGTCGGCCCGATCGACGGCGTAGGCCAGCCCCGCGACCCGGTCTTCGAGCGCGTGGCGGGCGTTGGTGCCGGCCAGTTCGACGAGCCGACGCTTATCGCCGCGTTGGGGGACCGCCACCACCACCTTCCGCCCCGCGGCCTCGCTGAGCACCTCCTGCAGCGTCTCACGGTCTTCGAAATCGGACGGAAAGAGCACCTCGCCGGGGAGTTCGCGCAGCGCCTGGTCGCCCCGCCCCAGGTAGAGCCTGGATGCGAAGGCCGAGAGCAGGTGCTCGTCGGTCTCGTCCTGGATGTCGGAGAAGCGGAGAGTATCGCGGCCGAGCAGGATCCCGTCTCGGATCTTCATCGCGACGCCCACCGCGAGTTCGCCGTCGCGAGCGAAGCCGACCACATCCTGGCTGCCGCCCCCGACGCGCTGCACCCGCTGCTCCCGCGCGAGTCCGTCGAGGCCCTGGAGCACGTCGCGCAGACGGGCCGCCTCCTCGAATTCCAGCGCGGCCGAGGCGGTTCGCATGCGAGCCTCGACGTCTCGGCGCAGGTCTTCAGTGTCGCCGCCCAGGATCGCCAGGATCTCGTCGATCATGGAGCGGTAGTCGGGCTGGCTCTGGAGTCCCACGCAGGGGGCCAGGCACCGGCCGATGTGGTAGTCGAGACAGGGTCTTTCCGGGGACTCCTTCGGGAGCTTGTATCGACACGACCGCACGGTGTAGAGCCGCTTCACCACCTCCAGCGCCTGCCGCATGCTGCCGACCGAGGTGTAGGGGCCGAAGTAGCGTCCCCCATCGTTGCGCACACGTCGCGTGACGAACACCCTCGGGAACGGCTCGTTGAGGGTCACCTTGATGTAGGGATACCGCTTGTCGTCGCGCAGCTGGAGGTTGAAGTGCGGCTGATGCTCCTTGATGAGGTTCGCCTCGAGAATCAGCGCCTCGGCTTCGCTCCCCACGACGAGGGTCTCGAGATCGACGATGCGCCGCACGAGCTCGCGCGTCTTGATCGAATGGTGGCTGTCGGAGCGAAAGTAGCTCCGCACCCGATCTCGAAGGCGCTTGGCCTTGCCGACGTAGATCACCTCGCCGCCGGCGCCCTTGAAGAGATACACACCGGGCCGGCGCGGCAGTGTGGGCAGACGATCTTCGACCGACACGGGGGTGCTCATCGCACGCTCGACCGGGGGGGGCTCATCGCCCACTCAACCCGCGCCGCGGCCACGCCGCAGGATCGCACGAACCGGCATGCCGACGCCGAGAAGTTGGGCCACCACCAGATAGGTGAGCCCGAAGGCCAGGGCCGTCCCGACCGCGAGCGCGAGGGGGAGCCAGGGAGACCCGGCCGGAAGGAGCGCCTCGGCCCACCCGGAATGATACGGCACCAGCGAGCCCGCCAACCACTTCGCCCCCACACCCGCTGCCGCGCCCGCCGCTGCCGCCATCCAGCGGCGCACCCGCCGTCCCGTCTCGGGCCCGTGCTCGCCGATCGCGGTCGTGAGCCGCCGGCGAAGGAAGCCGTACTCGAGCCACGAGCCGGCCGCGGCCCCGAGGGCGAGCCCGGCCGCCCCCAGCCGCAGCAGGTCGTCGCCCTCCCCCACCGTGAAAGCATCGAAGGGGAACATGAGCGCGAGCCCCACCACCGCCGACACGACCACGCGCACGACGGCGATGACCGCGGGGGTGCGCGTGTCGCGCAGTGCGTAGAACGACGACGACAGCGTGCGCGACGCCGCCGACGCCGGAAGGCCCAGCGTATAGGCGGCCAGCACCGCGTAGGTCGCGGCCGTGCTGGACGCCGTGAAGCGCCCTCCCTGGAAGAGGGCGGCCACGAAGAGGTCGCCCAGCACCAGGAAGGCGAGCGTCGTGGGCACGAGCAGGAAGGCCAGGCCGTCGAGCGCGGCTCTCACGCGGCTCGCGAGCACCTCGCGGTCGT
>CBDUEZ010000363.1:0-4272 GCA_965366355.1 uncultured bacterium
TCAGGGTCAGTCCGAGAATCTTCGCGCCCTCTTCGGCGTCTCCGTGAAAGAGCTCGTAGAAGTCGCCCACCCGAAAGAAGACCAGCGCATCGCGATGGCGGCTCTTCACATCGCGCCACTGCTGCATCAGCGGCGTGTCCTGGACTGTGGCCATGGCGGGTGCGAGGCGCGTGCGAGTGGAGAGGGACGGGTACTCGCCCCGAAGCTACCCGACCGCCCACGAGGCGATCAACCGGGGCCACGCCACGGACTTCAACCGGGGCCACGCCACGGACTCCAACCGGGGCCACACCACGGCACGAACGGGAGACGGTCGGTATACTGGTCGCATCTTCCGGGAGCGCGCCGGATTCGGGCGGCCCCGATCACGGGACGAAAGGAGCAGAAGCGTGAAGGGACGACATGTGGGGATGATGGGAATGACGCTTGCGGTTCTTTGGCTGTTGCCGGCCGTGGGTCGAGGACAGGCTCCCGAGCCCGCCGACGTGGCGAGCATCGACGGCATCGTCGCGGCGGTCTACGGCGCCATCTCCGGGCCGGCCGGCCAGCCGCGCGATTGGGATCGCTTTCGGTCCCTCATGGCTCCGGGGGCGCGGCTCATTCCGACCGGCCCGGGACCGAATGGGCAGATCGGCCATCGGGTGTGGACGGTGGACGAGTACATCGAAGCGGCGGGCCCAGGACTCGAGCAGGGTGGTTTTTTCGAGAGGGAGCTCGGACGCGCGATGGAGAGGTACGGCCCGGTCGTACATCTCATGAGCGCGTACGATTCCCGCCGCACCGCCGAAGATCCCGAGCCGTTCGCCCGCGGGGTGAACTCGTTTCAGCTGTTGCACGACGGATCGCGCTGGTGGGTGATGACCATCTTCTGGGCCAGTGAAACACCCGACAACCCGATTCCGGA
The DNA here is from genome assembly GCA_965366355.1 of uncultured bacterium. GTDB lineage: Bacteria > Gemmatimonadota > Gemmatimonadetes > Longimicrobiales > Gaopeijiaceae > Gaopeijia. Next base: position 905 of record CBDUEZ010000363.1, read on the forward strand.
CCGGTTCCTCTCGGGTCAGGAGCCTCCGCTCTGACCCAACGGGTCGAAGCCGGGCGGGGGTCTGCGGTGACCGGTCGCCTGCTCGTAGGCGTAGGCCAGACGAAACAGCGTCGCCTCATCGTACGGACGCCCCAGGATCTGAAGACCCGCCGGCAAGGCTCCGTAGGTGAACCCCATCGGAACGGTGATCGCCGGGGTCCCGGTCGCCGGAGCGACGCGTTGACTGTTGTCGCCGCGATACTCGTCACCTGCCCGGTCGAGATGCGCGGGTGGTGACAGCCAGGACGGGTAGATGAGCGCGTCGACCTCGGTCGCGTCCATGGCGGCCACGAGGTCGGTGAGGAAGCCCTGGCGCTCCTCATTCTCGGCGAAGTCCGGGCAAGCGGGATCGGCGTCGGCCGGGTGCACGTCGGCCTCTCCCCGAAGAAAGGAGCGAATGCTGCCTTCGACCGACGGATGAAATTCACCCGTCTCCAGCACCTCGGCCACATCGCGGATCGGAGCGGCGTCGCCCAGGGACTCGAGGTACCGCGCGAGATCGTACCGGAACCGGCGGCAGAAGAGGTTGGGGCGCTCGAGCTGCTCGAAGACGTCGAAGTCGACCTCGACGACCTCGGCTCCGGCCCGTTCCAGATCCTCCACCGCGTTCCCGAAGAGGCGAATCACGGCCGTGTCGGCCTCGGGGTCATCGACCAACGACGACAGAATGCCCAGGCGGGCGCCCTGCAGTCCATCGACATCGAGAGCGCTCTGGTATTCGGGCTCGAGACGGTCCCGCCCCAACTCGGTATAGGGGTCGGCCGGATCGTATCCCGCCACGACCTCGAAGACCCGCACCACGTCGTCGACCGAACGCCCCATGGGGCCCGCGACGTCGCGGTCGAACGAAAGTGGGATCACCCCGTCGCGACTGGTCAGGCCGAGGGTGGATCGAATACCCACGAGGGCGAGGTGCGACGACGGTCCACGGATCGAGTTTCCGGTATCGCTCCCGAGTCCGATGATTCCGAAACTCGCGGCCACCCCCGACGCCGTCCCGCCGCTCGAGCCCGCCGGGACCCGGTCGAGAGCGTAGGCGTTGCGGGTCGTGTCGAACGACGAGCTCACCGTCTCCCGAGGGCTGAACGCCCATTCCGCCATATTGGTCTTGGCGACGACGACCGCGCCGGCCTCCCGAATGCGACGCACCATGAAGGCATCGTCGGGGGGTATGCTCGACGCGAGGGCGATCGAGCCTCCCGTGGTAAGCATGTCGTGGGTGTCGAAGTTGTCCTTCACCAGCATCGGCACGCAGTGAAGGGCACCCATTTCGTCACCCCGTGCCTGGGCCGCGTCGAGCGAGTCGGCGCGATCCAGCGCGGCGGGATTGAGCACGGTGATGGCCCGTACCGTCGACCCGTCGTAGGCAGCGATCCGATCGAGATGGGCCTGTACCGCCGCTCTGCAGGTCGTGCGACCCGTGCGGAGAGCCGCGTGAAGTTGCGCGATCGAGGTTTCTCGAACCTCGAACGGCCCCGCGGGGCCCGCACAGGCCGGAACGCCGACAACGAGCAGAACGAGTGTCGCCCCCCGCAGGGCGGAGGAGAACGGATGCCGAGCCACGATGGGTAGGGTTTTCATGCCCCCATGCTGGGGCGTCAGCGCCGAAGCGTCCAGAGCCCGATGACCGTGCAGTTCGGGTTGACTCCTCGTCGGAGGGTCTGAAGTTCGGCCGGCGCCTGGCTCATGCCCCGATACGACTCGACGGCCACCAGACTGTGTGCATCGACCACGACGTCGATGGGGATGTACTCGATCACGCCGCCGCCGGGCCCCTTCGGCGCCAGTTCCACGAAGGTGCCGTTCACGAACACGAGGGGCTCGCACCGGCCCGGACCTCTCAACACCACCTGACCCAGGCGGCCGGGGGCCTGCTCGGTTCGAAGGTAGGGAAGCACGGCGCTGAGCGCCGACGCAACGGGAAGTCCCCTCCAGCGCTCGACCTCTCGGGCCGTGAAGAAGCGACCTCGGCCTTCGATCTCGTACCGCGCCATGCGGTCGAAGAACGGCCACAGGCCAGGGGGCTGGAGCACCTCCCACCACGGTCTCGACGACGCCGTGATCTCGAGAGGCTCCAGCAACACGGGCTCGACGTCGAGGGTGAGGCGCACGGTGACGGGATCGCCCGACCGTAGCGCCAACGGTTCCGAGGTGAAGGTCGAGAAGCCGAGCCTCTCCGCCCGGAGCAGGTAGTCTCCGTCGATCGGAACCGCGAAGTCGAAGCGCCCCGAAGCGTCGGTCGCGGTGCGCTGGACCAGGCCAGGAGGGCGTCCCCCGAGGCGGGGAATCAGCGAGACCAGCACGTCGGCGAGCGGCTGCCCCCCGAGCGAGACCACCGCACCCGACACCGTCGGGGGTTGTGCCGCCACGGGCTGCGAAATCATCACCTGGAACACGATTCCCACCAGACACGCCGACCACCCACGAAGCCGCGATCTCGGTGCGGGCGGGGGGGACACCGCGGTCAGGCCCCACAAACGGGCGGAGTGCCTCCCGGCGGCGTCCAATGGAGCCGGATATCGGCCGCAGGGGTGCCTGCGGTGACACAGAGATCCAGAATCGCGGCGTCGCCCCAGCGGCTTTCGATCGCCACCTGCCCCGCCCCCGGAACGCCGGAAGCGACGAGGGTGCGAGCACCCTCGGTGCCGAACCCCGAGCCGACCGTCTGCACGGGCCCCGACACGACCCGAAAGCGCCAGGGCACATCGTTCGACAGCCGATCGACCGCGCCGCTATCGGTTCCAGTCTTGGCGAGCGTACCGTTGCCCGTCACATCATCACCCTCCTCGATCCAGTCGAACAGCGTGGCCTGTCCGTGAAGAACGTCGCCCTCGATGTCGAGTACGTCGAGCAGCAACCCACCGGCGTTCACTACCCGCACCCGGAGCACACAACGCCCCGCGAGGTCACCGAGCTGCCACTGCGTTTCGACGAGGCCCTCGTCGTCGGTGCGAGCGGTGGGCGTCAGCGCCTCACCACAGGCCTCCCCCTCTGGAATGAACAGGGCCCGAAGCCCGACCAGCGGACGATCCTCCGACCCCGCCTCAGACACGAAAAACCGCACGCCCTCGACCACGGCTTCGGCCGAGTCGGCGACGGTGGTCCCCACATAGGTGATCCGCACGTCGTCCCCTGGGTTCGGCCCCGCGATGCTGTCGTCGAAACAGCCCGACCACGCGATCACAGCCGCCAGAAGTCCTATTCGTCGCACGCCTCGCATGGCTCTCTACTCCCGGCGCCCGGATTCGAGCTGGAGCTTGAGCTCCCGCCCGGACGTGCGCGCCCACTCGAGAAACTCGCTCGCGGCCGGCTGTTCCTGCCACGCCCCG
>CBDUEZ010000364.1:0-4258 GCA_965366355.1 uncultured bacterium
GTGCTGGGCCACCCCCGTTCTCGTGTGCGAACCGAGAAGACCGCGTGGCGCGGCCTTTACCCGCCCTCAGGCGGTCTTCAAATCCAAAGCGGGCACGGTCGCCATCACCTCGGCCGGGACACCGCCCGACGGGATGACGCGGGTCACGTTGCCCTGCAGGTACAGCGGATAGTCGCGGTCGCCGTAGTGGATCACCTGGATCAACTCGGGCTCCTCCCCTGCGGGAGGCGCGACCGGCTCCGTGATCGCGCGCCATACCGAGTCGACGAGGCTCATACGACCTTCGACCGACTCGGCCCAGGTCGCCATGCGAATCCGGCGTCGGTGGGCGATCGTGAGGGAGCGAACGACCTTGCGATGTCCCGGGAAGCTGTGAGACAGGAGAAAGGCGAGTGCCTGGTCCTCGGGAAGAGGGTCGGCCCGATTCTCCCATGCGCCGGGCGTGCGGACGCGGCGAGGATCTCGCAGGTCGATGTATCCGTCCGTGCTGATGCGTCCGAATTGGCGCATGTTCAACTCCTTGTGGGTGCGGCGGTGTTCCGGGGGGTGCGCGTTTGGACCCGATTAGAAGACAAGATCCGTGCCGTTCACGTCGCTGAGGGGTCGGCGGGCAGAACATGGCGGAACTCGGCGACGTTCGAGGGGTCCCGTCTTGCCGGACTCGCTGGGCTGAAGCAGGGAAAAAGCTGCCAGACCCGGAAACTTCTTCCTTCTCGACCGGATCGGATGACCGACTTCGACGACGAACTGGGCGCCCATGTCTCGGCCCGCGGAGGTGTCGATCAGGCACCCGCTCGCGCCCGAGCCCTCGATGCTGCGGTCCTGCAGCTGTTCACCAAACAACCGAATCGATGGGCCGACCGGTCGGTGGCTCCCGAGATGGCCGAGAGCTTTCGCGCCGCTCGAAAGGAAGCCGGCACTCGCTGGTGCGTGAGCCACGACTCCTACCTGATCAATCTGGCCTCTCCCGATGCGGCGTTGTGGAACCGCTCGCTGGCTTCGTTTCGAGCCGAATTGGAGCGGTGCGCGGCCCTCGGGATCGAGGCCGTCGTAACGCATCCGGGCAATGCGACCGATGGCGACGTGCGCCGGGGTATCGACGCCAATGCACGCGGCCTCGCCCGGGCCCTCACCGAGGTCCCCACCGTACGCGTGTTATTGGAACTGACGGCGGGATCGGGCACGAGCATCGGGGCCACCTTCGAGAATCTGGCGGCCATCCGGAGTGCCGTGCCCTCGAGCGAGCGGGAGCGGATAGGCGTTTGTGTGGACACCTGTCACGCCTTCGCGGCCGGGTATGACCTGGTCTCCGACTACGACGGGGTCTGGGGGGCCTACGAGGCCGTGTTGCCCTTGTCGACTCTGGAGCTCTTTCACCTCAACGACAGCCAGCACGACTTCGGCTCGCGGAAGGATCGCCACGCCGGAATCGGGGAGGGGACACTCGGCGAGGATCCGTTTCGCCGCATCGTTCTGGACGAGCGATTCGCGGGTGTTCCGAAGATCCTGGAGACGCCGAAGGGCGACGACGAGGTGACGCTGGATCGGCAGAATCTCGCTCTGCTGCGCGGGTTTCGGGACTAAATCGGTGACCCGCCCGAAAAACGCCTTTCGTCGCCCAGAGGCAGCGGGTTATATTGGTTCTACGTGTTGGGGGGCTTCATTATTGAGCCAACGCTAGAGAAGCCGGGACTGACTCCCGCCGCTGACGTCATGCCTTCTGAGGACTTCGGACGTGGTGGGGAGGTTACCACCAGATTACTTCCGGGCTTCAATAATTACCTCCAATGCGTATCCGGGGCCGGCGTCACCCTCACGGGGGCGCCGGCCCTTTTTGTTGGGGGCTTCGCCGGGTCGACCTAGTTGAGAACCAGGAGAGGCACCCCGGGCGTGCCGAAGTCGGTGTGCGATGCGGCATTGTCGTTGGCGGGACCGTGCATGAGTTCGAAGCGCACCGTCGTCGTGCCGGCCTGGAGCCCGCGGATCGAGCCCGACCATCCGCCGGGCGCGTCGCTGACCCACTCCGCAAGGTTCGGGTGTGTCACGGTCACCCGCAGCCACTCGTCGGGCTCGGTCGGGAGGAATCGGTTCCCGCGACCGTCGAGGAATTCGATCTCGAACGGATCGGTCTGCCCGCCGACGTTCACCTGGAACGAACCAACGATATCCAGGCCGGCGACCCTCACGACGTCGATCCCACCTGAAACGAGCACGATCCCGACCGGATCGATATGGTCTTCGGTCCCCGTGGGGTCGGAATCACACCCCCCCAGAGCGAACACTGCGGCTGCAACGAGGGCGGGAGCCCCCAGTCGACGGATCGTGGTGCTCATATTGTGGCCTCCGAGGGTGATACGGCACTGCACACTGGCATCTGCAACACCCCGACCGACGACCGGTTCCCGGGGCCGGATCGAATCCAGACGCCCCGGGTAGCCTCGCGATCCACATCCAGTTTCGATGGAGCAGTCATGACGATCGTTCGGGTCACTCGCCGGATGCATTGGAACTCGGCCCACCGGTTGTTCCGGCCCGACTGGTCGGACGAGCGAAACGAGGCCGTCTTCGGGCTGTGCGCCAACCCCCATGGGCACGGGCACAACTACGAGATGGACGTCACGGTGGCGGGCGCGATCGACCCCGAGACGGGCTACGTTCTCGATCTCAAGCTCCTCAAGGACCTGGTCGAGGAGTGGGTCGTCCAGCACCTCGATCATCGAAATCTGAACATCGAAGTGCCCTGGCTCGAAGGGGTCAATCCCACGACCGAGAACCTCGTGGTGGCGATCTGGAATCGCCTTTCCGGCCGCATGCCCGCTGGGGTGACGCTCGAGCGCCTGGTGCTCTGGGAGACCCCTCGCAACTACGTCGAATACACGGGGGCGCCAGCCCCGTCAGGAGAGAACTCGTGACCCACGACCTGAGCCAGGTGGCCTTTCCCGACCTTGTCGCCGAGATGATCCGCCGTCTGGGCGACGATCCCGAACGGGAGGGTATGTCGAAGACCCCCGAGCGGGTCGAGAAGGCCATGCGCTTCCTTACGCACGGCTACGGGTCGTCGCCCGATTCGGTGATCGGCGATGCGTTGTTCGAGGAGCGTCATCACAACATGGTGCTCGTGAAGGACATCGAGATGTACTCGCTCTGTGAACACCACCTGCTCCCGTTCTTCGGCAAGGTGCACATCGCCTACATTCCGAACGGGAAGATCATGGGCCTGTCGAAGACGGCCCGCATCGTCGAGGTGTTCAGTCGACGTTTTCAGGTGCAGGAGCGCCTCACGGAGCAGATCGCCCAGGCCCTCTGGGACGTCGTGCAGCCGCAGGGCGTCGGCGTGATCATCGAGGCGCAGCACCTCTGCATGATGATGCGCGGCGTCGAGAAGCAGAATTCGGTGACCATTTCCTCGGCGATGCGGGGTGCCTTCCTGGACGACCCTGCGACCCGTGAGGAGTTTCTCCACCTCGCGATGGCGCACCGGTCGGGCCGGTGACCTCGTTGCGCGGAGCCGCGGTGCTCCTGACCGGAGGCAGTCGGGGGATCGGTCGAGCGACCGCCGAGGCCGTTGCCGAGGCGGGTGGCGCCGTCCATGTGTTGTGTCGCGACCCGGCGCCGGTGAGCGACCTCGCCTCCGCCAGCGGCGGGGCGATCTGGCCGACCGATCTCGCCGACGACGTCGCGGTGTGGTCGTCGATCGACGCCCTGATGGAGCGACTGGGCGGGCCGCCTGCGGCCGTCGTGAATTCCGCGGGGGCGTTTGCGGTCGCTCCTCTCGCCGAGACGTCGGTAGCGGTCTTCGATCAGATGTTGAGTGTGAACCTGCGGGGGGCCTTCCTGGTCATCCGGGCCGTCTTGCCCGCCATGCTGGAGCGCAACGCCGGCCGTATCATCAACGTCGGATCGGTCGCGGGTCGTCGGGCCTTTCCCGGGAACGGCGCCTACTCGGCGTCGAAGTTCGGGCTTCGGGGGCTGCACGAAGTGCTTCTCGAGGAACTTCGGGGTTCGGGCGTCGGGGCCACGCTCGTCGAACCGGCCGCCACCGACACCCCGCTCTGGGACCCGCTCGACCCGGACCATGACCCGGCACTACCGTCGCGCGGCGCCATGCTCCACCCTTCCGACGTGGCGGAGAGCGTCGTCTTCGTACTGACTCGACCCGGTCACGTCCGTATTCCGCTCCTGCACATCGAACGAGGCTGAACCGAAGCATGTTTACCGTCTGCGCGCAGGCGCACTACGACTCGGCCCACTTCCTGAA
>CBDUEZ010000365.1:0-4256 GCA_965366355.1 uncultured bacterium
GATCGCACCGAATGTGAGGGGTTCGACCGGCTACGGGCGCACCTTCGCCTCACTCGACGACGTCTACCTGCGCGAAGACGCGGTGCGCGACATCGGCGCGCTCCTCGATTGGATCGAGACGCAGCCCGACCTCGACGCGGAGCGGGTCATGGTGATGGGTGGGTCGTACGGGGGCTACATGGTGTTGGCCTCGCTCATGCACTTCAGCGACCGACTCGCGTGCGGGATCGATATCGTCGGCGTGAGCAACTTCGTGACCTTTCTCGAGAACACGGCCGACTACCGCCGCGATCTGCGCAGGGCCGAGTACGGAGACGAGCGCATTCCCGAGGTCCGGGCGTTTCTCGAGTCGATTTCACCAGCCAATCACGCCGACCGGATCACGGCGCCGTTGATGGTCGTGCAGGGGGCCAACGACCCTCGCGTGCCGGTGGGCGAATCGCGACAGATGGTCGCAGCCGTGCGGGCCAACGGGCTCGACGTGCCCTACATCGAAGGCGCGAACGAGGGGCACGGCTTTCGCGACCCACTCAACGCGATCTGGGCCGGCCTCGCGCAGCGCTCCATGTCGCGTTCGTGCCTGGGGGTGCGGTAGGTTGCCGGTGAGTCCCCGTGCTCGACCCCTCTTCTCTGCCCGCGAGATTCGATCATGAATGCACGCACAGCGCTTGGTGCCGCCCTCTTCGTAGCCGGAGCGATTCTGCTCTACTTCGGCTATCAGGAGTCCAACGCACTCGCGTCGGAGGTGGCCGAGGTCTTCACCGGCTCGCCCACCGATCAGTCCATGTGGAAGATGGTCGGAGGAGCGGCGCTCGCGGTTCTCGGCGGGCTCCTCGCCGTCATGGGCCGCGGTTCGAAGTAACGCCTGCGACCCACCGCGAACACCGCACCAGAAGGAGTTCATCGATGTCTGTTCGGCCCCGCTTGCCGGCCGTGTGCGCCGCGCTCGTTGCTCTCCTGTGGATCGCGACGGCCCCGGCGGCCAGCGCCGCGCAGGAGTCGACCCGGCTGCTTCGCCAGCCGACGCTCAGCGACACCCACATCGCCTTCACCTACGGGGCCGATCTCTGGACGGTGCCTCGTGCCGGTGGGGTCGCGACTCGTGTGACGAGCACGCCGGCCGTGGAGTCCGATCCGCACTTTTCGCCCGACGGACGCTGGATCGCCTTCTCGTCGAATCGGTCGGGGTCCACCGCCGTCTATGTCGTGCCCACCGAGGGAGGCGCGCCGACCCGCCTGACCTGGTATCCGGCCGCCGCCTTCGCTCGCGGCTGGACGCGCGACGGGTCGCGTGTGCTGTATTCGTCGGGTCGGGGCACGGCGCCGACCAGCTACGAGCGCCTTTGGACCGTCGCCGCCACTGGCGGGCCCTCCGAACTCCTGCCCGCGCCCTGGGGCTTCGACGGCGACTACGCGCCCGACGGGCAGCGCATGGTCATCGACCGCATGTCGCGGTGGGATGTCGAGTGGCGCAGTTATCGCGGCGGGCAGAATACCCCGCTGGTGATCCTCGACGTGGGCGACCTATCGGAAGTGCGGCTGCCCAACGACGAGCGCACGACCGACATCCAGCCGCTCTGGATGGGCGACACGATCTATTTTCTGAGCGACCGCGACTGGGCGATGAACGTGTGGTCGTACGACCCCGCGACCGAGGCCCTCGCCCAATTGACCCGCTTCGACGATGCCGAGGCCAAGTGGTTGAGCGGCCGCGGCGGAACGCTCGCCCTGGAGCAGGACGGCTACATCCATCTCCTGGATGCCGAGAGCGGCGCGCTGAGCCGGGTCGACATCACCGTGCGGGGCGACTTTCCCTGGGCGGAGACCCGCTGGGAAGACGTCACGCCGCGGGCCACGAACGCATCGCTGTCGCCCACCGGCCAGCGGGTGTTGGTCGAGGCGCGGGGTGAGGTGTTCACGGCCCCGGTCGAAAACGGCGACAGTCGCAACCTGACCCGGAGCTCGGGGGTGGCCGATCGTGTGCCCCTCTGGTCGCCCGACGGCGGCCACATCGCCTGGTTCAGCGACGACGGCTCGGGCTACGAGCTCGTGATCGCCGATCAGATGGGCACCGGCGAAGAGCGCCGCATCGATATCGGCGAGTCGGTGATGGCGTGGGACGCCTCGTGGTCGCCCGACGGCGAGTCCATCGCCTTCGTCGACGACGATGTGCGCGTGCGTGTGGTCGACGTCGGGAGCGGCACCATTCGCACCGCCGATGCCGGGGGCTCCAACCTCGAGCGGGGCGCGATGGGCCTGGTGTGGTCGCCCGATTCGAAGTGGTTGGCCTACTCGAAGACCTTCTCCAACATGTTCGCCCGCATCGTGGTGTGGTCGACGGAGACGGGTGTGGCCACGCCCCTCACCGACCCCATGGCGCATGCTCTCGCTCCCTCCTGGGACCGGGGCGGGCGCTACCTCTACTTCGTGGCCAGCACGAACTACGCCCTCTCGTCGGGGTGGGCGAATACCAGCTCGATCGGCGCGTCGACGACCTTCACGCCCTACCTGATGGTGCTTCGGGCCGACGACGAGACCCCCTTCCTGCCGCAGTCCGATGAAGAAGAGGTGACCGAGGGGGTCAGCGACGACGAGGCCGCGCCGGAGAGCGCCGACGCGAGCGACGAGGCCGGCGACGATGAAGACGACGCGGTGAGAATCGACTTCGACGGCATCGAGCGCCGCATCCTGGCGCTCCCCATGCCGGCCGCGGGATACCGCGCCACCTACGCGGGCCCGGCGGGCACGGTCTTCATCGCGAACGGCGCAACGCTCCACAAGTTCTCGGTCGACGACCGCGAGGCGGAGGTATTCACCGAGGGTGTCTTCTCGGTGGCGATCTCGGCCGACGCGAAGAAGATGCTCTTCCGAAGAGGCGCCAACTGGCACGTGGTCGGCACCGAGCGCGCGCCCGAGGGCAATGCAGGGCGGGTGGAACTGGCGCTCCGTATGCAGCTGGATCGCCACGCGGAGTGGCAACAGATGTTCGCCGAGGCGTGGCACTACGAGCGCGACTTCTTCTACGACCCGGGCATGCACGGCAACGACTGGAACGCCGTGCGTCGCCGCTACGAGCCCCTGGTGCCGTGGGTCCAGCATCGCTCCGACCTGAACTACGTGCTCGATCAGGTCAACGGGGAGCTGTCGGTCGGCCACTCCTTCGTGTTCGGGGGCGACCTCCCGTCGGTCGACACCGTGCGGGTGGGCCTGCTCGGCGCCGACCTCGAGCCCGATGCGGGCCGCTGGCGGATCTCCAGGATCTATACCTTCGAAAGCTGGAATCCCAATCTCGCGGCGCCGCTGGACCGCGCGGGAATGCGTGTAGGCGAGGGCACCTATCTGGTCGGCGTCGACGGGGTCGAACTCACCACGGCCGACGATCCCTATCGCCTGTTCGACGGCACCGCGGGCCGACAGACCGTCGTGCATCTGAACGACTCCCCGACCTTCGAGGGGAGCTGGACCGAGACGGTCGAGCCGATCCGCAGCGAGGCGGGCCTGAGGCAGCGCGGCTGGGTCGAAGACAACCGGCGCCGCGTCGATGCGTTGAGCGGCGGACGTCTCGGTTACGCGTGGATCCCGAACACCGGGGGCCCCGGCACGACCTCGTTCGATCGCTACGTCTTCGCGCAGCAGGACAAAGAGGGACTCGTGATCGACGAGCGCTTCAACGGCGGGGGCAACCTCGACGACTACATGGTCGACTACATGAACCGATCGCTCCGGGCCTCGATCACGAACGAGGTCCCCAATGGCGATCCGATCCGGCTGCCGCAGGGAATCCTTGGGCCCAAAGCGCTCCTCATCAACGAGCTCGCGGGCTCGGGCGGAGACTACTTTCCATGGGCGTTCCGCCAGCAAAATGTGGGACCGCTGATCGGCGCCCGCACATGGGGCGGCCTCGTGAAGTCGTCGGTGCACTACTCCCTGATCGACGGGGGTGCCCTGACGGCCCCCGACAACGCCGTTTTCGATCCACTCGACAATGTGTGGGTGGCCGAAAACGAGGGTGTGCCGCCCGACATCGAGGTGCTGATCGACGCGGTGTCGGTGGCCGAGGGACGCGACGTTCAGCTCGAGCGGGCCGTCGAAGAGGTGCTTCGGCTGCTCGCTGAACAGCCCACTCCCGCGGTGCGGCCTCCGCCCTTTCCGACCCCGTCGCGGAGGCCGGGCGGGGGAGGGTAACGGGCGGGGTGGTGTCGCACTTCAGGCCCTGCGTTCGGTGGCGGGCGGCGCGTTCGTGGGACTCGCCCTGG
>CBDUEZ010000366.1:0-4247 GCA_965366355.1 uncultured bacterium
TCTCGGGGTGTTGCTCGCGCTCGCCACTGCCGTGTGGGTGACGACGCTCCTGACCGGGGCCAACCTGATCGTTTCCGACACTGTGGCCCGTCGCAGCGAGTACCGACTTCGGAGCGCACTCGGCGCGCGGCCGGCCGAGACCTGGGCACGGCTCATTTCCGAGTCGGTTGTGCTGGCGGCAGGAGCTGCGGGGCTGGCGGTGGCGATTGCGGGGGCGCTGGCCGCAGTGGCGCCCTGGCTCTTTCCGATCCTTGGCGGCGCGACGGGTATTCGAGTGACCATCGACGGCGGGACCTTCGCCGTTGCCGCGTTGGCGGGCGCTGCGTCGTCGGTGGTCGCCGCGATTCCCGGAATCGTGGTGGCGCTGCACCTCGCGCGTTCGAGCGCCGTCGGGCGGGGACCCGGCTCGAGCCGCTTCGCCTCAGCCGGGCTTGGCGCTCAGGTAGCACTCGCCACGACCCTCGTCGTGGTGACCGGGCTCTTCCTCTCGACCCTCCAGGCGCTGGACGGTGACTTCGTCGGGTTCCGGAACGGCGACACCGCCGTCCACTTCGTGTCGGCGACGAGTGGGGCGACCGCCCCCTCGGCTGATCGACTCCTGGCCGAACTCGGAGCGGCTGCTGCGCTCACTGCCCGCCTTCCGGTATACGGCGCGGCATGGGACTCCGTGGCCGCCCCGTCCGGAGAGGTGCGCGGGTTCGCCTCCGAGTCGGTGACCCCCGCGTTCTTCGACGTGATCGGGTCGACCCTCGTCTCGGGCGCACCCGCTCGCGGATCTTCCGAAGCCGTGGTGTCGCGCGGCCTCGCCCGGGAACTGGGATGGGGCGACGGAGCAGTCGGGCGCACGCTCATGGTCGGCGACTCGCTTCCGCTCCGAGTGAGCGGAATCGTCGAGGACGCGACGTGGGGCAGTGGTGACGTGCGCCCGACGGTCTACCGCGGTTGGGGCGACGAGCCGATCGAGAACGTGGTACTCCACGCGCGCGGTGAAAACGCCACGGTAGCCTCGCTGCTCTCGCGACTGCGACCGCTGGGCCTGGCCCTGCGCCCCTTCGAGACCCTCGATGGAATGCTCGTTCGGTCGCGCGTAGTCGAGGTGCTCCTCGCTCGCCTCGCTCTCACCTTCGGGATCGTGAGCCTGATGGTCGCGGCCGGTGCCGTACACTCCCACTTTCTCCGCTGGGTCCGTGTGCGGGAGCGCGAGCTTTCGATCCGGCGCGCTCTTGGAGCGCCCTTCCCGCGCATCGGGCGCTTTCTCGTGCGAGGGGCGATTCGCCTCGTCGTTCCGGGGGCATTGATCGGGCTCGGCGTCGGGGCTCTCGCGGCCCGGCTCCTGTCCGTCTGGCTCGGTCCGCTTCCCCCGATCACCGCCCCTGGGGTCGGGGTGGCCGTCGGGACCCTCGCCGTCGTCACCGCCCTCGCCCTGATCGGACCCCTGCGGCGGGCGCGCCGAATCGCACCGATGGAGCTGTTGCGGGATCTCTAGCGCGTCTCCGGAGCCTCCAGATCAAGCGCCGAGATTCTTCTCACAGACGTCGAGCACGAGCCCGCGAAGCCATCGGTGCACGGGGTCTGAATGAAGCCGCGGGTGCCAGAGCATCGACACCTTGATTTCGGGCGTCGACACCGGGAGGTCGAAGGTGTGCATCCCCGTACGCAGGTTCCCCGTGTGGCGCTCGGGCACGGTCGCGACCAGATCGGTGACCCGGGCGAGGGAGAGCGCGAGTCCAAAGCCGCTCACGACCGTAACGATGTGCCGCGCCTGTCCGACCTGCTCGAACGCATCGTCGATGGGACCCTGCAGGATGCGGGTGCGTGAGACGCTGACGTGGTCGGCGCCGAAGTAGCGGGCCGGAGTCAATTGGCCCCGGGCCAGCGGATGTCTCTTTCGCACGACGCCGACGAATCGGTCCCGAAACAGCGAACGGACGCGAAGCTCCGGACCGGTCGTTTGCGCGACCACGCCTGTCTCGAGGTCGACCGGTCCGCCACGCAACGCTGCGGTGCTTGTCTCCACCTTCTGCACGAAATGCAGTCGCACCCCAGGCGCCTCTTCGGCCACCCGAGCCAGAAGGCCCGGCCCGAAGTTCTCCACAAAACCGTCGCTGCTGCGGACGGTGAAGGTTCGGGTCACCAGCCGTAGGTCCGGCTTGGCTGCGGGACGGAGGACGGCTTCGGCATCGTTGACGAGCTGTCCGACGCGATCGCGAAGCTCGAGTGCTCGGGGGGTCGGGACCAGTCCGCGCCCGGCCCGGACGAGGAGAGGGTCGCCGGTGGTCTGTCGCAGCCGGCCCAACCCGCGACTTACCGCGGACGGACTCAGTTGAAGGCGTTTGGCTGCCCCCGTGACGCTCCCCTCCGACAGGATCGCGTGGAGCGTGATCAACAGATTCAGATCAGGTGCCGACATGCAGGGGGCTCACCGTCTAATATTGCGTTTCGTGCACAAATAATGTGTGACCAGTGCGCATTTCGCCATGCCGAGTCGGCCGCCACCTTCGAGCGTGTCACGGTAGTCGACCCTCGAACAAGAAAGGAATCGCCCATGGTCAACCGAAGCGTTGTCACCCGCACCGTCCTTTCCGCTATCGCAGTGGTGGGCCTCTTCGCTGGCACGAGCCAACCCGCCCAGGCCCAGGGCGCGACGGGGCCCCAGCGCAGTTGGGAGCTCGTTGTTCCGGCCGGCAGATTCATCCCGACCGGTGCGCAGCGGGACGTTCTCGAGCGGGGCGGCGTGAACGCCGTCCAACTCGCCTACGTTCGGCAGCCATCGCTCGCCTTCACTACGACGCTCGGCTGGGCCCGCAGCCGCGACGTGGTCGCGGCCGGGAACCCCAAGCTCAACGTCTATCTGTTCGACGTGGGCACGGAGGTGCGCGCGCCTCGGTGGCTTTCGCGTAACTCGTGGTCTTTCAGTCCCTTCGCGGGAGTGGGTGCGGGAGCGAGAGCCTACGACCATCGCGGGTCTGTCGCGACCACCCAGCAGGTGGCCGCCTACGGCAGCGCTGGCGCCGAGTTCGGCTACCGTCGTGTGCGTCTACGGCTGGAGGCGCGCGACTACCTGACCGGCCTGGAGACCCGCCGCAATGACGTCGTGACGATGATCGGTCTGCGGATCGCGTCCAGGGGCTGACGATGATGCGTTCACATCGATCTTCGCTGGTCACGCCGGGCATGCTCATTCTGTTGAGCGTTGCGCCGGCCGCGGCCGGGGTGGCCCGTCTGGTCGAACTGGCCGGGGGCACGGCTTCACCGTCCAGCGCTCGCTTCTTCGCTGCGCCGCTCCCGGTAGTGCTGCACATCGTCGCCGCAGTACCCTACAGCATTCTCGGAGCGCTCCTGTTCGCCCCGACCCTACGTCGGCGGTGGCCCGCCTGGCACCGCGCGGCCGGCCGCTACCTGGCCGGGTTCGGCCTGGTGGCTGCCCTTACGGGCCTGTGGATGGCCCACTTCTATCCGTGGCCTGAAGGAGACGGAGAGTTTCTCTACGTGCTCCGACTGGTGTTCGGCTCGGCGATGGTGCTCTCGATCCTCATGGGGATCGAGGCTGCCCTCCGTCGGGACTTCAAAGCGCATGGCGCCTGGATGATGCGTGGGTACGCCATCGGCCTTGGCGCGGGCACGCAGGTCTTCACCCACCTTCCGTGGCTCGTCCTCGGAACCTGGCCCGGCGAGTCGGGTCGCGCGGTCGCCATGGGCGCGGGCTGGCTCATCAACGTTCTCGTCGCTGAGTTCATCATCGAGCGGAGTCGATCGCGTGGCGGCGGCGCCGGGAGGATGGTGCGGGTATGAGTCTATCCACCGTTTTGGCGGGACTGGCGATCGGTGCTGGGGCCACGCTGGTCATGGACGTCTGGAACGCGCTCCTGAAGAGGGCCCTGGGTGTGTCGTCCCTCGACTTCTGCCTGCTCGGGAGATGGATCCGGCACGTCCCCGAGGGCACATTCCGCCACACGAACATTCGTGACTCGGCGCGAAGGCCCAGGGAATGTGCGGTCGGCTGGGCGACTCACTACACGATCGGTGTCGTGTTGGCCGTCGGGTTCGTGTCGGTCGTTTCCGGTGACTGGCTGGCGAGTCCGACCTTGCTCCCGGCGCTCACCTACGGACTCGTGACGGTCGTATTCCCGTTCTTCGTATTGCAGCCATCGCTCGGTCTTGGGATCGCGGGATCGAGGACTCCGAGCCCGGTTCGCGCCCGAGTGAAGAGTCTCACGACCCACCTCGTGTTTGGCTTCGGTTTGTAC
>CBDUEZ010000367.1:0-4247 GCA_965366355.1 uncultured bacterium
CCGGGGGGGGGCGCCCCGATGGCCTCAGTAGACGCCGGCGATCAGGCCGGTGCGAGACCCTCATCGAGCAGATGAGCCGACAGGGCCTCGAGAACCATCTCCCGCGCTCTCTCGGCGATTTCTTCGAGTGAGGGCGAGTCGTTGAACATCTCGCGCGCCCTGTTCTCGAGCTCCTCCAGGCTTGGAAGATGGGGCATCGTCAACGCCTCGAGTCTCACCTCGGCTTCTTCACGCGTGCGCCGCGCGACATCGAGGAGATCGTCGAGCACGTGACTGCGCGACCAACGCTCGCGCAGCTCCAGTGCCAACCCCTCGACCGGCACGGTCGCCGCCAACTGCGACGCGACCTTCTCGAGGACCTTCTTGCCGACCGGCTGCTCGTTGTTCAGCACCCGCTCGGGCGGAGCGCGAAGATCCCAGACCAGGCCGGTCCACGACATCGCCTTGAGCACGTAGTACGAAATATCGATCTCGTACCAGCGCCAGCCCTGGGCGGTGGCGCTCTGGTAGTGGTGGTGGTTGTTGTGCCACCCCTCTCCGAGCGTGATCAGCGCGAGCCACCAGTTGTTTCTCGAGTCGTCGCCGGTGAGGTACCTCTGGGATCCCACCACATGCGCCATGGAGTTGATGAAGAAGACGCAATGGTAGAGCACGACGGTCGACCAGAAGAACCCGACCACCAACATCTCCCACCCCCCGAGCAGGAAACACCCGACCGCGAGTGCGATCGCCGGGAGCAGGTGGAAACGATCGAGCCAGACCAGTTCCGGAAAACGCGTGAGGTCGGGCGTCGTGGAGTAGTCGGCCGACGCGCGCATGGGCCGGAAGATCCATCCCACATGGGAGTGGAAGAAACCCATATGCCGCGGGGAGTGGATGTCGTCTTCGGTGTCGGAATGCAGGTGGTGGTGCCGATGGATCGCCGACCACCAGATCACGCCCCGCTGGGCCGAACTCTGGCCGATGAACGCGAGGAGGAACTGCATGACCCGACTGGTCTTGTACGACCGATGGGAGAAGTAGCGATGAAATCCGGCCGTGATCCCCCACATACGCACTAGATACAGGACGACCGCGACGGCGACCGATGTTGCCGACACTCCGGTCCACAACGCACCGAAACAGGCGAGGTGAACAAGAACGAAGGGAATGGCCGACGGATAGATGATATCGTCGTGCGGTTCGACATGGTGGTGCGCGTGTCGCGCCGCGGGATGCTCTGGATGCACGTCAACTCACAGGAGAATGACGGAAACAAACTCAACGAAGCTTCTCAAAGCTCCGTCAGGACCCCATCAGGGTCAAGCGGGAGCGGGCATCGCCTGAATCGCCTCGAGGATGCGCTCCTCCAGGGCGGCCTGACCGCCGGTCACTTCGACCTTGCCCGTCCAACCGGTGCGGAAGCTTCTGCGGAACGGCACGTCCCGGGTGACATTCTCCGTGATCACGAAGAGGATCTTGTCGGCGTAATGCTTCAACGCGACGGGACGCCCATGATAGAAAAGAATCTCGACCGGTCCGAAGTCCACGGCATGAACGTTGTCTTCAATCGCGTAGAGTCGCATGCACAATCCAGCTGAGGTGATTCCTGCTTCAGAGTGAACCCTCCAGGGCTCGCCAGGATCCCTTGACGGCGGACGGAGAGTATTCAATCTTTCATCCGCATACATGAATATATTAACGCCTCCTCCCGTATTCGGCCACCTGGGCACACTCGGTGACGTGACGCGCTGCCGCCTGTTGGCCGTGCTCGAGCGCCGTGAATATTCCGTATCGGAACTCTGCCAGGCTCTTCAGCTGCCCCAACCGACGGTCAGCCGACACCTTCGTGTGCTGGCCGAAGACGGATGGGTGACCTCCAGGAGCGAGGGAACGCGTCGCCCCTATCGGCGGGTGGCCGATCTGGCGCCCGATCAGTCCCGACTGTGGGACATCGTGCGGGAGCAGCTGTCTGCTGACGGGCGACTCGCGGCCGACCACGAGCGGGCGGAGGCGGTACTGGCTCAGCGGCAGGATCGCGCCAGGGACTTCTTCTCGGCGTCGGCCGAACGCTGGGACGAGATCCGAGCCGAACTGTACGGCATTCGCGCCGATCTTCTCCCCCTCTTCGGCCTGCTCGATCCGACATGGTCGGTGGCCGACCTCGGCGCGGGCACGGGAATTCTCGCGTCGGCCATCGCGCCCTTCGTCGATCGAATCGCCATCGTCGACCGGTCTCCCGAGATGCTCGCGGCGGCCCGGCGGCGCCTCTCTGCTACCGACAACGCCTCGTTCCACAGGGGCGAACTCGAGGCCCTCCCCCTGCCGTCGGAGTCGATCGACCTCGCGGTTCTTTCGCTCGTGCTTCATCACGTGGCGGATCCCGAGGTCGCCCTTCGCGACGTCCGGCGGGTCCTTCGACCGGGCGGCCGCTTGATCATCGTCGACATGCGGGAGCATGACCGCACCGACCTGGGCGAGGAGATGGGACATCTCTGGCCGGGATTCGATGGCCAGAGCATGACCCGTTGGCTCGAGGACGCCGGCCTGACCCCCTCGGGTTGGGTGCCCCTGCGGCCCGACCCCGCGGGACGCGGCCCCCTGCTCTTCCTGCAGTCCGCAGTACGCCCTGTTCAACCTAAACCTTCGACCCCTTCCTCTTCCGGAGCCTGATTAGATGGAATCCACCATGATCGATCGCACTGAAGCCGCTACCGGCCGTCCCCCCTTCAAGGTCCGTGACCTCTCGCTCGCAGAATGGGGTCGGAAGGAGATCCGCCTCGCGGAGCAGGAGATGCCCGGCCTCATGGCGGCGCGCCGAGAGTTCGGACCCCAGCAACCCCTCGCCGGCTTCAAGGTCATGGGGTCGCTCCACATGACGGTGCAGACCGCGGTGTTGATCGAGACCCTCGTCGACCTCGGTGCCGATGTGCGTTGGGTGTCCTGCAACATCTTCTCCACCCAGGACCATGCGGCGGCCGCCGTGGCGGTGGGTCGCGACGGCACGCCCGATGATCCCCGGGGATCGGCCGTCTTTGCCTGGAAGGGCGAAACGTTGGAGGAGTACTGGTGGTGCACCGACCAAGCACTCGCCTGGCCCGACGGATCCGGTCCGGACCTTCTCGTCGACGATGGCGGTGACGCCACGCTCCTGCTCCACAAGGGGGTCGAGTTCGAGAAGGCCGGAGCCGTACCCGCCTTCGACCCGGAGTCCGACCCGGAGGAGTGGGGAGTGATCGTGGGACTGCTGCAGCGGACCCTCGAGAAGGACGACCGGACGTGGCATCGCATCTCGAAGAACATTCGCGGGGTCTCGGAGGAGACCACGACCGGAGTGATGCGGCTCTACGAGATGGAGCGCGACGGATCGCTGATGTTCCCCGCCATCAACGTCAACGACTCGGTGACGAAGTCGAAGTTCGACAACCTCTACGGGTGCCGGCATTCCGTGGTCGACGGTCTGAACCGCGCGACCGACGTGATGCTCTCCGGCAAGATGGCCGTCGTGCTCGGATACGGGGACGTCGGAAAGGGCTGCGCGCAGGCGCTGAAGGGACAGGGCGCGCGGGTGGTGGTGACCGAGATCGACCCCATCTGTGCGCTTCAGGCGGCGATGGAGGGCTTCCAGGTGCTGCGCCTGGAAGACGTGCTCGAATCGGCAGACCTCTTCATCACCGCCACGGGCAACAAAGACATCATCACGGCCCAGCACATGGCGAAGATGAAAGACAAGGCCATCGTCGCCAACATCGGTCACTTCGACAACGAGATCGATATGGCCGGCCTGAAGAAGATCGACGGTATCGAGCGAATCAACATCAAGCCCCAGTATGACGAGTTCGTCTTTCCCGACGGGCACAGCGTGTTGATTCTCGCCGAGGGCCGGCTCATGAACCTCGGCTGTGCCACGGGCCATCCGAGTTTTGTCATGAGCGCGAGTTTCACCAATCAGGTGCTCGCGCAGATCGAACTGGCGAAGAATTCAGGCGAGTACGGCAAGAAGGTCTACGTGCTCCCGAAGCACCTCGACGAAAAGGTCGCACGGCTGCACCTGGCCCAGATCGGGGCGCGGCTGTCGGAACTGTCGGATGAGCAGGCGGCCTACATCGGCGTACCGAAAGAGGGTCCCTACAAGCCGGAGCAGTACCGCTACTAGTGGGGTGGTTCAGTCCGACTCGTCCCACGGTGCGATGACGTAGAACGGGCCCGGCGCTTCGGCGCCGGGCCCGGTCGTCGATCTCGCACCCTGTCGAAGGGACCGGTTCAGT
>CBDUEZ010000368.1:0-4228 GCA_965366355.1 uncultured bacterium
CGCGACAGCACGAGTTCGCTGTTGCCGGTGCCCTTGAACTCCTCGAAGATCACCTGATCCATGCGACTGCCCGTGTCGACCAGCGCGGTGGCGATGATCGTCAACGACCCCCCGCCCTGATGGTCGGCGATCTTGCGGGCGCTCCCGAGAAACCTCTTCGGCTTCTCCAGCGACTGCGCGTCGAGGCCGCCCGACAACGTGCGGCCACTGCCCTGCTCCGACGTGTTGTAGGCGCGGGCGAGGCGGGTGATGGAGTCGAGAATGATGACGACGTCTTCGCCGTGTTCGACCCGGCGGCGGGCGCGCTCGAGGGTCATCTCGGCGACCTGCGTGTGTCGATCGGACTGGCGATCGAACGTCGAGGCGATCACCTCTCCGAAGCCCACGGATTCCATCTCCGTGACCTCTTCGGGCCGCTCGTCGACGAGCAGGATGAACAGCGTACACTCGGGGTTGTTGGTCACGATCCCCTCGGCCACCGACTGCATGACCGTCGTCTTACCCGCCTTGGCGGGGGCGACGATCATCGCCCGCTGCCCCTTACCGAACGGGCAGAACAGGTCGATCACGCGGTTCGTGTGGTCGGGTTGCCCCATGATCGTGCGCCCGCATTCGAGGCGGAGTTGCTGATCGGGGTGCATCGCGCTGAGCCGGTCGAAGTCGGGCCGGTTCTTCGCGTCTTCGGGGGGGCGTCCGTTGACGGTGCGGAGATGGACCAGCGGGGGGCTCTTTCCCGATTTTGGGCGATTGCCGACCTGGCCGTTCAATTCGTCACCGGTCCGGAGACCGAACTTGTTGATGACCCTGGACCCGACGTAGATGTCTTCCTTGCTGGGGATGTATCCGGCATCCTGCCGCCGGATGAAACCCGACCCACCGCCCAGCACTTCCAGGACCCCTAGGGGGGATTCGTCGCTCACGTCTGTTCGTCGTCGTTGTGAGATTCGTTCGGCACGGCCGCGGTTCTCCGCGAACGCACCGTATGAGAACGCTGTTTCGGGCTCGAGCCCGAACCGGCGGATGAACCCCCGACACAAACTGAAGGCTGGCGGGATCGGTACACATCGTCCACACTTGCCTCGTGGACTCGACGACCCGGCAGCTTCGATCAGGGGACTCGACTTTCCGGAAGCGGAAAGCCGGGGGGCCCGGGTGCGATCCCGACGTATCGGTGGTCGCAGTCTCCGGGCACGTCTCACAATCTTCCACCTCTGGCGCGGTAGGGCAAGTCATCTCGCTCGAACCCGCCTCCTCGCTCCACACGGAAAGGCGCCTCGTGAGCTCTTCACCACCCGACTCCCCCACCCCCGACGACGACGATTCTCGGCCGGCGGGGACCGGCGCGCGGCTCCTTCTTACCGTGACCCCCTTTGTCGTTCTGGTCCTGGTCTGGCTCGTGTTGCTCTGGCTGGGTGGGTGACGGGCGAGCGTCCCCCACGCGCCACACTCCGTCGCGCACCTGTCCACCCCGTATGACAACTCGCGCCGCCGGCCGGTCGAGCGTATTGTATCATCGAGTGGCCGAAGCTGTGGATTCACAACAGGTTGGGCACCCAGGGGGGACGGTGGCATGTTCCCTGCTTTTGATGTGGGTGGATTCCACCACCGGAGGGTAGGTCAGGTGCGTACGATACGAGTTCGATTCGCGATGGCGTCGCTCATGATGGCCCTGGTGCCTGCGGGTGCCTCTGGCCAGGGCTTCTCCCTGGGGTTCGGGGTCGGCACCGGACTCTATGACGGGGTCAGTCTGGGCTTCGGCGCATACGGTGGCGGGAGTTGGGCCGGGGTCTCCGTCACGACCGGCACCTCGCTGTGGGGCGCCGGTGGCATGGGGATCTACTCGGGATCGGACTCCTACTACGATTACGACTTCCGCGGTGGTTACCACGGACAGTCCGCCTACGATTCGTATGGTGTGGGGCGCTGTGCGGCCTATTACGATCCGTGGGCCTGGGACGTCTGGACCTACACGACGACCTGGCGTTCGGCTCACTACTACGACTGCATCGTGGCCGGACCCACGTATGGCTACCGCGGCGTGCGAACGGCCCGCTACTTCGATCACTATCGCTTCCGCCGTCCGTGGCGTGGGTGGGGCGTCGATGTCTGGGCCGGGGCGTTCATCTACCGACCCGACCCCTTCTGGCCCTCGTGGGGCCCCTATTGGGCGAATGATCCGTGGGGTGGATGGGGCTCGGGATGGGACTACGGGCGGGGCTCGGGCTGGGGTTCACGCTGGGCGGGCAATTACGGCGGGCGCTACGGCGGCAACTGGGTCGTCGGCGGATCGCGGTCCGGCTCGCCCTGGGCGTACGGTCCGACGGGGCCCACCTACAAGGAAGGCGCCGGAGGGTCACAGTCGACGGGTCGCACGGCGCGTCCCCGTGGTGCCACGCCCGCGGTGACGTCGCAGCCGGCTCCCGCCACGCGGGCCCCGACGGGTCGGGCCGTGGCGCCGACCGCGCGCGGAACCTCGACGGCCGCCCCGAGCGGGCGTCCATCGGCCGCACCCTCGGCCGGCACGGGTCGCGCGGTTCCCGCGCGGACCCCGACCGACCGGGCGGCTCCGACTACGCGTCGCACCGGTCCGGGCGCGGCCCCGCCCACGGCGGCTTCGCCCCGGGCTCGCCCGTCGGATGGCGTGCGCGGAACCACGGCCCCGCCGAGCACCCGCACTCCCCCGACGACCCGCACGCCCACCACCCGGTCGACGCCCTCGGCCGGTCGGGCACCGACACGGAGCGGGGGCGCCGCACCCACGCGGGCCGTTCCGTCGACTCGAGGGGGATCGCCCCCGACGGCGGGAACCACCACTCGTCCGACGGCGACGCCCACCAGCCGCGTTCCCACGACTCGTTCGGGGGGCGCGGCCCCGTCGCGTTCGACGACCCCGTCGACCCGGAACTCGGGGCCGACGCGGAGTTCTGCCACGCCCTCGCGCAGCGGAGCGACAACCCGCTCCGTGCCGACGCGCTCGTCGACTACGCGGTCGACGCGTTCGGTTCCGACGCGCTCGTCGACGAGTCGCCCGACGCAGACGGTTCCGACGCGCAGCAGTGGTACGACCAGCCGGTCGGTGCCGACGCGCAGCAGCGGCGCGGCCACCCGCACGGCGCCGACCCGCAGCAGTGGTGGGGCAGCGACTCGCACGGCGCCGACGCGCAGTAGTGGCGCGGCCACCCGTTCGGCGCCGACCCGCAGCAGTGCGCCGCCCGCTCGATCGGCTCCTACACGGAGCAGCGGTGGAGGGGCGGCTCGGCCTGCGCCCGTGCGCAGCAGTGCGCCGGCCACACGTTCGGCGCCCACCCGCAGCACCGGGGGTGGCACGGCGCGCCCGCCCGTGCGGCGGCCAGCGGGCGGCGGGGGCCTCTAGCCCCCCGCCCTCTCGTCCACAGCGCCGCCGACCACACGGCTGCTCAGAGGGGAGCCCCCGATCCAATAGAGCAGTTCCTCCGGCCTGGTTACGTCCCAGACCGCGAGATCGGCCCGCAGGCCCACGGCCAGGCGGCCGCGATCCGGAAGCTGCAGCACCCTTGCCGCCTCTCGGGTCATTCCGGCCAGCGCTTCGGCGGGGCGGAGTCCGAAGAGGGAGCAGGCCAGACTCCCGGCCGCGCGTAGAGACCGCACCGGCGACGATCCAGGGTTGAGGTCGGTAGCGACCGCAAACGGCACCCCTTCTTCCCGGAAGGCCGCCACCGGCGGCGGATGGTCGTCGCGTAGAGTGAGGTAGGCGCCCGGCAGGAGGACCGCGACACACCCTCCCTGCGCCATCGCGCGCACCCCGTCGGCACTCGTGCGCTCAAGGTGATCGGCCGAGGCGGCTCCCCAGCGGCCGGCCAGCTCACCCCCGCCGGAATCGGAGCGCTGGTCTGCGTGGATCCGCAGTCCCATATCGGCTTCTCTCGCCGCGGCGAACACCCGCTCGCACTCCTCGACCGAGAAGGCGAACCCCTCGACGAAGGCGTCGACCTGACGGGCGACGCGGGCCTGCCGCGCGGCGGGGATCATCTCCCGGGCCACGAGCTCGACATACTCGCTCCTGCGCCCCTCGAACTCGGGCGGGAGCGCGTGGAGACCGAGGAGCGTGCCCTGCACCTGAACATTCGCCAGGCGCCCGGCCGCATGGGCCACCTCGAGCATGCGGATCTCGCCCGCCGTGGTGAGATCGTATCCGGACTTCACCTCGACGGTGGTGACCCCGTCCCGGGCGAGGTCGCTCAGATGGGCG